>CAIZQW010000335.1 GCA_903935195.1 uncultured bacterium
CCCGCACGCATTTTCCAAGAGGGCCCAGCCAACGGCGTCGGATTCCGATGCATCCACCAGGAACCATCCGGAACCATGGCGCCGAGTACGCCGTTATAGAGGGTCCGTTCCATTTCATCGGCAACGGTGGAGTCTCCGGTCAGCCGCAGAACATGTCCGCAGAATTTGATCCAGGTGGTCGTGACACACGTTTCCCCGAGAGCACCGACGTTGAACTGTGTCTGCTTCGTTTTACCATCATACCAGTATTCGCCCCAACGGTCCTTGAGTCCGCCGACTCCGGTAATAAAAATTTCCTGATCCCGGACCGCACGGTAGAAAGCCAACACCGACTCCTTCTGCGATTCATCACCGGTCTTCCGATAGAGTTCCGCAAGCCCTTCAAAACAGGACATCATCTCATAGGCTTTCCCGTTCCCTAGCTTGGCAGGGGGAACGCCTTTCAGAATTGACGTAAAGATATTATTCGTTTTTGAGCCTCCCTGGGCGACAATCCATTTGGCATAGTCGAGAAAGCGCTTCTCACCCGTGATGTTGTACGTGAGCATCACTGCCTCAAGAATCGAACTCGCAGCCATGCCTTGATGGTGTCCACACTCCCGGACGTCCAGAATTCCCGGACCCACTTGCGACATGAAATAGTCCAGTTGCCGAATCATGGCATTCTTGACGGGCTCACGCTGCTCAACCTCCAAATAGTATTGCGCTAAGCCGATGAGGACATATTTGCGTCCCCAGATATCCCAGTCCTTAGTCTGAAGGTTCTGCGGATAGGAACTGATGCAACCGTCCGATGTCTGCGTGGCAATCAAATCAGCGACTGTCTTGTTGATATGCGCTAAGAGCGTATCGTCTGGCTCTCCCCTCCACGACTGAATCGCGGAGCGCACAATTTTACCCCAGAACTCACAACGCCACCTGCCATCTGTTTCATTACGGAGTTTGAATGGCTCCACCAGATGAGCATAGTCAACCTTGTTTAAGCGGTTCGTGATGCTCAGTTTCAGAGAATTTCCAAGTTGGCCCTTCAGGCTGACATCACCACGGGACAAGGGTGTAATAACATCGAAGGTTTGCACAGGAGTATTTAAGTTTCCATCAGCCTGTGAAAAGAGGGCTGGTACTGCGAGGAGCAGAAAAAGAAACAGTGTTTTTTTCATTGGAAGCAATTGTCTTCTCTCTGGTGTACTTACTAAGCGTCTCGGTATTGAATTGATATGCTCATTTTCTTCGGAGGGACGGCGTGCCTGCCCTTACTTTTCGAAGCGGATTCCGATTCCTTCGACATATGTCACATCACGACTGAAGAGAATCCAGTACTGGTTAAATCCTTCGACTGTAACATCGATCAAGGCATCGCCACCCACCTTGCGTGCTGCTTTATCAACCGCGCTACGCGTATTGTTTGATCCACTAATAGGGATTATCCCAAACAGACGAATACAATTTGAAGTCGCAGTGGTCCGCTCGAGCACCGTGTATTTACGCCCTTCCAGCGGCGTCGAAGATGCCGCAATGCCTCCGGGCATTGTTGCGCACCCTGTAAAAAGAAAAAGTCCCATTCCGACAAGACCACATATCACTGCATTTGCTTGATGTTTCATTGTATATCCCCTATCCATGTTTAACCGATAACGAATTCTTCACTATGTTAATGATGCGCCAGTCCCTTTGCAAGCCTTTACGTGCAAGCCTTTACTGACGATCAACAAACACCTTTTTTACAGCCTCAAGATATCCGTATCCATAGAGGTTATCGGGCTGCAGGTAACTGGTCTCGGTCCACTCGTTCCAGCTGTTAATCGTGATGAGTCGCGGTTGCTTCGGATGGGCATCGACATAATCGCGCGCCATGCGGAAGGCTTTCTCGATCGCTGCTGGGGTATTATTCTTCATGACCCCTGGACGGAACGTCTGGAAACGCGGATTGTTGTCCCACCCCACGGAGACGTGAGGGAAGTACGGCACTGAGAAGTCTTTGTCCATACGAGCCCACTCCTTTTGCACATCTTTCATGATCTCACCATAGTCACGATCAATATTGGTGAAGTGGCAATACTGGTAGTTTGTCAAGCTGTCGAAACCAAGCCTCTTCACCTCCTCGGTCAAGGTCGTCGCTGCTCCGCCGTCCACCCCGCTCATATTGCGGAGGTTTGCGCCCCATGAAGTGAGTTGAAGATGAAGCCCCGGAAGACCTGCGGCCGTCACTTGCGCACGAAACCATTTTAAGGCATCGGCTGTCTTTTCAACGCCACCCAGACCAGTAACCAGACTCTTTAAATCATAAATTTGGAAGACCGGGCAACCATCAATTGTATAGTAAGACGGATGCTTAAAGTAATTAGTGATCAGCCGATGTGCAATCACCTCAAACTGGGTTCTGTCGACGGAACCCTTCCAAACAAAGGTTCTGGAGTCCTGATGCGCGAGGCGCTTGTCCCAAGCATACCCCGCATCATGATTGGCCCACATGAGGTAGAACTTGACCCTGTTGTTATTACGGGCTTTCAAATATCCATTGTTGAGACACTGTTCAAGAAAAGGACGATCGTCATACCAGTACCAATCATAGATAAAGACATTCACGCCATGATCCGCGGCGGCATCGATCTGTTTCTCCATGACTAACGGGTCCGCCTCGTTGACGTAGCCCCACAGCGGCTTGCGCGGCCAGTTGTGTCCTTCAAACTTGGCTGTGGCGCTCTTGACCGTCTGCCACTCACCCTCGCCATCCGGCCAGAAGATACGGCTACGAGGCTCATCACCGGTATAGGCCGGCCAGACATAGGCCGCCACATCGTAGGCTTGCTGAACCTTCACGACTTTTTCATCTTTAGCTTCCGCTTGAAGTAGGACGGGGGTCACTGCATCCAAACGATTAACAAAAAGACACCCAAGGAGTGTTAATGCAAAGAGATTCATTAACTTATGTTTCCGAAGCGTGACAATCAACATGATTCCATCCTTTCAGAATGTATTACGCAAATAATTCATTATCTTCCTATAACCCCTACCCAAAGTCAACACTGCGTCTCAATCCTTTTGCGTTTGTCATTCTACCCGAAAAATGGCAAAATAAAAACCACTTATGAAGAACCTGCCTCCAGCGAAAAGAATTGTGCTGAGCATCGTTGTCCTGATGTTTGGCGTCTCGTCTGCACTTTCTGCGCAAGAACGCCTGCCGAACATCGTCTTTATCCTTGCGGATGACCTCGGATACGGGGACGTAGGGTGCTACAATCCCGAATCGAAGATTCCAACACCGAACCTGGACAAGCTCGCTGCGGCAGGCATGCGCTTCACAGATGCTCACAGCCCCTCAACCGTCTGCACGCCTACACGGTACAGTATTCTCACTGGGCAAATGGCCTTCCGGACTGGCATGAAAGGCGTCTTCGGCGGTGTGACCGGCCCCTGCCTGATCAAGGAGGAGCGCCTGACCCTCCCCCAGATGCTCCGTACCAAAGGCTACACTACGGCCTGCATCGGCAAATGGCATATCGGCATGACGTTTCTGGACAAGGATGGAAAACCCATTAAGGATGGTGGAATAAAAGGTGTCCAACAGATTGACTACACGCGACGAATCCCGGATTCACCTATCCATCGCGGGTTTGACACGTTCTACGGAACCGTCTGCTGTCCGGGGACCGATTTTCTCTATGCCTATATTGATGGCGACACCATCCCCGTCCCGCCCACCAAACTATTGGACCAAACGAAGCTGCCCAAACATCCCTATGCCAACGACTGCAGGGAAGGCATGGTGGCTGATAATTTCAACCACGAAACAATCGATCTCGTCTTTCTTGACAAAAGCAAAGCCTTCCTCGAACAACATGCCAAGCGCAATCCTGAAAAACCCTTTTTCCTCTATCACTCCATGGCAGCTGTGCATCTCCCTTCGTTCCCCGCAGAGCAGTTCAAGGGCAAAACCCAGTTGGGACCACACGGCGACTTTATTTTCGAGATGGATGCGATTGTCGGTGAACTGCTCAAGACGCTCGAGGGACTCGGGCTTGCCGAAAACACCCTGGTGATGTTTGCCAGTGACAACGGACCAGAAGTGCCGACTGTCCTGGACATGCGCAAGACCTACAACCACGACGGCGCCAAACCCTGGCGCGGCGTGAAACGCGATCAGTGGGAAGGCGGACATCGTACGCCGTTCATCGTGCGGTGGCCAGGTAAGATCAAAGCCGGGACCGCAAGCGACCAGTTACTGAGCCTCACCGATGTGATGGCCACCTGCGCCCAGATCGTCGACGCGAAACTCCCGAATGACGCAGCTGAGGACAGCTATTCGATGCTCCCCGTTTTATTGGGGACGCAGGGAGATAAACCGGTTCGAACCACTATGCTGGAGCAGACTATTTCATTAGCCCTGTCGATCCGCAAAGGCCAATGGAAGTTTCTGGATCACAAGGGTTCTGGTGGAAACAACTATACGCGTGACGGCGAGTGGGGCATGAAACCCTATGCCTTGGAAGATACTGATCCGGACGCCCCTGGACAGCTCTACAATCTTGCAACTGATCCCGGGGAGCGTACAAACCTTTACAGCAAACATCCAGAGATCGTAAAGGCGCTGAAGGCGCAATTGGATGCGTTCAAAGCAAGCGGGCGTAGCGCTCCAGTGCGTGACTGACAATTAAAGCGTTTTCTAAAAAGTCTAGCAAATATTATTCTCACAGAGCCCACAGAGCTCACAGAGTAATACACTTTCAGTCGATTTTTCTGACAAATGTATAAGGCTTTTCAATATCTGAAGTCTTAATCATCGGTGGAACAGGACCATATAAAAGGTCTTTATCATTAATTCGGGACACATATTTCTCTGTGCCCTCTGTGCCTCTGTGAGAAACTATTCATTTAATTAACTTGGTCCATTCTAGAGCTCAACATGGGCTTCCCCGTCGAAGGGATTTGTCCGGATGGCCAGTGAATAGAGATACGGATAATCACGGGCTAAATGTTTCAAATAGTCGATCCAGCAGACGAGGACCAACTGATACATCCGCGTGATATCCCCGGACAGGTGCTTGTAATCCGCCTCACTCAAGGTATTGGTTGATTTGCGGTGCGCAAGTTCATCCGTGACATGAAAGGTAGCCCACAGCATGTCCGTAAACGACTCGTGTTCGAGCAGATTCTGATTCTGAAGCAGGCTTAATAAAAAGGGCCGCTTACTGATCAACTGTTGCTTCAGTTCTTCAAGGTCGCCCTTCTTGCTGTCGATCCCGCTCGCATGCTTGAGGATATTCATCTTGATTTTGCTATAATCCGGTTCTTTCCAAGTCATCGGATGCGCCAGTATTGCTCTGACCTCATCTGTCTTTTGATCAAAGGTTATGCACAGCTTGACCACATCCATCCCGATCTCGCTAAAAAACGTACCGATCGCCATGTTCAGATGACTCAAGATAACTTGCTTGGCCCTGTATTCAAGTAAGCGGTTGATGATCAACGCGACGATCAGCACATTCAGGAAAAGAAACGCGATATCCATGATCAAGTAGAAGAAGATCGAACGCGCATCCTTGAAGATTGCATAATGAATGCCATAGACAATCGCACACAAAGCAATCAGAATGATCGCAGACCAGAATTGCCAACTCAGTACTTTTTTCATAACGATGATTATCCCTTGCGCTTTTTAATTACGAGGCCGAAGTATATCACAGGTGTGACTAAAAAGACGAGAGTTTGTGGCGGAGGGGGCGGCGGCGTGGTTAGAAATGCCGGTGGCGGAATTCATGGCCAGAACCTGTTTTTAAATAGGCTTCAAAGGCTGTTGCTTTCTCACGCGATGTAAAAGCGATTGCGGTTTCGACCATCCACGGCCTAAACTTCGAGGTGTGGGGTGATCCGCCGGCATTATGCACCGCAAGCCTGGCTTTCAGGTCCACGGTCATACCGACATACGTTTGTTTCGGATATGACTCGCTTCGCAGGATGTATACATAGTGGAAGTTTGTCATAAAAGACCTTAAATATCAGCCCGGCTTCGCTAAAGCTTCGCCGAGGCAATTTTCAGTCCCACGGACTGAAAATTGGTGGAGGTAAGGAGGTTCGAACTCCTGACCTCTTGAATGCCATTCAAGCGCTCTACCAACTGAGCTATACCCCCAAAAGGTCTTTGACTTAAAGAAGTGCGTAGTAAACCAAATTTTGAGGGGAAAGTCAATTGCAGGTTGAAGGAATTTTTTGGTTTTTCTAAATGGACGCTTGCCCGCACGTCATGGGTATAGTACATTTTTACGAAATGAGGATTCACGGACAGAGTTATCGGACGATTTGGGAGGCCCCTGACAAGCCAGGAGTCGTCCAAGTCATTCACCAAGGCAGACTACCACATGTCCTTGAAATCCTTGACCTCATCACGGTCGAGGACTTCCGGTGCGCGATTGCCGAGATGCAGATCAGGGGAGCTGGACTCATTGGCGCAACCGCTGCCTATGGAATGGTCGCCGCCGTGCGTCGGGCAACGGGACAGGACGCCCTCGCTTCGATACAACAGGCGGCCGCTACACTCATACAGACACGTCCGACTGCGGTCAATCTCGCATGGGCTGTTCAGCAGCAACTGAAGGCGTTATCAGCCTGTACCTCGCACACGGACTGGCTGGAAACCACCCTTCGTGTGGCCCGCAAGATTGCGGATGATGACGCCAACGCCTGCAAGCGCATCGGGGAATTGACCTTGCCCCTCATTCAGAAGATTTCTGCTGCCAAAAAGGGGCAACCTGTCAACATCCTGACCCATTGCAATGCCGGATGGCTGGCCTTTGTGGATTATGGCACGGCAACTGCCGGACTCTATGCCGCGCATGAAGCGGGCATCCCTGTACATGTCTGGGTAGATGAGACGCGGCCGCGCAACCAGGGCGCAAGCTTGACCGCCTGGGAGCTGAGCGAACAAGGTGTTCCGCATCATTTGATCGCGGACAACACAGGCGGCCACCTGATGCAGCATGGGATGGTCGATCTCGTGATTGTCGGCGCAGACCGCGTGACACGCCGGGGCGATGCCGCAAACAAAATCGGAACCTACCTGAAGGCGCTCGCGGCCAAGGATAACAACATCCCCTTTTATGTCGCCCTCCCCTCTTCAACCTTTGATATCTCCATGGCAGATGGCGTCGCGGAAATACCCGTGGAGGAGCGCGGGTCGGAAGAGGTCCGCCACATGACGGGAATGACGGACGATGGCAAGCTCACCAGCGTGCGGATCTGTCCGGAAAATACCCCCGCCTGTAATTACGGCTTTGATGTGACCCCTGCCCGCCTGATTACCGGCCTGATCTGTGAACACGGAATCTGCGCGGCAAATGAAGACTCGATTACGGCACTTGTTTGCGGCAAACAGGGATTTTAATCATAGAAATGAGACTTTTTACCACAAAGAACGCATAGAACACAGAGGAAAGAAATTAGAAATTGATCTTTGAGCTCTTTGTGTTCTTTGCGGTTAAATAAAAAATCATAGGCTGGCTTATGTTAGACGAAGGATATATCAAATTTTCAGTCCACCTGAATGAGACCGACATTGAGATGCCGGAGGCTCTTTCGGAGCTGAATGGTGTGCGGACGGCGCTCTTTGACAACAACATGATCGGCGTCCTGCCAGGTAACATCGGCTTTGGAAATGTCAGCGTCAAGATCCCTGGATCTAACCGCTTCTTTATCTCGGGTTCAGCCACAGGCGGCAAGCGCATCTTGGATCCTGAAGATTATTGTAGGGTGGAGAGCTGTTCTGTTGAACGCAACGAAGTCTTTTGTTCAGGACACATCAAGGCATCCTCCGAGACAATGAGCCATGATGCGGTCTATCACGCGAATGACTCCGTTTCTTGCGTGATCCACATTCACCACAAACCCTTCTTTTACAAACTCCTCGCCAACACCACCATTCCCGCGACATCCAAAACTGCAAAATTTGGAACGCCTGAGATGGCAACGGATATTAAACGCATTGTCCAAGCCCAAGCCTCACCCTTCGGCATCCTGGTCATGACCGGACATGAGGACGGGATCATCGCCTGGGGCAGGAGCATTGGCGAGGCCCATGATATTTTGATGCAACAGTTTAATAGTCCACAGTGAACCCCGTACCCGCTTATACGAAAGACCGACTTATGAAGAGAGCACTATTCGCATGGCTTATCCTGATAACACTCGTCGTCCGCGCCACCGAACCACCGACCGGCTTTCTACTCGAGACACCCGCTGTCATCAAAGCCGCAACCGATGTGACGTGTCAGAAGTATACCGACTCTGACCGCATTTTGGTTGACAACCACACGTTTGAGGCCTACGAAAAGGACGGCACCTCTGTTGTATGGGATGATGAGTACACAAAAGTCCTGACGGAGAAGGGCCGGCGTGAAAGCGGATCATTCTCACTGGAATTCAATACGCATTACGGGACTTCGCTGGTTTACCGTGCGGAAATCATTAAGCCAAATGGACGTGTCATCCCCATTGATGTCGCTGCTTATTCACGTATCATGACCGATCCTAGCCAGATGGGCATGAACATCTATGACCCCGCAAACAAAGTCCTGACCTGCGCAATCCCGGGAATCGAAATCGGGGACATGTATCATATCGTGAGTTGCCGGATCATCAAGAAAGCGTATGTGCCGAATACGTGGAGCGACATGACCATCGCGGAATACGACAATCCGATTCTCCGCTTAGACCGTGAAGTCATTGCACCCGCAGAGCTCCCCCTCTACCACAAAGTTCTACGCGCCCCTATCTCAAACACGGTCACGTATACCGAGACGAAGTTGCCTGACGGACGGATCCGCCATCTCTGGAAGGTCCGCAATGTCCCTCAAATGTTTCCGGAACCCAACATGCCACCCTTGCAAACCGTCGCCCAGCGCCTCATGCTCAGCACCATCAAGGATTGGCGCGATGTTTCGCGCTGGTATTGGAATCTCTGTCAGCCCGCACTCCAAAAAGTTGACCCGGAAATGCAACCGATGGTTGCTAAACTCATTGAAGGAGCAACAACACGCGATGAAAAGATCCGGCGCATTTTTAAATTTGTCTCGCAGGAGATCCGTTACATGGGGATTACGACTGAGGACACGGCCCCTGGTTTTGAACCCCACGAAGTCGGGATGACCTTCAAGAACCGTTATGGCGTCTGCCGTGACAAGGCGGCCTTGCTGGCAGCCATGCTCACTCAGGCGGGCATTCAAGGCTATCCTGTTTTGATCCATGCTGGCGCAAAAATGGACAAGGATGTGCCGACCCCCTTCTTCAACCATGCAATCACCGCAGTAGATAAGCCCGGTGGCGGCTATATCCTGATGGATGCAACCGATGAGAACACGCGCGATCTCTTCCCCGCCTATCTCTGTAACCGTAGTTACCTGGTGGCACGGGCGGACGGTGAAACCTTGCTGATCTCCGATGTCTACCCCGTTGAAAACAACATGATGCGCATTTTGACCGACGGCACACTGGACAAAACAGGCTCCCTGGTCCTAAAGACGCGCCTTGATTTCGAGGGCATCAATGACAATGCCTATCGCGGGAGTCTCCTCCGTCAGAAGACAGACCAACGTCGTAAGATGTTTGAAGGCTTTTTCAAAAAACGCCTGGCTGGTGCAGAAGTCCTGGAATGCATCATCAAGCCTGACAATTTGCAAGACACGGAAACACCGCTCTCCATTGAGCTGACCACGCGTGTCCCTGACTATCCTATCCGAGGGAAAGGCCTTGATACATTGAGCCTTCCATGGCTCGGCGGCTCACTCGGCTATGTGAACTTTGTCTTGGGCCAGACCGGGCTCGACAAACGAAACTACCCCATGGAGACACAGATTACCTGTGGCGTACGCGAACATATCACCATCCATGCCGGCGATAGCATGGGCAAACCTTATGTTTTACCTTCCGACCTTAAAATCAAGCAGAAGGGGGTCGAATACACAACAACGCAATCGCAGAAAGACGGCGTCATTTACGGCACCCTCGAGCACTACATCACGGCACCTGAATTTTCGCCAGACGATTATCTCCTGTTAAAGCAAGCGCTTAAAAAGATTGAGACCCACTCACGCCGCATTCCTTTGTTTAAGGCCTCCAGCAAGGACTCCGCGGACCAGGAGACGCTCTATTCCATCAGCGATGTGACCCTCCTCTCGGACTCCGCGTGGGTGACAACCAACACCTGGGCGAAACGCATCCTCACGTACGCGGGAAAAAAGAGTGGCGCTGAACTCAAGTATAGCTACAATCCCAGCTGGCAGGAGGTGGAAATCGTATCCGCCACAGTCTCCAACGCAACCGGCGAAGTTCATGCCGTCACACCCAAGGAGATGAACATCATGGATGCGCCCTGGTCAGCCTCCGCGCCACGTTACCCCGCTGGCAAGATTCTCGTGGTCAATCTGCCGAGCGTGGAGATCGGCAGTGTCATTACCGTGACAACACGCCATGTTCAAAAGATGTCGTTCTACAGCCACATGCAAAGCTTCGGCGGAACAGAACCCATTGGCAAAGAAACTTATCGGATTACCTTCCCAAAGAAAATGAAGCCCAAACTGGAGCAATTCCATTGCGATGCGATTGGCTTCATAGCGACAACCAACAACACAACGATCAGCTGGACGTGGACGGCTCGAAATCTACCGCTCATTCGTCCGGAAGAGTCATTGCCGCCCTGGCACTTCTTCCAGCCTGAACTCTTCTTATCCTTTGGTTCGTGGGAGAGCTTCGCGGACAATCTAGACGATGCCATAGAGGAGGTCTCCGACGGCAACGCCCTTGCGCGAAAGCTTGCCAGGTCGTTGGTCAAGCGTGAGGATGACTCCTTTACACGCATGCGCAAGGTTCGGGACACTGTCTTGCGTACTGTGCGTCCTTCCGGCATCTCCTTCATGGATTTGCCGCCCTCCTGTCTCTCAACCCCGGACCAGACATTAACCAATCAATACGGCCATGTGTTGGATCGCGCCATTCTCTTGAAGGAGATGCTGGATGCGGTTGGGCTGCGCGCTGAAATCGTCTTGGCTTCCGATGACACGACCAGTTATGCCAAGAGCATCAAGCCACGCATTGACACCCCGCAACGCAGGACCTTCAGTCATCCGCTGGTGCGGACCTGCATCAAGGGAATCCCCTACTATCTGAATACAGGCGATCAATATGATGAACCTGGTACCTGCGCCTTGCATCGTGCGCCGTGCCTGACAATGGATGGCGAGATCCAGACGATTGAGATTCCGGAAAAGTTTCAATCCTTCCCGCGCGACCTGACTGTCATTGACATTGACGAAAAGGGAACCGCCACGATTTCGACTACAAACTGGATCACTGGGGCCGCTGTCGGTCCCTTTAGAAAAGGCTACTCGGAAGTATTGCCGGAAGATCGCAGACGCCACTATCTCGAAATGGTCGAGGGCATCTCCATGTCTGCGGTTGCACTCTCCGATCTGGTGACAGATACCCGTTCCTACCCCAGCGTGCTATCTTTTAGCGTGCGGGCACCGAATTACGCGGTGATGGACGGTACAACAATGACAATGTGGATCCCGAGTATTGGCACTGGCCTCTTTGAACTGCGCGGCGACAAACGCGAAAATCCGCTATTCTTTGGCGGACGTTTCACGGCGAGTAGCGAAATCGTCATCATCCTACCGAAAGGGTATACGAAGCTACCTCTCCTGCCTACCGCGCGAGCATGGGAACTTCCCTGCGGACTGGGGACATTCACCCTCGATATCACCAAGACGATGCGCAGTGATGGACGCCTCCAGATCCGCATCCTCGAACAGCAGACACGCCAGAGCGGCGAAGTTCCTGCGCAACTCTATCCTGCGCTTCTGGAATACAACCGCCTTCTGGCCCATCCCTCCGCACGTACCCTTGTCGCTGAAAAAGAGAGCAAGTGAAATCAGACCCCGTCTCACCTCAAGGCCTACAGGCACTCCACATCGGCGATGTCCATCTAACGATTGAGACACCGCCGGATTTGGATGCTTTGCTGGACCGTGCTGCAGAAGAGGCACCCCACACTGTTGACGGTATCCCCTACTATGCGATCCTCTGGCCTGCGGCACAGGGTCTTGCGCACACCCTGTGGCAACAGCGTAGCACGCTCAAAGGTGAACGCGTGATTGAGCTGGGGTGCGGACTCGGCCTGCCCTCCATCCTGGCCGCAAAGCTGGGCGCAACGGTACAGGCGACAGACTTTCATCCCGACACGGGGCAATGGCTCTTGCATAATGCCGCGGCGAATCACGTTCGCCTCGAGTATCACCAACTCGACTGGAACTTTTTTCTACAAGGTCGCAAAGGTAAATGCCCGCTCAAGCCTGCCCGGTTTGTCATCGGCAGCGACTTGTTGTACGAACTCAGACATATTCCTGCACTGATCTGTACGATTGAGGCACTGTGCGCCCCTGATGGCGAGGTACTTATCGCAGATCCGGGACGTGACCACCTTCAGACCTTTGTCACCGCCATGGAGCGGGCAGGATGGAAACACGAACTCCTCCCGGTTAACGACATCTACGTCTGCCGTTTCAAACGATAAGCCCGCCGCTCGGGGCCCAAAGTGAAAAAGTTTGAGATAGCGCAACTTCCCCCTATTTGGTATTATTTTGCCTTTCTTAGATTGACTAGACAGAAGGATAACCCCACTATGGAAAACATCGTTATCATTGGTAGCGGTCCCGCTGGACTTACGGCAGCGATCTATGCAGCGCGCGCCAATCTCTCCCCCGTTGTGATTGACGGCATGCAACCCGGCGGCCAACTGACGCAGACAACCGAGGTCGAGAATTTCCCTGGCTTTGAAAAGCCGATCACGGGCTTTGAGCTGGTTCAAACCATGCGCAAGCAGGCGGAGCGTTTTGGTGTCCGTTTTATGATGGATGCGGTCAATTCCTGCGAGCTGACAGGCGCAACCAAAAAACTCTCCCTGATGATGAACGGTACGCTCGAAGCGCAGACCGTGGTCATCGCAACCGGCGCGAGTGCACGTTACTTGGGCCTGCCGTCCGAGGAAAAATTGCAGGGACGTGGCGTCTCCGCGTGCGCAACGTGCGATGGCTCGTTCTTCAAAGGCCAGCGTGTGGCTGTCGTGGGGGGCGGGGACACCGCCATGGAAGATGCGCTCTATCTCTCCCGCATCGCTGAACATGTAACCCTGATCCATCGCCGTGATGCCTTCCGCGCATCGAAAATCATGGTTGACCGCGTCCTCAGCACCTCCAACATCTCAATCCTCTGGAATTCGGTTGTCGAGGACGTCCTAGATGTCACAAAAGGGGAGGTCACCGGACTCAAGGTCAAGAACGTCAAGAGTGACGTGACAAGCGAACTTGCCATACAAGGTTTGTTTATTGCAATCGGACACACCCCGAACACCAGCATCTTCGCCGGACAACTTGAACTGGACGCAGAGGGTTATCTGGTAGCGAAGGATACGCGCACCTCCGTCCCCGGAGTCTTTGCTGCTGGCGATGTACAGGATCGGCACTTTAAACAGGCGATCACCTCTGCAGGGACAGGCTGTATCGCAGCGCTCCAGGCCGAACGTTACCTCGCAACACTCTAAAGAGGACTTCATTTTGGCCAAGACTCATAAGAAAAAGGATTCCATAAAGACATCAGCACGCCGCACCTACATCGTCGGCCTGCTGGCGGTCTTTCTTCCTGCATCGCTTTGGCTCGTGGGCTGCGTCCATAACCATTTCAAATTGCCCCCTCCTTCTTCAAGGCCGATTGTCAAAGTCATGGAGGTCACGGGTTATTGCAACTGCGGCATCTGTTGCAGTTGGGAATATCCGTGGTACTCCCCCTTCGGACTTTTAGGCTCTCCAGTTATTTCAGCGGGAAGCGGCAAAGGAAAACGCAAGGCTGTGGGGCAGACCGCCATGGGAACCGAGGCAGCGTATGGGACGGTCGCAGCTGACAAGTCGCTCCCGTTTGGAACCATTCTCTTTATCCCTGGCTATGGCTATGGACGCGTCGAAGATCGGGGCGGCGCCATCAAAGGGGACAAGCTTGACCTCTGGTTCCCTTCCCACTCGATGGCCAGAAAATGGGGACGCAAGAAAGTCACTGTAAAAATTTGGAAATCTTAACACGAAAAGGACCTTTAGCATGAACGAAGAGTCAAAAACGAATGAGTCCGATACCAGTCGCCACTTCCTCAAACAGTGGATCGCTGAAGACGTCGCCGCAGGCAAGACAGGCGGCTGCGTCACAACACGTTTTCCGCCCGAGCCGAACGGGTACATCCATATCGGCCACGCTAAGGCGATCTGCATTGACTTTGGCATGGCAACAGCCTTTGGCGGACAGTGCAATCTGCGCATGGATGACACCAATCCGTCGAAAGAGTCGGATGAATATGCGGAAAGCATCAAAGAAGACATTCACTGGCTCGGTTTTGACTGGGGAAAAGGCTACTACAATGCAGCCGATCTCTTCGACCAGATGTACGAGATCGCAGAGAATCTAGTCAAAAGTGGCCATGCGTATGTCTGTAACCTCTCGCAAGAGGAGTGGAAGGCTTATCGCGGGGTTCCAACAGAGCCTGGCAAGGAGAGTCCGACCCGCAACCGTTCCCCTGAGGAAAATCTCGCACTCTTCCGTCGTATGCGGGCTGGCGAGTTCAAAGAGGGCGAGCAGTGCCTCAGAGCTAAAATTGATATGTCCTCCCCCAACATCCATTTTCGCGATCCCGTCATCTATCGCATCATGCATGTCCCCCACTACCATGCTGGTACCAAATGGTGTATCTATCCGATGTATGACTTTGCACACCCGATTGAAGATGCCTACGAAGGCGTGACGCACTCCATGTGCACACTTGAATTTGAAGTGCATCGCCCGCTCTATGATTGGGCCATTGACCGCATGGATGAGATGGGTCTCCTGGTTGTCCGCAACGGCGTCAAGATCCGTCCGCAGCAACGCGAATTCGCCCGCCTGAACCTCAGCTACACCGTGATGAGCAAGCGCAAGCTGCTCCAGCTCGTGCAGGAGGGTCACGTGGAGAACTGGGATGATCCCCGCATGCCGACCGTCTGTGGCCTGCGCCGTAGAGGATACACGCCTGAGGCCATCCGTGAATTCTGCGAGCGTATCGGCGTCTCGAAATTCAACAGCCAGACCGATGTGGCCCTTTTGGAATACTGCCTCCGGGACGATCTCAACAAGCGCTCGACCCGGCGCATGGCGGTTCTGGATCCGATCAAGGTCGTGATTGACAATTTTGAGGAGGGTGCGATCCCCTTTGCAGAGGCGCAAAACAATCCGGAAGATCCGGCGACCGGCACCCGCCAAATCCCATTTAGCAAGGAGTTTTGGATCGAACGTGAGGACTTCATGGAAGTCCCTGCCAAGAAATTCTTCCGAGTCACGCCCGGCCAGGAGGTGCGTCTGCGCGGTGCCTGTTTCTTCACCTGCACACACGTCCTCAAGGATGCCACAGGCGCTGTGACTGAAATTCATGGCACCTACGACCCTGCGACCAAGGGTGGCAATGCCCCAGACGGACGTAAGGTCAAGGGAACCATCCACTGGGTCTCTGCCAAGCATGCAGTGCAGATCCCTGTACGGCTCTACGACCGTCTCTTCACGGTTCCCGATCCGCTGGGCGTCCCTAACAAGGATTTTCTCGAGTTCCTCAATCCGGCTTCCGTCAAGACAGTCACAGGGTATGGCGAACCTGCCTTGGCAGAGGCGAAAGCAGGCGAAAAATTCCAGTTCGAACGTCTTGGTTACTTCTGTGCGGACAGTAAGGAATCCCAGCCTGGGAAGCCTGTCTTTAACCGCACGGTCACGCTCAAAGATTCGTGGACCCCTCAGAAAGCGTAATCATGAAGTGCTGCCTTAACAACCTGTCAGCACCCAAAAGCCCAGCCGCGAACATTCATATTACACTGGGAACAGCCGGACATATTGATCATGGTAAAACCTCGATCGTCCGATGCCTGACCGGTTGCTGGTGCGACAAGTTGCCCGAAGAGCAGGCGCGTGGCATGACCATTGATCTCGGCTTTGCCGTCTGGGAACGCCCTGACGGCAGACGTGTGGGCGTCGTTGACGTGCCCGGACACGAACGCTTCATTCACAACATGGTGGCTGGCGCGAGCGGCATTGATGTGGTAATGCTCGTGGTTGCGGCAGATGACGGTGTCATGCCGCAAACCATCGAACACGTCCAGATCGTACGGATGCTCGGCGTCAAGCGTGGTGTCATCGTGATGAACAAGGTCGACCTGGCAGACGAGGACAAGCGCGCATACGTTGAGGCTGATATCCGCGACTGCGTGGCCGGCACATTCCTCGAAGATGCACCCATGGTTCGCTTCTCCGCCAAGACGGGCGAAGGACTTAATGACCTCCTGACAACACTCGAAAAGGTTGTGGACGCGACTGCGGAGCGCGATGATTCTGGTCCCTTTGAATTGCATGTAGAGCGTGGCTTCGTATTAAAGGGCCTCGGAACCATCGTCTCCGGCATCCCCCGCGCGGGCTGCGTCAAGCTCGGTGACGAGGTGGAACTCCTTCCAGATGGGACGCGCCACACCGTCAAAGGTATTCAGACATATGGGGCGCCTTCTGAAAAGGGACGGGCCGGCGAATGTGTGGCCTTGCGACTTTCAGGCATCACCACGGAGATGGCCACACGCGGAAAGGTCATTGCTGCACCTGGGTATTTTAAGCCCTCCCGTTTCCTGAACGTCAAATTTTTCTATTTACCGCATCATGAGCGTCCGTTGGAACCCCGCACCTCAATCCGTTTTCATGTCGGCACTTCAGACACCCCAGGACATCTGGTGTTACCCGAACTCGCTCGACTCGCACCTGGAGAAGAGACCTATGCGCAAATCCAATTAAGCAAGCCTGTGGTGGCTGCTCCTGGCGACTTTTTTGTCCTCCGCCTCCTGAGTCCGGTCAAGACGCTAGGCGGAGGAACCGTGATTGACCAGTCCGAGGCCAAGTTGCGTCGGGGACGTGGCAACTGGCTTGAGGGGCGCATGGAGAAGGAAAAGGCCGTCGATGATGAGTCCCTTGCCTTATTACTGGCCTTGAAGAGTGCGGGCGCAACCCCCTGCCATATTGACAATTGGGCTCGCCAAGCCAATGTGACCAAGGAGGCCGCAAAAGCAAAGGCCAGCACACTGGTCTCGGAACAGGAGGTCGTCGAGTTCCCCGGGGAACGCTACATCATCCACGAGGCGCTCATGACAGTCGCTAATGATCTGTTGAAGCGGCTAGACTCTTTGCATACAGCACATCCGCTCCACCTCGGTTTCGAGAAGAAGGACATTCTTAAGGGATTCACTGGGACGCGCATGGTCATTGACCGCGCCTTTGAACACCTGTTTGCTAAAAACCAGATCACACAAAAGCAGGAGCTTATCACGCTCTGTGGCAAAGAACCGCATCTTTCAGAGAACGAGCAACGCGCCGCCGATCAACTGGCCCGTATTTTCCTCAACGGAGAGTTTCTCACACCGCGGCCCGACGAACTGCCAGCCTCGACTGGTCTGAAGCAAGAGATGATTGACGAACTTTTGATCAATCTCCGTCAGCGCAACATCCTGGTTGAACTTGCAGACCAAATCCTTGTTCACGCGATTCATCTTGAAAAATCCAAGCAGGTCCTTTGCAATCATCTCGAAAAACATGGCCGTATCCGCCTGGCCGAGTACAAGGACCTTCTCAACACCTCCCGTAAATTTGCACTCCCCCTGCTCGAATATTGGGACAAGGCCGGCGTGACGAAGCGCGTTGGCGATGACCGCGTCTTGCGAACAGGCTAAATAACCATTTTCGTCAGAGTATATTTCCGATTCATTGAGTTTTTGCCGCCCACCGACCTTGCGTCGGTGGAGGCACACGCTGTGTGAGAGATGAAAAAACACCCTTGCCCAGCTTCCTTCACCCCCGGCACAAGGCCGGGGGGATCGGGGACGGGAGCCAATGAAGCGGAAAGGCGCAATTTTTTGGATTGTAGAATCAAAGCAAATGTGAGACTGTTTTAAGTAGTAACAAGAGAGCAACACTCTCAAAAGAAAAGGGGATGAAATATGAAGCGTTTACTATCACTGTCAGTTGCACTGGTGTTCGCACTAGGCTATCAGACAACGGCACGCGCGGAGCGTCCGGCGACCGAAGGAGCGAAGATTGGCGAATGGACCATGGATTTTGAAGCGGCAAAGAAGCTTGCGAAAGAGAAGAATCTACCCATTCTCATGAATTTTACAGGAAGCGACTGGTGTGGCTGGTGCAAGTTGATGGACAAAAACGTCTTTGCAACCGAGGAATGGAAAACCTATGCAACGCAAAACATCGTTACCGTCTTCATTGACTTCCCTAAAGACAAGACCCTTGTCCCGGAGAAGTTTGTCGAGCGTAACAAGGAATTAAGCAAAAAATTCAGCGTACGTGGTTATCCCAGCTATATCTTGCTGGCCTCCGACGGGGAGAAGCAAATCGGGCAACTCGGTGCTTCACGCTCAGCAACGCCCAAAAGCTTCATCCTGGACATGCAAAAACAGATTGACTGGCCTAAAAAGATTGCCAAACTTCCTCCTAAAGACAAGGCGGAATATGATAAGGTGATGGCCGACGTCGAGGTGGTGGAAAAAGAGATGCGAGCCTGGCTTGAAACCAAACCAAAAAAGAATGAAGAGAATGACAAAAAACACGCTAGTTTTGTAAAGCGTATGAGTGAATTCCAACAAGCCCTTGACGAAATCATCAAGCGCCAAAAATAGCTCTCTGTTGGCTTGCGGTCTGGTTTGATTCAAACCAAACCGCTTTTCGGCTTTTCTTTTACCCTCTTTTATGATAAAAAGAGGCCCTTTTCATCGTGCAAAAGGTGTTTGCACAGGATCGGGAATTTAACGTGTACCTTAAACAAATTGAAATAACAGGGTTCAAGAGCTTCGCGGACAAGACGCGTTTGAATTTTGAACCTGGCATGATTGCGATTGTCGGACCCAACGGCTGTGGCAAAAGTAATGTCTCGGATGCGATCCGCTGGGTCTTGGGCGAGCAACGTCCAACTGCCTTGCGGTGTGCCAAAATGCCAGATGTTGTCTTTAACGGCACTGATACGCGCAAACCCTTAGGCATGGCCGAAGTCTCGATCACCTTCACAGACTGCGAAGGAATCCTCGAATCTGATTTCCATGAGGTCACCATTACCCGTCGCGTCTTCCGTTCCGGAGACGGCCAGTATTTTATCAACAAGACTCCAGCCCGTCTCAAAGATATTCACCGCCTCTTCATGGGCACTGGTATCGGTACGACCTCCTACTCGGTCATGGCCCAAGGACAAATTGATGCGATTCTCTCCTCAAAGCCTGAAGATCGCCGAGCTGTCTTTGAAGAAGCCGCAGGTATCACCAAATTTAAGGCTGACCGCAAAGAGGCAATGCGCAAGATCGAACAGACCGATGCGAATCTGTTGCGTCTGGCGGATGTCATCCGTGAAGTCAAGCGCCAGATCGGTACGCTTCAGCGTCAAGCCGGCAAGGCGCAGAAATACAAAGAACTCAGGGATGAGCTGCGTGGCCTTGATATCTTTATAACTCGGCGGCGCCTCGGGGCTCTGGACATTCGCGTTCGCGAACTGGAAACCTCGATCCATGATCTCACTGAACTCCTGGTCGAGAATCAAAGCAACGTTGCGGAGTCCGAGACTGAATCTGCTAGCATCCACAGCCTCATCCACGAGATTGAAGAGCGCATCGCCCTTTTGACTGAGCACGCCACCCAGGCTGACAACCGCTACATCCGTGCGCAGGAAGTGATCAAGGTTAATGAGCAGCGCATGGACGAGTATCGCCTCTGGTCTGAGCGCGACACCCGCGAAATCACCGACACCCAGACGCAGATCGAACAGATTCATCTTCAGCTGGAATCCTTGGCTCAAAAACGTGAGCTCATGCAGCAAGCAGCTGACGTCGGCAAGATCAAGCTTGAAGAGACGCAATCCCGTTTTGACGCACATAAAGCTTTAATTGACCAGACGCGCTCCCAGTTGCAACAGGGACGCCAGACCTCGATCGAATGCGAGCGCCGAACCGCTCAGATCCAACAAACGCTTTCAGAGATGGAAAGACGCCAACGCGAACTTCTCATGAAGCGCGACCGACTCTCCTCTGAATACCGCCAGCTTGAAGAGAACCTTGCGCGCGTCGAGGAGAGTTTCACGGAGGTGAACGGACGTTTACTCTCTTTCAAAGCGGCTGTTGAGCGGGTGCAGGATCGTTTTGAAACCCTTGATCAGGAGCGTACCGATGCGCTCACCGAGTTGCGCACGCTTCAAGATGAGACCAGCAAGATCCAATCGCAGGTCGCCGCAAAGCGTGCACAGGTCGATTTGCTGAATGACCGGCGCGAATCCTCTGAAGATTACGCAGCGGGCTCAAAGATGCTCCTTGAGCCCTCCAATCCGCTGGGTATTGACACCAACACTATTTTAGGCACGCTTGCAGATAAATTTAACGCCACGCAAGAATTGCGTCTCGCGCTCGAAGCCGCGCTTCGCGCGTGGCTGGATGCCATTGTTGTTCGTGACGCGCCTGCCGCACGCCGCGTTGTCGCCACCTTGCTGGCAAAGGGAACCAGCGCTGCCGCCAAACTGATTATTGCCAATACGGACGAGACAAGCCCCACGTCTGAGATCCCCGCGTTCCCCGCGTCTGCAGGTCTCTCTCCCCTGCTCAGCCATGTCCAAGTTACGGATGACTTCGACGCTGCCGCACGCCGCATGTTGGGAAATGTTTTACTCGCCAATAATCTTGAGGATATTCCAGACCCCTTGCCCCGCGGGATCAGCGTCGTGACACGCACCGGTGCGATCTTCCATGCCGACGGCACCGTCGAAGTCTGGATGCCCGACAGTCAAGTTTCAAGCCCCCTCGCCCGTCATATCTTGGTTGCGGACACCGAAGAGCAACTGATCGGCCTGGAAGATACCCTCGCCAAGAACCGTGCGCGACTGGAGTCGCTGAGCGCACGTACCCAAGAACTGACTACGCTGTTGAACCAGACGCGTCAGGAAATGGATGATCACCGCCGTAAAGCAGCCCAGACCGAGGGCGAACATCAGACCATCAGTCGTGACGCAGAACGTGCACGTCAACGTCTCAACCTCGTCGCAACCGAGGTCGACAGCCTGAAATGCCAGACTGCCGGCGATGAGGCGACCAGCGACCAACTGCTTTCCGAGCTTCAAGAGGTGACTGCCAAACGCAATCGTCTGATTGACGAGACATCCCAGCAGGCCGAGCGCCTTCATGAGATGGAGATTACCTACGGCGACATTTCACAGCACTTGACCGAATGCCGCATCCAAATGTCCAGTATCACGCAACAACTGGAACATACCACCACACAAGCAGACTCGCTCCAGACCCGTATCGACGAATTGGATCGCACGATTCAAGGCCGCGCACGGGGCGTCATGTCCTACGACGAGAGCATCGCCCGCCTCAACGCGGAGAATGAAACGCTCGAAACAAACCTTGAGCCCATGAAGCTGGAGGCCGAGGCGCTTCACGAGAAGATTGAAGCGACACGGCGTGAACGCGCAGGACATCAGCGCGCACTGGAAAAGAACGATGCGATCCTTTCCGAACGCCGCCGCGCCCTCGAGACGATTCGTGACAACAAGAACCGAGCAGAGGTGGATGTCACTGAATCGCGCATGAAGCGTCAAAATCTGATTGACCATATTTACAACGAATACGGACTCTCCCCTGACGAGCTGGTGGCGCATCCTGATCCAGTCTGGAAAGGCGGACAGCCCCCTGTTCCCGAGATCGAGTCACGCGCCTCCGAGTTGGCGGCTGAAATTCAAGCCCTCGGACCTGTCAACTTGGTGGCCATCGAAGAGTACAAAGAGCTGGAAGAGCGTTACACCTTCTTGCGTGCTCAAGAAGACGACCTGCTGAAATCCAAGGAACAGATCATCCAACTGATCACCATGATCAACGCAAAGTCGAGCGAACTCTTCCAGACGACCTTCGCTCAGGCCAATGCCAACTTTGAAAGCATGTTCACCAAGCTCTTTAATGGTGGTCAAGCCAAGCTTGTCCTTCTGGAGAACACTGAGGACCCCCTGGAGTGCGGCATTGATATTATTGCGCGTCCCCCTGGAAAGCGTCCTCAATCCGTCACCCTGCTCTCCGGCGGCGAACGTACCATGACCGCTGTCAGCTTGCTCTTCGCCATCTTCATGATCAAGCCAGCCCCCTTCTGTATGTTGGACGAGTTGGATGCCGCCTTGGACGACAGCAACATCGGTCGCTTTGTCCTCGCGTTGAAAGAATTTTTGATTCACTCGCAATTCCTCATCATCACGCACAATCAACATACGATTGCAGGCTCCGACATCGTCTACGGTGTCACTCAGCAGGAGAAGGGTATCTCCAAGATCGTCTCCATGCGGTTGCGTGAGATCGGCAACAAGGAACTTGCGCTGGGTTCGCCCCAGGAACCCCTTCCGACCGTTGAGGTCGAAGAGGAGAAGCCCAAGCGGACACGCAAGAAACGTGCGAACGACGAACAATCCCAAACTGAAGAGACAAACGAGGAGACTGTACCATGAAGACCCTGCTCACCCTGACCGCGACACTCAGCGCAGCGATACTTTTCACTGCCTGCACCACAACCTCTGTCGCAGCTCCTCAAAAGCCCCGCACCATTGTTGTCTGGTCTGAGGGTACCGCGCCAACCAACATCTATCCCAAGGATATCAATGCCGCAATTGTCGAAGGACTGAAGGCCGACAAGCGCTTCGCTAACGACACTATCATTGCCGCTTCGATCAATGATCCGGATCAGGGCATCACCGACGCACTACTCGCCAAGACCGATGTCCTGCTCTGGTGGGGACACAAGAAGCACGCCAAGGTCTCTGACGACCTGACCGCGAAGATCAAACAGCGCTGGATGGATGGCAAGATGGGCTTCATCGGCCTGCACTCCGCGCACTATGCCAAACCCAACAAGGCTCTGATGGGTACCGCCTGCTCCTTTAGTTGCTATAAGACAGACTCCACCTCGACCAAAGTTACCGTGACCGACAAGAATCATCCCATTGCAGCGGGCGTCGCTGAAACCTTTACAGTCGAAAATGGCGAGCGTTATGGCGACCCCTACATCGTACCTGCAGGCTTCACCTGCGTCTTTGAAGGTCTGTCATCTTTGAAAGACGGCAAGACCGACAATGCCAAGATGGTCTTTGCCTGGGAGAACGTCAATAACTCCAAGAGTCGCTTCGTCTACTTCCAACTCGGCCACGAGACCAACCCGATCTACTTCGACCCCAACATCCGCAAGATCCTAGCAAACGCCACCGAATGGGTCATGCCGAAATAAAGAATAAGGAAAAACAAAATGAACATTCCATTCAAAGTTGATTTAACCGGTAAGGTCGCAGTGGTCACCGGTGGCGGAGGTGTCCTCTGCGGTGCCTTTGCGAAGGCGCTTGCTGAATGCGGAGCAGCGGTAGCTGTGGCTGATCTCAAACTGGAATCTGCCCAGCGCGTAGCCGATGAGATTACAAAGGCGGGCGGTAAAGCCATTGCCATCGCGTGTAACGTCCTTGACAAGGAGAGCCTTGAGGCCGCTAACAAGGAAGTTGAAGCGAAACTAGGTCCTGTCTCCATCCTCCTTAATGGCGCAGGTGGCAATCATCCAAAGGGCACGACCTCCATGGAGTATTTGAATCCAGATGATCTGCTCAAAGAGAACCGCGACTTCATCACCTTCTATGACCTCGACCCCAAGGGCATCGAGTTTGTCTTCAACCTTAACTTCCTGGGCACACTACTCCCGTCGCAAGCCTTCACCAAGAAGATGGCCTTGAATCGTTCCGGAGTCATTATCAACGTCTCCTCGATGAACGCCTTCCGTCCTCTCACCAAGATTCCTGCCTACAGCGGCGCCAAGGCGGCGGTCAGCAACTTCACTCAGTGGATGGCTGTTCACATGGCCAAGGCCGGCATCCGCGTCAACGCGATTGCTCCGGGCTTCTTCGTGACCGACCAGAATCGCGCCTTACTGAAGAATCCGGATGGCTCATTGACCCCTCGCTCGGAAAAGATCCTCGCGCATACGCCCATGGGCAAGTTCGGCGAAGCAGATGATCTACTCGGGGCGTTGCTCTGGCTGGTCTCGGACAAAGCAGCAGGTTTCGTCACGGGCGTCATTGTCCCTGTTGACGGTGGTTTTGCCGCATACAGCGGCGTGTAAACAGATGAAACGATAATTTTTCTCACAGAGACACAGAGAGCACAGAGTTTTTTTATAAAACAATTTCGTGTTTTTTGTTTATTTCGTGGGCAAAAAGAAATTAATCACAGATAAGGAATAACATCATGGCTAAGAAAGCAGACATCGGTCTTATCGGCCTCGCGGTTATGGGCGAGAACCTCATCTTGAACATGGAGAGCAAGGGTTTTACCGTCGCTTGCTTCAATCGTACCGTGGAAAAGGTTGACGCCTTTGTCAACAGCCGCGGCGCAAAAAAGAATATCATCGGTTGCCACACCCTGAAGGAGCTTGCCGACAGCCTCAAGAAGCCACGTCGCATCATGGTTATGGTCAAGGCTGGTTCAGCCGTGGACCAGACCATCGAATCCCTGCTACCTGTCTTGGAGAAGGGCGACATCATCATTGACGGCGGCAACAGCCACTTCCCGGACACGATCCGCCGCACGCAATATCTGGCCGAAAAGGGCCTCCGCTTCATCGGCTCCGGCGTCTCCGGCGGCGAAGAGGGCGCGCTTTTGGGTCCGGCCATCATGCCCGGCGGCGATGCTAAGGCGTGGCCCTATGTGAAGGATATCTTCCAAGCCATCTCCGCGAAGACCGACAAGGGCGAGCCCTGCTGCGCCTGGATTGGTCCGGACGGCGCGGGTCACTTTGTCAAGATGGTCCACAACGGCATTGAATACGGCGACATGCAGCTCATCTGCGAAGCCTACGATCTGATGTTCCGCGGCCTCGGCATGAGCGCCAAGGAGATGCAGAAGGTTTTCGCCAAGTGGAACAAGGGCGTTCTAGACAGCTACCTGATTGATATCACACAGGAGATCCTGAAGGTCTCTGATAGCGAGACAGGCAAGCCGCTGGTCGACGTCATTCTCGATACCGCCGGACAAAAGGGCACGGGCAAGTGGACCTCCACAGCAGGCCTTGACCTCGGCGTTGGCATCCCGCAGATCGCGGAAGCCGTATTCGCCCGTTGCCTCTCGGCGATCAAGGACGAGCGCGTGGCTGCCGCCAAGGTGCTCAAGTACAGCTCCAAGACAAAGGTGAACAAGGCTCTCTTGGTCAAGCAACTTGAACAGGCTGTCTATGCCTCCAAGATCTGCTCCTACGCCCAAGGCTACCAGCTCATGCGCGCAGCGGCTAAGGAATACAAGTGGAAACTCAACTACGGCGAGATCGCTCTGGTCTGGCGTCAGGGTTGCATCATCCGCGCCCGCTTCCTCGGCAACATCCGTGATGCCTTTGACTCCAACCCTGAACTGGCCAACCTCCTCTTGGATCCTTATTTCAAGAAGGTCGTCATCAATGCTCAGAAGGCTTGGCGAGAAGTCATCAAGACCGCGGTCGAACTCGGCATCCCGGTGCCAGCGATGAGTACGGCGCTGAACTACTTCGACGCCTACCGCAGCGCACGTCTGCCAGCCAACCTGCTCCAGGCCCAGCGCGACTACTTCGGCGCCCACACCTACGAGCGCGTAGACAAGCCCCGTGGCGAATTCCACCACCACATCTGGACCGAGAGCGGAGGAAACACCGCCGCCTCCACCTACGTGGTCTAAGAGGCCGTTGTAACACTGAAAAAAACCTGGTCCTTTCATAAGGCCAGGGTTTTTTCATAAAACCACAAAAAATAACCTGTTTTTCAAAGAAACCCGTTACGAGAAACGTATAAGGTAAAAGACAAGGTAATGGTTGCCTTGTTTAGATCAAAAAAGGAGTCAACAATGAGAACAGTAACAAAGTGTGTCACGATGGTTTCAATCCTTACAATCGCCGCCGTTGTTTATGCTGGGGACGGGTTCAGCATGAAATGCAAATCAAAGTCCTGTGGATACGAATCAGAGGTTCGTTTTGGAGGTGGCATGGCTTTCGGGCAGCTCACCGGCTATTGCGTGAAGTGCAAGAAGTTCGTCTACCTCCACTGGACCCTCGAAGGAAGTCCGGCGCTGGATCCTAAAGCCAAGAAGGTTCCCCAGCCAAAATCCCTTGGAACGGTCTGGGATAGCCAGAACGGCCAATCGCTCGCCATTTATGCCTGCCCACACTGCGCGGGTCCCTTTGCGGAGATCAAGTCAAAGGCTGATCTGAAGAACTGCCCCTCCTGCAATAAACCCGAGTTTGCCGTAGACGAAACTAAGCCTCTGATGGCGATTGACTAAAATTGGCCAAGGGCTTCACGCATTGCACGGCTACGAAAGCTTCGTGGCCCACAGATTACATTGCATGCACGTCTCCCGCGTGGCTTCCGCCAATTCATCCGGATAGGCGGAAAGCCACAGCGCGCGATGCTCCAGGAGGGCCCTGCCCCATTTCACCGGGATGTGTGCAGGCATGCCCTTTGGCATGATCCAGATGATGCGCGTTTTGTCGTGCTTTAGCAATGCATCCAAGATGGCGCGCTCGCCGGGCGAGAAAAAGGTGCTCACCACCACACCGTTCCACTCCTCAGTGAAAAACCGCTGCGTCTGCGCAATCTCTTGCTCCGTTGCCTTGCGTGACACGCGTAGCGCACGTTTAGGTGAAGCTTTTAAAAGCTCCTGATTGCCCACATACGTGCTCGCCTTGATCGTGCCCCTGGGAATGCGCTTCAAGGCAAGGCGCTGTGGGTTGGCCTTGATATAGGCCTCCTTGATGGCAAGCTCCTCTGCCTCAAAGCAAATCACATCGTAATAATTTGGCTGCCAGACAGAGGCCGG
>CAIZQW010000336.1 GCA_903935195.1 uncultured bacterium
ACCACCTTATCTCCGGGCGCCAGCTTGAAAGCGTTTAGTTTTCCGAACGTCTTCCAGGCCGTGGCCAGGGACTTCCCGTCGTTGGCGTCGTTGCCCGACGATTGGCTCACGTAGTAAGTTGCAGCCGCGTTGGCGGCCATGGACGTCCCTGCCATGAAGAGGGCCAGCGCCGCCTGCGCTGCGAACGCCCACGCACCCACTACCACTCCACACACCAATTGCTTAAACATCTTCTTGTTCCTTTCCTTAACTGACCACTGATTCCCGCTCTACTTCACAGGCTTCAAGGTGAACGACTTGACGGCGATTCCGGCCTGCGGAGCATTGATACGTGAAAACTGCAGGGTGTTCTCGCCCTGCTTGAGCGTGAGCGTAACCGGCTCGCATTCCTTCCACTTCCCGCAGGTGAAGGGCAGCGCCATGCTGACATCGGCCCCTTCACCGTTGGCCAGGACGTTGATCGTCTGGTTGTAGTTGTTCGCCACCACCAGCGCTGTCAACGCATATTTTCCAGCTTTAGGAGCGTTGATCGTATATTCGAAGATCGAATACCTCGACCGGCTTGGTCCGACAGGATCCTCCTTCGGGCTGTTTTTATAGTAGTCGCGGGCATACGTGTCCGCCACCCGCTCGCAGACGTTGCCGTAAATATCGTAGAGACCCCAGGGATTCGGCTTCTTCTGGCCGACCGGATGCGACTTGCCACCATCGTTGTCCTTGTACCAGGCATAATCGCCGAGCTTCGATGGCTCGTCGCCAAAGAACCACGCCGTCTTGCTGCCCGCACGGCAGGCATATTCCCACTCTGCCTCCGTCGGAAGCCGCACGCCCTGCCTGGTCTTCTCAGAAAGCTTCGCGCAGAAGTTCATAGCACTCCCCGCGTGGATCGTGTCAGCCGGACAGTTCGGATCTTTGGCCGCCGTGCTGGGATTCTCGCCCGTGACGAGCTGATACTGCGCCTGCGTCACCTCGTACTTGCCCAGATAGAAACCCTTGGTGATTGTGACCTCGTGCTGCGGCACCTCAACACAATCGTACTTTCCATCCTTCGTGCTTTCGCCGCCCATCACGAATGTACCCGGCTTGATGTAGACGAACTCCATGGTCACGCCTGATCCTAGATCAAGCGTCATGCTGGACGGAGGGTCTTTCACTACGGGCGTCATTGCCGCCCGGAAGCCCCAGTTGTTGTAGGCGCCGTAACCGCCGCTGAGAAGACGTGCCCCGGATTTGGTTCTGCCGGCCGCATCTCTCCAAGCGCCGCCCCGCAGGATCGTCAGTCCCTCCCGGGCGAATCGCGGAAGCACAATCTGCATGCCGGCTATAAAGCTCTTCATGGCCTTAACGTCACCCGTGCTGCCGGAAGGTTTGCTGTAAGCGGCGGCAGGTATCGTGATCACGCCGTCCTTATCGACAGCAATCTTCTTATCTGCATCGGTCATGCCAACCGTTCCCGTGACTGGCTTCTCCCCGGTCTCATTCGACTCGCCGAGGTTTGTCCCGACTGCTGCCAGCGCCTGAGCCTTTGTTTTTTCGATCACTTCGCGCTGTGTGTGGAGCGATACGCCGTACCAGAAACCGGGCACACCTTCGCGAATGCCGTAGACCGGCTTCTCCCCCATGACATCACCGATCCACTGGGCACGCACCACTTGCAGGAAAGCATCCTTGTTTTCACGTGCCTGTGTGCTCGCCAGGAAATCCAGGTCGCTCTTGTAGCGGGGGGCCCCTGTCCCTCCGCTGCCCCAGCCGCCGCCCAGACATGCAACCCAGCCTTTGGGCGTCCAGTGAACCAGCGCGGCATGACCCGTCTGGGGCCGTGCCGTAGTCGGAATTCCAAAAGCCCGCAGGATGAAGCGTCCGAAGAACGCGCGCCGCCCGCACACCCCGCCGTTCATGATGATATTCTGAAATTGCTGCAATTCGGGCCTATCATAAATCGTATCACCAGACCCGAACTTGACATCGGTCGCGACAGCCTGCACGTAACGCCATGCGAAGTCGGGATTGGTGGCGACGTCCGGCCGGTAGTTACGCAGCATCTCACGTCCCCAGGCATGGGTCTCATCCGGCTCATCTCCGGAAATCACGAACCGGATATCCCATGCCGTCAGATTCTTGAAGGCCGGATCCAGTTCGCCGTTCACAAAGGCTTTCTCGTAGGCCAGGTAGCGCTTGACAGGATCGACAATTGCAGGGGCATTGGTGAAGGCCCCGGGATTGTTCTGTCTGACCGGAACCGCATGCCACAGAGCCACCGCCAGCGCCATCCGCTGCAGCACCCCCTCCTTGGCTTTCGCGCTGGCTTTCTGGATGGCAGAATAGATCTCCATCGCCTGGCCATATTTGTTGTCATTGGCGCCGTCAGCTACGAGCATCTGCTTCATCAGTTCGGTATCAGCCAGCAGCTTCTCAACCAG
>CAIZQW010000337.1 GCA_903935195.1 uncultured bacterium
CAAAGGGTTTATCCGCACGGTTGCTGGCATAATGGATCGCATGAGCAACCAGCTCCTTGCCTGTACCGGTCTCGCCATGAATCAAGACCGTGGCTTGACTCGTCGCGACCTGAGAGATCTGGTCATAGACCTCCTGCATCTCACGGGAATTTCCAACAATGTTATCGGGATGATAACGACGGGTCAACTCTTCACGGAGGAGACGATTTTCAGTCTCTAAAACCTCCTGTTGAGCCACTAAATCACGGCGTAACAGAAGCGCACGCGCCATCATAGAGGCCACAATCTGAAGAATGGCCATGTCAGCCGTCAGCTGGTCATTATCTGCAAAGTCACGGTAAACGCTCAAGGCGCCGACGACTTCCTGTTTTTCCTTGATCGGCACACAGATAAAGGCGGTATCGGAACTTTTTCCCAGCTTGGTACGATTCAAAAAAAGGGGCGACTCGCTTGTCCGAGGCACCACCATGGGCTCACCTTTTAAAACAACGGTTCCCGTGACACCTTCGCCAAGCTTATAGTGACCTAATTGAGCCTGTTCTTGGGTCAACCCATGGGAGGCTTCAATCAGGATGTCGTCTCCTCCCTTGCGCAAGAGCGTAATGGTTGCCCAACGGAACCCAAGGCACTCATCCAGGGTCTCCAAAATCGGATGCACCACGTCCCGCATGTCCACGCATTGATTCATAATCATGCTGATTTCATGCAAGACGCGCAACTCTTGAGTATGTCGACTTTTATCCATGTGTCAAAGGGGGCACATCATAAGCCATTGACCCCCGAAAGTCAATATTACTCAAATGCCCCGTGCAACACACATATCAAAAAACCAAAATCACTGTTGCTTTTGTATCTCGGGGCACCCCACTGACCACCACGGCTGCGGCAGGACTGTAGCGCTGCCAGATACTATTACTATATCCGCGAACCCGGTAGGCATACGTCCCATTTGTTTTTCCTGTCACGCTATATGAGGCGGTTGCAACAGCATTACTTAGGGTCATCCAATTCGTATACGCAGGAATGGATGTGTTACTCACCAAGAAGTCATCAATGGCCCAGCCGTATACGGGAAATGTACCCCATCCCGATATGTACTCGGTGTTCATCACAAAGCTGAGCACGATATTGTCTCCTGCTGAAAATCCGGCGGAGGTGAACTGAGCTGCTGTTATGTTGGCAACTGTCCACGAGCTAACCTGAGCGCCTGAATGGCTCCAGAGGTTATGCCACGTCACCCCATTATCATTGGATGCTTTAAAGACAAAAATACCACTCCCTGAAGAGAGATCACACCTATAGTAAAACTGTACTGTCGTACTGCCTGTAAGCGTGAATGCGTTCCGCGAACGCAAGGACTGGACATTGGCCCACCAATTAGCTCCGTCATAAGTTGAGAAATACATGCTGTATATGCCGGTCCGACTTCCTGCGGACGACCGCTTACACCCCGCCAAAGTCCAGCCATCATGAAGATCATCTTCGTTTTCAAAACCATCGGAGAACGTTGTTGCATTTGTAAATTGACCCTCTTGAATTTCATATTTACTCGCAGCACTTGAGCCACTCCAGGACACTGTGTAATTGGCAGTATTCGTTGATTGGCTCGAAACGGTCGGAATGAGGGTTGAAACATCTGCCGTCATCGTTACGTTGGTCGCTGAAAAATTAGAAAGACGAATATACGTATACAAGGCGGCATTGTCCGACCTCACAACGTATGATCCAGTCTGGTAACCCATCGCACTCGTATATGAATTGGTCGTCTGATCCCGGAGTCCGCCAGCAATCATTCCTGAATTACCGCTATGCCAAGCGGAGGCCGTTTCATTAGCGACCTGGTCACCGTCAGCATCCTCCATCTTGACCAACGGATGCGACCATTTGCCGGAATTATTGTTTGCATTTTTCGGATCAATGTGCCAGATCATCACACCCCTGCCAGGAGTCGAGGCATCAAAGCCAGTCTGGTTGCGATTTTCAACAAGAAAATACTCTTCATTCGAACAGCCGTCGCGAATCATGTAGAGGGTGTCGTTTGCCTTTACATCTGGCAAGGAGAGCGATGTCTTAGAGTGGAGCAAGCGTGGCACAGCAAACCCGAGCGACTGTTTACACCAGGCACTGAAGTGGGTCGGTCGAATGCCATCATTACTAGTACCCCAGCACCCGCCGGACATTACACACCAATTACCAACACTGATCGCCGAATAGGCCCCCGCGTTGTAATCATAGAGATCTGGAAGCCCAAAAAAATGGCCCATTTCATGACAGATGACACCAATGCGGATTATGGAGGTGCCAGCGCTACCTGAGCTACCGCGCAAGGCTGGAGATGTATGATACTTGTATATGTTAACGCCATCATGAGTCTCTGAGGCGCTGATCGAAAACTGATGCGACCAAATGCTATCAGAGGAGCTACCGCTGATTTCCTGACCGTATCCAGAGTGAATGATCGTCAAGCAGTCCACCCAGCCATCAAGATCCCCGTCGCCTAGGGAGAAGTCAAAGCCCGCCGCATCCGCTGCGGCAATCGCATCGGAAACCATCTGCTGGGGATTTGTGTCAACGTAAACTCCTTGGACACCGTAATACGCTTCGTTTTGTGGAAGACGGACCCAAATCGTTACAACGGATTCGACAGTCAGTTTGCCGTAGGAGTTTTCAAGGTAGTAATCCTTAACAGAGCCTACAGCACCATCGGTTGTGTGTCCGATCTGATTGAACAGGTTGACATATTCGGTCACATTTGTGCGCCCCTTTGATGCAAGCACCGTATTGTTGACAGCATCCCAGTGATCGTTGAAGCAAGCAAGAATGACGATGTTCTTGACCGTCTTTGTACCTGCAATGGGAATCGGAAGCGGGGGCGGTTCAATAATAGAAGACAGCACACCCCCTTCGGGAGAAGGACTTTTCGAAAGACTATTGGTTTCGGAAGCCGTCAATTGTTTAAACTGGGGCTCCCATTGCTTTTTAATATGCTCGCGTAACAGGTTTTTGTCCGGCAACTCACCTTTCTTGAGGTTCAGTTTTTCAGGATCCTTATCGCCAGCGATTGCGTCAGGTATAACATCGAAGTCAGCGGAGTCTTTTTTAGGGCGTGCATATTTCCAGTACTTATCACGCTCATCCTTTTTTATGGCATGTCCAGCTTCGTCCTCATGCCAAGAAAAGCGTTCGTCTCCTCGCAGATGTATCTTGAGCTTCTTTCCGTCAGGCTGGGTAATTTCCACACCCTCTGGACTTGCGGGAACGGCATAGAGAAAAGATGGGGAAACAAGAATTAAGAACAATGAGCCTAGTCGTAAAAGGCTCGAAAGTTCGAATCTTATCATTTCCTTCTTCATCATATAACACCCTTGGGATTTCAAGCATCCCACAAAAAAACCATTTTTCATGGACAGACTTTCCACAGCAAATTCTTAAAATCATCTCATATTTTTTCAGAGAAGGCGACTCCATATTTTCGCGTTTTTTAGCCTTAATTAGTTAATTTCCATTGTTTTAACGATTTCAACTTCGAATTGTCTATAAATTCGCTGGATTATTGAATTTTGGGTTCTTCTGGGCGAGCATTCGGCGAACAGTCATAACTTCAATAGTTTTTCCCACGAAACACACGAAAAGGTTTTTTTGACAGGATGAACAGGATTAAAAGGATTAGAATTCAGAACCAAACAATTTAAAAATTTCTCCTCGCCGAAGCGAAGCTGTCGGGAATCCTATAAATCCTGTTCAAAAAATCTCCTCTGTGCTCTCTGTGCCTCTGTGAGAAAAAGTTGCTTGTCAGTTTATTTCCAGGACCCCGGGCGGCGGGCTTGTCCATGCATTATTCGGTTCTGTCGCGCTTTTCGGATTCCGCAATTGAGTTCCCACAGGAAATCCTGTACCATATTGCTTACTGATTTTGCGTAAAAAGGATTTCTTTATGACTGTGCAAGATGCGATCTCTGTGTTAAATGCTGAGCTGATTGCCTCCGGCGAGGGACTTTTAAAAAAGGTCAACCATATTGTGGCTTCTGACTTGATGAGTGATGTTCTCTTGGTAGATGAAGAAGAGATGCTTTTATTGACCTCCTTGGCCAGCGATCAGGTCCTGCGTACGGCGCAGATCGTCGGCGCCGCTGCTGTCATTGTTGTTAACGGCAAGTCCCTGCCTTCTTCCATGAAAAAGGTCGCTACCGACCTCGGGATGACCCTCGCCATCGCCAAACAGTCCAAGTTTGACACGTGCATTGCGCTGCATCAGCGCATGACCTCCTAATGGAAAACGCATCGCACCAAACACCACCCCCACCACCACCCAGCGAAGGTGCGAGTGGAGATGCTTTGTCCCTCACCACAGCCTATGAGCCCTTAGTCTTGATGGAGCTTATCCAGCGACTCAAGGTGCGAGATGTCATGACCCATTCGGTTGTCTCCGTTGAACGTTGCATCCCCCTCTGGGAGGCGCAGCGACTGATGAAGGAGAAGCATATCAGCGGCATCCCTGTTGTTGAAGAGGGACGCCTTTTCGGGCTGGTTAGCATGGAGGATATCATCTGCGCAATCGAGGGCGGGTATATTGCCCAGCCCTGCGGACACTACATGACGACAAAACTGGTCGTCCTTGAAGATGACATGCCTCTCTCGTTTGCCATCCACTATTTTGACCGCTTCCATTTCGGACGTTTCCCTGTGCTCAACCGGGATCGTCTCCTCGTCGGCATTGTCTGTCAGCGAGATATCAACCGCGCGTTGCTGGATGAACTGAGCAAAGAGTTCAGCCGCATGGAAAAATCGGTCGTTCGGACAACCCCGCCTGACATCGGCCCCACGACCTACATGCTGCGCGAATTTCCGATAGCCAAATATGATTTTGAAAATGCGGGAAAGGCGGCCAATGCCATCAAGACCGCCATGCTCGAACGTAAGTTTCCGCCCAAAATGGTTCGACGTGTCGCTGTGGCAGCCTACGAACTCGAGATCAACTTGGTGGTACACTCTGACGGCGGAATGCTGACGTGGCAGATCGGAAACGGACGCTCAGAAGTTGTGGCGCAAGATAAGGGGCCCGGGATTGAAGACGTTGACTGGGCTTGCCGAGATGGCACATCGACTGCAAATGAATGGATCCGTTCGCTTGGCTTTGGCGCGGGTCTTGGACTCGTA
>CAIZQW010000338.1 GCA_903935195.1 uncultured bacterium
GACGGCAGCCTCTACGGCTACTTCACGGCCGATCCCGATCCGGGCAAGGTCAAATACCGGCCCTGCGGCTTCGGTTTCGCCGAGAGCAAGGACGGCATAACCTGGACGGCCCTGCCTCCGGTGGAGGGCGACATCAGCGGCGAGTTTGGCGGAATCCAGAAGATTGGCGAGAAGTACTACATCCTCATCAGTGAAGGGCGCGTGGCGGTGGGCGACAAGCCCGAGGGGCCATTCTATTCACAGAAAAAGAACCCAAATGTTTTTGGGAAGGGTTGTGACATCTATTTCCCCCGCTTCTTCCACAACGCGCCGGGCGGGCCGCTGGTCAATCACTTCTACCAGAACGGGCCGGTCCATGCGGCGCCGCTGAAGGCGGTCGAGGTCGGCGCGGACAACATTCTGCGGCTGAAGTGGTGGAGCGGCAACGACAAGCTCAAGGCGGAGCCCTTGGAAGCGAAGCTGGTTGATGCTGGCGCAGGATACATGCCGGCACTCCGGCTGTTCGACAGAAAACTGGATCTGACGCGGACGCATGTGATCGAGGCGACAGCGTCAGAGGTGCCGGAACAGGTGTCCGAGAAGGGACGCCGCGGCGTGTTCTTTGGCCAGGGCACCGGTCCGGCGCGATGCCTGCTGTTGACGCGTGAGCAGGTGTTGTTTGGCGAGATCCATGTTGACGGGACCGGTTTCAAAGCCACGCAGATCGCCAACCGCGCCCTGGATCTGGGCGCTTCGCAGAAGCTCCGGCTGGTGCTGAAGGCGGACATGGTCGAGGTGTATGTCAACGGCTACCTGATGAATCTGAAGCGGATGAAGTGGGACGGCCAGATCGGTTTTATCGGCATCGACGAGGCGACGGCGGTTGCCGGAGAGATTCCAATACCTCTGTGATGAGCCAGATGTGTGGCTGGTGGTTGAGGGTTCTTGCATGTGGCAAGGGGCTGACAGGCTGGGAAGCCTGTCTTCCAAAGGAGGTTACGATGCGTAACAGGAAATGGAATGAAAAAGTCAGTCGGCTCGCGGTTCTCGCGCTGGTGGCCGCAGGTGTGGTCGGTTTTCCCCTTCACTCCGACGGGGCGCTGGCTCACCGCTGGTCGTTCAATGACGGCACGGCAAATGACTCGGTGGGCACGGCCCACGGGACGCTGTACGGTACGGCTACGATTGTCGATAACCGGTTGCGTCTAAGCGGGAGCAGCGAGAATAACCGGATGGAGGCGACGCTGGGCAACGCTTTGGGGCCCAACAAGACGCTGGTGGCTTGGTGCTCGCTCTCAAGCCTCAAGCCGAACAACGCGGCCGGCAGTCCTCTGAGCGTTGGGAACGCGTCGTTCGACGCGATTGTCTATGGCGAACGGACCGGAGGTCAGTGGATGAACGGCAGTGAGAACTGGTCCCGTACACCGACAACCAACGGCGGAGCGTTGGAAACCCTGGTCGCGCCTGACGAGATCATGATGGTAATCACTTACGATTCTTCTGCGGCAAACAAGATCAAGCTGTACCGCAACGGCGTTCTCTACGCCGAACACAATCAGGGGTCGCTCATTTCTCATGCGGCGGGCGAGAAGGTGTTGATCGGACCCCGTAACTGGTCCAAATGGGATGACGGCTACATGAACGGCTATATCAACGAGGCGAGAATCTACGACAAGGCCCTGACGGCCTCCGAAATCGCCGTGCTCTACGCCCTAGGCCCGGACCTGCTGGTACAGCCACCGTCCGGCACGCTTATCTCGTTCTTCTAAGCTAACGTGCCAAAACAAATTGAGTGACGCGTCTGGCGTGCGGTGCATCGGTGCCGCACGCCAGAGTGTTTTAGCGTTGCCGGTGACGGCAAACGGGAATGTTGAAATGGAGGGGAGAGACGAATAGCGCCTCTGGGAGGGACGGCGGTCTCGCCGTCCGGGCATCGAGGCCGATGCCCACGCTGACAGTAGTCTGAGGAAAAGCAGATAACTCAAGTTACCGCCAATTCATCCTCCAGGCTTGATACTCGGAAGGGCGTAAACGGTAACGGGCGACATTCCCCTCATGGAGTGCCATCAGTTCGGTCTCCACCACTTCAGCAAGACGGCTCCAATCCTCTGCCCTCGCATGTTCGGACACGAAACGACTGATCCATGCGCCGGCCGTTTTCTTGTCAAGCCGTCCGCGAACCACAGCGGCAACCATCTCCATCAATTCCTGGCGATACCGCAAACGGAACGGGTCTGGTTCGCCCAGCGATTGACGCACAGCAGAATAGCGCGCACATGAGCGCTCATAGGCCCAGATGAACACATCGCGCAGCAGTTCCACACGTGTCAACTCGTAGACACCGAGAATACCGTGGGTGTAGTCTTGCTCTGGGACATCCACAAAAGAAAGCGGACAGAAGTTCGCGTGAATCAAAGAAATATTAGCCGCGAGCCGAGACACGCGCTTGTTAACATCTTCAAAGGGCTGGAGGTAGGGTAAATGGACCATGACAAAAAAAGCTTTTTCAAAAACATCCTCTATGGCGTCGGCCGTATGAAGTATCTGTTCAAAACATTCATTGATCAATTGGGGAACTTGAAGTGGCTGAAATACAGTCCCCGTGATCCCCACACCTTTTGTCCTGATCCGTCCACAGGCCTGCGGATCAGGGAGGAGATTTTCTGAAAGCAATGCATGCAGATTGCAGATCGTATAGCGATTGAATCCTATTTCCGCGCTGGTATCCGCCAGCAACTCGATGGCGGCCTTGTGGTTTAGAATCATTTGCGCCTCGCGTGCGTCACGACCCTCGGCATTCTCGCCGAACTCCAACAAACGTTCGGTCTCCAGCAACGAATAGGTATTGCCCTCCAATCGGCTGGAATTCCAGGACAGATCAATTAAAAGGCGGCTGAAAACCTGATGCACATACGTTCCCGGGGGCAGACTTTCCCCGGGAACAGCGCCCAAAGACGAAAGATGCGTCCGAATCTCAGGAGGCAAATAGAATGATTCATTGGGACGATATCGATCAAGGAACGTTCGATCATAGCCGACAGGTTTCCGGCTGGAAATGGGTGAAGAAACAATAGCTCTTATCTTCTCGGCCTCAGGTGAACACATCAAAGCCACTGGTACACCCACACGTGTTTGAGCTTCTTTTGGGGGCGTCGGGAGGCGGTAGCGACATCCCCGTCCCATCCCTTCAGCGGATAACCGCCTTTCGCTGACAAGCAAGGCAATACGACGCTGCAATGTGCGGCGTGGGATAGCCTGTTCAAACGCGTCCGTCAGTTGATCAATAGAGGCGGACTCCGGGAAACGAGCCACAGCTTGTAGCACAGCCTCGAGTTCTTTTTCTGGTATTCGCTTTGGCATAGTCAATATTATGGCGCATTTCGTCTTATCGCGCCACAATAAAAGTTTATATGGCGCAATTAATCGATTCGCGCCACATAAAAGCTCAAGGTGGCGCATTTCAGATAGCAGATATTCGGAAAACTCAATCCGAGTAGGAGTGCTAGGATCGTAGTTCCACACTCTACAAATCTAATGCGGGCTTCGCCCGCAACCTAAGAATCCAGAATAGAATGGATCGAAACCTTCGATCATGTCGATTTTCTCCATTCTGACTCCTGAATTCGGTTCTTCGTATAATTTTTTGGATTTTAACCACAGAGGGCACTGAGACACAGAGATTCAAAGAACAAAGCGTTTCACTCCATCGATTACCGTTGGCGTATTAAAATTGATTAATAATCCAGCTCTACAACCGGTAATCCTCATATACCTTTCCCATTCTCCTCTGTGCCTCTGCGCTCTCTGTGGTTAAAACGATACATTGCATAAACATAGACCATCATTTGACACCATGAAGATCTACAAAGAGGCATTATTACCCACTAAATTGTTAGAAGAGCCTTTTTTTGATTATATCTGGACGGTTTTTAATCCCACGCGATGGGCTGCTGTCAGTTGCTGCGCATCAGCGGAGGCGAACAGTTCCGCATCCCACTCGAGTGCACAAGCCACGTGCAACGCATCCATGGCTCGTACAGGACTCGCCTCGATCACCTGGATGGCTGAGCCGACAACAGAGGTTGTGAGCGCGATAATATCGGCATCACGGACATCTGACAAGAGACGTCGCTTCGCCTCCCTATATTGGCTCTGGGTTAATTGATGCTCACGAAGACGACGGTTCAACGCGGAGAGTAGCTCTGGCACACACAGGACACTCAAGCCTAGTTCTGTGGCTGATAAACAGAGCGCTTCGACTTTATCGCTTCCAAGCTCTTCAATAAAGCGTTTTGCAAAGGCCGAAGAATCAAGATACACTTTCACGATTGCGCTCCGCTAAAATAATTTCAGAAAGGCTAACTCCCTTTGTCGATAGTCTCAGCCCTGGTCTTTTCCAGGAGGGTTGCCCGCTTTTTTCGTTTCCAACAGGGCATACCTCAGCAATAGGCCGTCCATGGCGCATGACGAGCAGGGTCTCTCCCTTTTCGACTTCGCTCAACATCCCTGATGCGTGGCTCCTGAAATCTGTTAACGTGACTGTTTTCATAATGATCTCTCCGATATGTGCAGTAGTGTACAGACTTCTGTACACTCTGTCAACCGAGAGCATCTTTTAAGCGTTACATTTTGTAACGGTTTCATTTGACGCAACAGGACAACTGAGGACGGATTGACCGATTGACCAATTGATCCACCTTCGCCAAGGCTACGGCGGACAAGCAGATTGAGCACGTTGACATTGAAGACTTATTGACACTTACTGACACTTCCAGACTTACTGACACTGTATCAAGTTGCCAAGCGCTTCGCGGAAGGAGGGAAAGCGGAAGGTGAAGCCGCTGGCCAGCAACTTGCCAGGCACGACGCGATGGCTTTTGAGGATGAGTCCGGTTTCGGTCCGGAGGAAGAAGGCGCCGATCTCCAGCATCCAGGCCATGGCCGGCAACCCAAAGGGCATATTGCAGGCTTCCCTGAAGAGACGCATCATCTCTGCGTTCGTCAGTGGCTTCGGCGCGGCGAAATTGACAGGGCCTTTTAAGTCTTCATGCGCGATCACCCACGCCACCCCGCGACAGAAATCCTCAATATGAATCCAGGAGACAAACTGCCTGCCGCTGCCCATCCAGCCCCCAAGTCCCAACCGCGTCAACCGGCGCAAGACTGGTACCACGCTGTTGCTGCTCAGGCCCAAGACCATTGTCGTGCGCAGGGCGACCTTGCGTGTCTGCGGTGTCTGCGCCGAATCAAAGGCTTCCTCCCATTGATGAATGAGCTCAAGGAGGAATTCATCCTTGGCTTCAGGGGTCGCACCTTGCGCGCCAGACTCGTCCATGTCCGTATCAAAGGTGTGCTTGTACAGGGAGGCTGAACTGGAGTTGAGCCAGATGTGGGGTGGCGCTTTGCACTGCGCAATGGCGTGGCCGATGGCTTGCGTGGACTGGATTCGCGAATCGCGAAGCAGCTTCCGATTGGCAGGCGTGAAGCGGCAGTCAATGGACCGACCCGACAGATTCACGACTGCCTCAGCGCCTTCGAGTTCCCGGGCCCAGTCACCGACCGTGGCACCGTCCCAACTGACCTCACGCACTTGATCTCCACGCGCCTTCGAATGCCGGGTCAATACGACCACCTCCCAGTCCAAAGCAGTGAAATGACGGGCCAATGCCCCGCCAATAAAGCCCGTCCCGCCCGCCAAGATCATTTTTTGTTTCATAGTAAAATTCGTCACTGTGGATTTTAACGCAAAAACCGCAAATATTTCGCAAATGTCACGCCCGCCTCGCCCGTGAATACACGGACGGCGGAGCGGACATTTGCGAAGGTTTAATAAACACCTGACTCGGGATTCTTAACGCCGTTTGCATAGCAGCTTCACCCCTGTATTCAACTCCGCGAGGCTATCCATTCCGCCGTCCATGTATCCATGGGCGAGGCGGATGAGATAGCCTCGCAACATTTGCGGTTTTTGCGGTTAAAACTACGCAAATTCCTGCCAGGCATCGCGGAACCACTGGATGGTTTCCCAGGGGGTGCGGATGGAGGTGTTGCAGCTTGCAGCGAGCATAAAGCGATGCGAGTAGGGCCGCATCCGTGTCAGCAGGTCCTTGACATACGCGCGCACCTCACTTGCACTCTTGAATTTCTCTGTCTCGATCGGACTGATGCCGCCGGTGATCAGGAAACGGTCACTCGTCAGCCCCATCACCTCATCCAGCTGCACATCACCCAGCGGCGGGAAGGCCACGCCTTCAAGTCCGTCGACTCCGAGCGAGTCAATGAACTTCAGATTAACACGCTGGTGTCCGCAGGCGTGAATGAAAAAGGTACTGCCCTTTGCATGGGCGATCCGACTGGCCTGCTCATAATACGATGCGGAGAAATTTTCCAGATAGGTCGGGGTATGAAAGGCGGCATCGAGATTGTCCATGGCCATCATAGCCGGAACACCGACCTGCGCCATCTGCGAGACCAGATCGAGTTGCGCCGCCTCATGGAGTCCGAGCAGCTTCTTCACGCGGTCTTCGTCATCCGCGATCATATAGGTCGTGTTGATTGCGCCGGCCATCAGATGAAGGGCTTTGAGCGGACTGTACAACTCGCCTGCCACCACAAACCCGTCATCCCCCACGAGCGCCTGTTCCTGCGCATAGCGTTCCGGCAGGAAACGCCAACGTCTGGCCTGC
>CAIZQW010000339.1 GCA_903935195.1 uncultured bacterium
GCCTGCTCAATCCAAAGCGCCGCGAGCCCGACCGCTGCAGGCACATTGGTCTTCTTTTCAAGGCTTCGTTTAAAGAGATCTTCGGCTTGTCCGTAAGCGCCACGATCAAGACGGGCACGTCCTAACAGGTAGTTCGCAAAGGCGTGGTCCGGCATGAGTCTTAACATCGCCTTGGCATCGGCCTCACTAAAGGTTGGCACAGCCAAGAGGTCGTCAATCTTGAGAAGTTCTTCGCGGATCGGCGTCAGCGTAGGATTGAGGTCGAGGGCATCAAGGAAGGCAGAGCGTGCACCCATCAGATTATTGTTTCGCAAGAGAAGATAACCCCTGAGTTTGTAGAAGGATGCGCTGGGGTTTTTGCTGGTGGCATTGCGCAGGGCAGGGCTGACACGGTTCTCCAATTCATAGTATTCGCCTTTTTCGAGAAGAATATCTGCAAGAAGCGACCAGATATCGGGGTTCTGGGTGTTCGATGGAATGGCGCGGTTGAGCAGTTCACGTGCCTCATCGAGCTTTCCGTCAAAGACGAGCAAAGAGGATTGATGCCAAATCAGCTCTGCGTCGCTGACCCCATTCTCTTTCGCCAAGTCCATCCAGAGCCCTGCATTGGGTGCGTCACGCTTCTCAATCGCAATCTTTGCTTTGTTGAGCAGGACAAAGGGATCCTTCTCATCAATATCGAAGAGGATGTTCAACAGATGCTCGGCATCCTCAAACCGATACTCCTGGACGGCTTTTGTTGCCGAATACTGCATTTCGCGCTTCTTATCTCGCATCACCAACAGGGGGTCGCGCAAGGTCTTGTCCTTCAAAAAGACGTTTCTATAGCCACTGACCTTCCTTCCGAAATTCTTTCGCACGACATCTACGATTTCGAGCTTGAGCAGGGTGCCATACTCACTTTGGATTGTCCGCGCGGCGAGGTCTGTCAGTCGTCCATTCTCAACAAAGGTGCGGAGGGTGGTCTCCAACTCCTCCGAAACATTCCCCTTCTTGTCGAGGATGAGTTGATAGCGATTCAGTAGCGCAGAAAGATTGCCGTTGAAGGCGAGTTCGTCCGCCTGCTTGTAGAGGAGATCCGCTTCTTGTGTGCGGCTGGCTTCCACAAAAAGAAAGGCGAGCTCGTTGAGTTGCCGCGAAAGCTGCATGCGAAGCTGGTGGCGATAGGAAGAAAAGAGCTTAATGGTGTCCGGTACTTCAGGAAAGAGTTGTGGCTGGAGGGCAGTAATAAAATCGGTGAACTCTTTAAGTAAGCGGTCTAAATCAAGAGCTGTAGTCTTAGGAATGCCTTTTAGGAAAAAGCCATTGGGTATCGCATGATAACCATTGAGACGCCAGACCTCGGGATTTTGAAATACAGCGATTCGGTTACAGGCATTGGTGTCTTTTAACAACCACTCTCTTAAAAAGTTATTGGGCGAGATGTCAATCGCGTTGAGCATGCGATTTCGTATTTTTTCAAAGGAGGGATCCTTAATAACGCTCTCTGTGAGCATGGAGGCACTATCGGTGCTGGAGATCGGGTCAGTCGAAATAAAGTGCAGGTCCCGTTGGTCATCGAAGGCACGCATCATCAGCTGATATTGGAAGAGTGAATTGTTAATCAGCCAGTCCCGCGTTCCCAAATTCCAGTAAAGGTCTTTGGCAAGCGTATCAACAAAGATGCCCACTTTAGGGGAGATATCAGGTTGGTTTCGAAAAGGAGTCACGCAGACCAGTACAGCTAAGGGCCAGCAGAGAAGTGAACCTATTTTGCAGAGAATGGGGTTGTCTCGATATTCGTAATACTCCAGGTCTTCATCACCGTGTGCGACAAAGACGTCACGCATCAGATAGAAGACGGCAAAGAGAAGACCCACAAAGAAGGCAATCATCACATACGGGAGCAGGGGAACCTCTGAGGAGGCACGAGCAATTCCCCAGAGTGAGCGTTTCAGATTTAAAAGAGCTGGAATACAGGCGAGCGCGAGTCCAACCTCCACTGCCAACAGCAGAAATGTTCGCTGTCCATGAAAAGCTTTTGTAAAGACATAGAGTGCGATGGCTGCTGGCAGGAGAAAGAGGGCGACCATATAACTCCAGTCGTACCCGGGCATCCAGTCCAGGATATTTGACAAGAGCGTTGACCCATACGTGGCGAGCAGGAGTCGATTCGAAGCACTGGTAATCTCCGAGCAATAAGGCGCAGCCTTGTAGAGACAGGTCACGGCCATCAGAATTCCCGCAATCGCGACCATGATGACACCCAACATCCGGTGCATGGCCAGTTGCTCATTATCCTCCATGGTCTTTAGCAGGAAGAAACCGCCCACAGGGAGCAAGATGAGAAAAACGGGACTCTCAAGACAGGTGGCAGTCAGCAAGAGGATGACTGGAAAAAGCGCGAAACTGCTGCCAGTGTGGAAGTAGGTGAGCAATAAGTTGAAAATCAACAAGATCAGCATCAAGTGGAAGGCCTGCGGATAGAGACGCGTGGAGACGAGCCAGAAGGGTGCGGTAAAGGCCAAAACCGTTGCGGCGGCTAATCCTCCCAAGACACTGGCTTGTGCGGCCAGCCGGTTATGACTGAGCAGATCTGCATCTTCTTCCTCCGAGAGCTCATTGGGCGCGAGGAAAGCGTCAGGCGTCGAGTTCGTGAGGTCAGTAGCAGGAAGCAGGCTCTTCTTTTCAGCACGAACAATCGTCTCATCGTCCGTATCGTCACCCTCCTCCTTCTTGGTTTGGAAGATAACAGAGGCTGCTCCGCCAGGGAGGTCGCGTCCGCAGACAAAAATGATGCGAGCCGTGAAATAATAGGCCAAGGTCACCGCGAGGCTGCCACAGAGGGCACAGAACAGGTTGAGTCGCACCGTTAGTGCCTCGAAGTTCAGGGAGGCAATAAGCTGAGTGAGTAAGGTGAAGAGCGGATGGGAGAGGTCGCTGGTCTTACAGAGTTTCGCTGCAACAGCGGTTAGGTGGGCGGATTCCCCAGGATAGGCATGTTGAAAAAGGGTATGCGTATAGAC
>CAIZQW010000340.1 GCA_903935195.1 uncultured bacterium
GTCTTTTCTTTCTTTGCGCTCTTTGCGTTCTCTGTGGTTAAAAACAATTGATTTCAGAGTTTAAAATGATCCAGATTCTCCATCACGATGCGGACTGTGTGGCGGTGATGAAGCCCGCAGGCGTTGCTGCCATTCCGGAGAAGCGTGATGACCAATCCTGCCTCTCAGCACTACTTTCCGCGCAATTGGGAACGCCCGTCATGCCAGTCCATCGATTGGATAAAGAGGTCAGCGGTGTCATGATCTATGCGCTTCATCCCGAGGCGCATCGCTTTCTGAACATGGCGTTTGAACAACGTCATGTCCATAAGACCTATCAAGCCCTTGTACATGGCGTCATGCCAGAAGATCAAGGCGTTATCACGCGCCCGATCCGCGAGTTCGGTTCCGGTCGCATGGGCGTGGATGATCTCAAGGGCAAGCCCTCTGAAACACGGTATTCCGTCTTGAAGCGTTCGGATCGCTTTACCTTGGCCGAACTCTCGCCGCAGACGGGCCGTCGCCATCAATTGCGCGTCCATCTCTACAGCATCGGCCATCCGATCGTGGGCGATACGCGCTATGGCGACAAAGCGTTGCAACAGGGGTTTTCGCGCTTGATGCTGACCTCAACCGGTATTGATCTGACCTTGCCTTCGGGGAAGCGGCTGTTGATCGAAAACGTCATCCCAAGCGATTTTGCTGCTCTGCTGGAAAAGTAGATTTAGTATTCACCGCAAGGAACACAAAGAGCGCAAAGATCAATTTCTGTTTCTATCCTCTTTCTCTGAGTTCTTTGCGTTCTTTGTGGTTAATTCTCTACCGGATCTGGCCTGAGCCATGAACTACGTACTTGTAGGTCGTGAGCTCTTCAAGGCCCATGGGGCCGCGTGCATGGAGCTTGTCCGTACTGATCCCCATCTCCGCGCCCATGCCGAACTCGCCGCCGTCCGTGAAACGCGTCGAGGCATTGACATAGACCGCCGCGGAATCCACCTCTTTGAGAAACTTCTTCATCGCCCGTTTATCTGCCGTAATAATCGCATCCGAATGATGTGATCCATACGTGTTGATGTGCGCAATCGCGGCCTTCACATCCTTGACGATCTTGACCGACATGTCCAGAGTGAGATATTCGGTTGACCACGTCTCCTTCGTCGCTGGGACACACATGGGGAGAAGCGCGCAACTCGCTTTGCATCCGTGAAGGGTGACACCCTTACGCGCGGTAAAGGCAGCGACTTTGGGCAGAAACTCAGCGGCAATCGCTTGATGGACGAGCAGGCTCTCCATGGCATTGCAGACGCTGGGACGCTGACATTTGGCATTCTCGATGATTTTGAGGGCGCTCTCCTGGTCCGCGCTGGCATCCGTAAAGACATGGCAGACGCCCTTGTAGTGTTTGAGAACCGGTACACGCGCATGTTCAACCACCGCGCGGATGAGTGATTCGCCTCCGCGGGGGATGACGATATCCAAGCGGTCATCCATCTGGACGAGCTCACGCACAGCCTCGCGGTCTGTGGTCTCAATCAGCTGGATGGAATTTTTGGGGAGACCGGCCTTCTCGCCACCCTCCTGGAGCGCCTTGGCGATGGCGAGGTTGGAATGGATCGCCTCTTTGCCTCCGCGCAGGATGACCGCATTCGAGGTCTTAAAGCAGAGTACAGCGGCATCCGCCGTTACATTGGGGCGGGACTCATAAATAATGGCCACAACACCGAGCGGGACGCGTTTCTTTTCGATCACAAGGCCATTCGGTCGCGTGCGCTTCCAGATTTTCTTGCCCACAGGGTCGGAAAGTCCTGCCACCTCGCGGACACCGGAAATCATCGCGTCAATGCGTGCGTCGGTCAATGTCAGGCGGTCAACCATGGCAGGGGCCATAGTGCTTGCCGTGGCTTGCTCGACATCTCTTTCATTCGCTGCCTTGATAGAGGCACGCTGTGCATCCAGCTCAGCCGCCATGGCGTGGAGGATGGCATTTTTTTTGGCTGTTGAGCAGTTTACAAGCTTACGTGAAGCTGCCAAAGCCTGATCGCCCAGTTTTCGGATCGTGTCGTGGAGTGTCATAAGTGGTTTAAGAGTAGCAATTTTAAGGCGCGTTCGGCAAGGCGAAAAGGCCGAATTGCCTGTTGACATGGGGAAAGGATTTAAACTAAACTATCAAATTCTAGTGAAGGTATATGCAAGCGCCCCGCCCAGGGCCCCCGGGAATAAACTGACAAGTTACTAGAAGAGGAATAAGGGAATGATGGAATACTGGAATATTGGAATAATTTCCGACCCGGAGGGACGAGCGTCTGTTCGTCCAAGGCACGCAGACGCGTGCCCCTCCCGAAGCCGGTATTTCGTATCCACCCACCTTTCCACTATTCCTTTATTCCAATATTCCAATTGATGTTATAGACAAGGAGTGCCGAGATGTTTCAACCGGTATCAAATAAGACGGATTTTCCCCAGATGGAAACGGACATGCTAGCCTTTTGGGCGGCGCATGAGACCTTCAAAAAAAGTTTGGAGAAGAATCGCGCCAAGCGGGACTATGTCTTTTATGATGGTCCCCCTTTTGCGACAGGCTTGCCCCACTACGGCCATCTGCTCGCCGGAACCATCAAGGATATTGTTCCGCGCTACCAGACCATGCGAGGTTATCATGTGGAACGCCGCTTTGGTTGGGACTGCCATGGACTGCCGATCGAAGCCCTCGCGCAGGAGGCTCTAGGCGTCACGGGCGCGCATGAAATCCGTGAGTTGGGCATTGATATTTTCAATGAGAAGTGCCGTTCCATGGTCCTCACGTATGTGGAGGAGTGGCGTAAGACGGTCACGCGTATGGGCCGCTGGGTTGATTTTGATAACGATTACAAGACCATGGATCCAGACTTCATGGAGAGCATCTGGTGGGTCTTCAAGCAACTCTGGGAGCAGAAACGCGTCTATAAATCTTATCGCATCATGCCCTATAGCTGGAAGCTCAGCACCCCGCTGAGCAACTTTGAGGCTGGCAACAACTACAAGGATGTGCAAGACCCGGCCGTCACCGTGCGTGCCAAGGTATTGTCAGGAGCACCCGCCGCCTACGGTGAAACCTATCTGCTGATCTGGACGACCACGCCGTGGACGCTTCCTGAA
>CAIZQW010000341.1 GCA_903935195.1 uncultured bacterium
CGGAGATCTGCTTCACAAGGCTCTTCAGCGGCGGCATATCCGGATGACCGCTCGGCTGAGCAATGACCCGCGTACCGATCTTTACGATAATGCGACGTGCTTCAGGAAGCAAAGCGCGGAAACGTTGTTCGATATTCATAGTTTTAAAAAGAAAACGCCTCTTCTCCCTTGTCGCCACGCACACAACAGTGTCACGAAGACAGAGAAAAGAGGCAGATTTAAGACTTAAGCACCCAACTGGAAGCGCACAAAACGCTTGATGGTCACCGTGTCGCCTGTCGCCTTGACACAGGCGTTGACGATATCAGTGATGGTCTGCTTGGGCTCTTTAACGAAGGGCTGATGAATCAGACAGACGTCGCCGTAAAACTTCTGGATCTTTCCCTTGAGGATACCTTCCATAATGTTCGCGGGTTTCTTCTGCTCAGCGAGTTGATTACGGTAGATGTCCTTCTCCGCCTCGATGATCTCTGCGGGAACCTCTTCCGGAACCAAGTAACGCGGAGCTGCCGCTGCGATCTGGAGCGCCAGATCATGAACGAGCTCGACAAAGACGGGGTTGTTGACCGTCTCTGGCTTGCCGCAAGCGACTTCGACAATCACGCCGACCTTGCCGCCCATGTGGATGTAGGACTCAATCTTGCCGGTGCAACTCAGCACATAGCGGGCCGTACGACGGATCTTGACGTTCTCGCCCGTCTGCGACACGATGGTCATGTGCGAGTCCTTCATGCTGTCACCCAGCTCTTCGCCATTGTCCATCACCTTCTGAGTGACGGCAGCGACAAAGTTCTTGAAGTTGTCGGTCTTGGCCACAAAGTCGGTCTCAGTGTTGACTTCCGCCATAGCGATGGTCTTGCCATCTGCTGCAACGATTGCCTTGATGATCCCTTCTTTGGACTCCTTGTCCGCACGCTTGACCTGAATGGCCAAACCCTTCTCGCGAAGAATCTTGATCGCGGCGTCCATGTCACCCTGGGTCTCGATGAGCGCCTTCTTGCAGTCCATCATACCGGCATTGGTACGCTGACGCAAATCATTGATCGTAGCAACTGTGATCTCTCCCATAAAAACTCCTTTTTTATAAGTTCAGCGTTAAACGTTGGACGTTAAAAAACTTTCACCTTTTAACTTCTAACTTTTAACTTAACTAGTTACTCGGCTGCAGGTGCTTCAGCTGGAACTGTCTCGACAGCAGCAGCCTTGGCGACGGTCGCATCCTTTGCTGCCTTGGCAGCTTTTTTGCGAGTTTCCATCAAACGGCTCTTGGCCTTCTTGCCAGCATCATCGTCTTCATCCTTGTCACGACGGGGCTTGCGGGTGGCCTTATCCTGTGCATCCGACTGGACCTGCTCAGCATCGCGCTGACGCTGACGTTCCGACGCCACACGCTGATACTCGTCATTCGCATCTTTGATGACCTTCGCGAAGGCATCAACAATCATCTTGATGCCACGAACCGCGTCATCATTACCAGGAATCACATAGTCAACGAAATCTGGATTCGCATTGGTATCCACAATCGCCACAACCGGAATGCCCAAGCGAACTGCTTCAGCAACCGCATTCTGCTCACGGCAGATATCCACGACGACCATCGCGCCAGGCTTGTTGTCCATATCGGCCACGCCCCCGAGATTCTTCTGGAGCTTCTCGAGTTCGCGACGCAGGCTAGCAGCCTCCTTCTTGTGAATGGAGAGAGCGCCATTATTGTTACGTCCCATGGCTTCGATCTGGCGCATACGCTTGACGCTGCGACGAATCGTTGGGTTGTTGGTCAACGTGCCGCCCAACCACCGTTCCGTCATGTGGTTTTGTGCGCACGTCTCTGCAGCGGCCTTCACAACCTCTTGCGCTTGTTTCTTGGTTGCAACAAAGAGAACCTTCTTACCACTCAACGTGATGTCACGCAAAAAGGCAGCGGCTTCGTCAATGAGGGTGATGGTCTGGGTCAAGTCAATGATGTGGATCCCATTGCGCTTGTCAAAAATATAGCGCTTCATCTTGGGGTTCCAACGCTTGGTCTGATGTCCGAAGTGCAGACCTGCATCCAGCAAGTCCTGAAGGGAGAGACCGGTGAGGGTCGAGACAGGCATTTCCATAATGGTATCCTTAAACAATGACAGGCAAGAGCATGACGCTCACTGACCCTGTCGGGTTAATCCGCTTTGGCGATCCGGCGCCTGACGCCGCCTCGCCTTCGCTTCCGCACAGATAAAGTCACTCGACAATTTGTGCGCTTAGGCCGTGTACAATAGCAAAATACCCCCCCTCCGCGCAAGCCCAATTTTAAGTGAAAAATTTGATTCGGACTTGTAACCTGGTAAGGTGCTGTGTATAGTTTGCGTTAACCGCGTTAATGAGAAAAGAGGAATGGCCATCACATGAGCACTTTAACCTTTACGGACCTACAGGTCCCAGAGGACCTTGTCGCAGCCTTGGCCAAGCAGGCCATCACCGAGCCTATGCCCATCCAGACCGTGGCTTATCCGGTCTTGAGCTCGGGCAAGGACGCCTATCTCTGCGCCGAGACAGGAACGGGCAAGACACTGGCCTACCTTCTCCCCCTCTTGGGCCGCCTCGATCTCTCACTGGCTGCCACCCAGCTCGTAGTGGTCGCGCCCACACACGAACTCGCCCTGCAGATCCAGCGCCAGTGTATCGAGCTAGCTAAAAACGCAGGGCGCCCTGTGCGCACACTCTTGCTGGTCGGTGGCACCCTGATCGAACGGCAGATCGAAAAACTCAAAACCAAACCCCATGTGGTCGTGGGCTCGCCCGGACGCATTCACGAACTCATCCAGCTCCGCAAATTTAAGCCGCACACGGTCAAGTGCGTTGTGATTGACGAGGCGGACCGCCTCCTCTGTGACGAAAGCGCAAAGGCGATCCACGATCTGCTGCACGGAATGCCACGAGATCGCCAATTAGTCTATGTCTCCGCCACCGAACAACAACAGAGCATGACCACGATTAACGCGCTCTCACCCAAGCTCGTCATGCTGAGAACCGTGGACGTACCCGTCAACACGAATATCGAACACCTCGGACTCATCTGCGAGGAACGTGACAAGCCCGATGTGCTACGAAGCCTCTTCCATGCGCTTCGCTCCAAACGGGTCATGGCCTTTGTCCATCGCACGGAGACGGCCGAAATCGTCGCCTCCAAGTTAGCGCATCATAAGATTCACGTGGCGCAGCTTCATGCCGCCTTTGATAAACAGGAGCGCCAGCAGGCCATGGAGGATTTTCGGAGCGGACGCGCCGCCGTGCTGATTGCCTCTGATGTCGCCGCGCGCGGTCTCGATATCCCGAATGTCACCCATGTCGTGAACCTCGATGTCCCAACCCTCAGCAAGGCCTACCTCCATCGTGTGGGACGTACCGCGCGCGCAGGCGCCCAGGGCGTCGCGATTACCCTCTTCACTCAGAACGAAACGCCTCTGGCTCGCCGCTTCGAAGAGGAACTCGGCATCGTCATCCATCGCGTCCGCCTGCGTGACGGAGAACTCTTTAAGGTTTAAGCGTGAGGCGTGAAAACGCCTCACAGGAATATTGGAATGATGGAATAATGGAATAGCGAGAGGGGGACAACCATGATTAAGGCAAGAATTAGCATTGTGATGGGACTCATGTTGTTGAACGGAATAGGAATCGCGGGGGATACATGGCCCTCTTTCCGAGGACCTACCGGTGATGGAACTGTGACGGGCTCTAAAATCCCCTTGACCTGGAGTGAGACCAATAATGTCCGCTGGAAGATCGCCCTCCCACTCGCTGGCTGGTCCACACCCGTCATCCAAGACAATCAGATCTGGGCCACTGGCGCTACAGAGAAGGGAAGCAACTTCTTTGCCTACTGTGTGGCTCTGGAGACAGGAAAAGTCCTCTTTGAAAAGCAGCTTTTCACCTGTGCTAAGCCCGAACCCCTGATGAACGCTGTCAACGGGTATGCTTCGCCCTCCGGAGCCATTGAAAAGGGACGTGTCTATCTCCATTTCGGTAGCTATGGCACAGCCTGCCTGGATACAGGAACAGGAGAGGTGCTCTGGAAACGCGATGACCTGAAATGCCGCCATTTCCGTGGCCCGGGGTCTTCCCCCATCCTGTATAAGAACCTCCTCATCCTGACCTTTGACGGCATCGACCAGCAATATGTGGTTGCGCTGGATAAACTGACGGGCAAGACAGTCTGGAAGAGCGACCGCAATATTAAATTCAATGACTTGAACGAAAAGGGCGAGCCAAAGGGTGAAGGAGATTTTCGCAAGGGCTTTGCCACGCCCTATATCATGACCGTCAACGGAAAAGACCAAATGATCACCCCTGCCTCCACGACCATCATTTCCCTTGATCCCGAGACAGGCAAGGAGTTATGGCGCGTTCGGAGTCCGACCCATACGCCAGCTGTGAGCGCGGTTTCCGAGAATGGTATTGCCTTTGCCGTGACCGGACATGGCCCTGCGGAGATGCTCGCAATCAATTCGGTTGGACGTGGTGATCTCACGGACACCCATGTACTCTGGCGCATGGGTGGCAAAGATATACCTGTCACCCCCTCGCCGATTGTTATCAAGGGGCTGCTTTATATGCTCGCTGATCACGGTATCTTAAACTGCCTGGATGTGGTCACTGGCAAGGTGATCTGGCGTGAGTCGCTCGGGGGCAATTTTATTGCTTCGCCCATTCACGATGGCGAAAAAATCTATTGTCCCAGCCTCTCTGGTAAGACCCTTGTCCTTCGTGCAGGACGCACCTTTGAAAAGCTCGCGGAGAATCGCTTGGATACTGGCTTCATGGCCTCTCCCGCCGTCTCTGGCAATACCCTCATTCTGCGTACCAAGACCCATCTCTACGCGATTGAAGCAAAGTAACTTCACTGGAATGTTGGAATAAGGGAATATTGGAATGATGAGAAAAGCGAATTAAAACAACCCATTATTCCAAGATTCCACCATTCCATTATTCCTATTACCTAAACATGCTGATGACGCGCGGGGTGATGTCAGTCAGGCTTCGCGCATTGGCGAGGAAAGCCTGAGCCTCGGGACCGATTGCGATCAGTGGCACTGGGTTGCGCGTATGACCACGCACGCTCATGTCCTCGATATTGCCATGATCGCTAGTGATCACGAGCAGGATCCCTGCCGAAGCGCAAAGCGTTTCAACAGCAGATAAAAAGAGGTCAAAGAGCTTCAAAATGTCGTGCGCCTCCTCCAATTTCGTGGAGTGGCCGGCGAAGTCAGTTAAAAATATTTCAAAAAGCGTAAAATCATACGCCTGTGTCACCTGTAAAAGATGCTCGGCCGCCTGCAAAGGGGTAATGGTCTTCACCGCGTGCCCTTTCTTCACAAGAACCTCTCCGGTGATGTCATGCGTCAACGCCTGTTTATCGCGTAAGTCTTCTTGAATCGAAATGGTCTCCGGCTGTGTCAACGCCATGACCGTTGTGACTGATTTAAAACGGCGCGCCACCAGCTCATCCACGCTATCCACCATGTAGGCATCTGCAAAACGGCATCGCACCCCTTTGCGCCTGAGAGCCATAAAGAGGTTGTCTTCTCCCAACAATTTACGCAGGCTCGGCCCGGGAAAGCCTTCACAATGCCGACCCATGTATTGCGCTGCGTTAACGCCCGTAAACATCGAGGCCTGTCCTGTGGCGCTTTGTGGAAGTCCCTCCATATCGAGGCACGCATCGATCGCCACGGAATGCTCTTGGATCAGACGGCAGAGCGTCGGACAAATTTCCGGATTGACCGGATTGTCCGCAGCAGGCGCTCGCAGGCCAACGCCGTCTACAAAGATGAAGAGCATTTTCATTCTTTTAGAGTTTAACGCTCTTTATGCGGAGTGACAATCTGATTTTTCAAAAAGTCATTCGTTTTTTTCAGCTCTTGTACTATAATGCACGCCATGCCCACGCGACTCCATACTCTTTTTAATCTGCCGGATGAAGGTCTGCCCCTCGTCTTCCTTGCGCCAATGGCAGGTTACACGAATGCGCCCATGCGCCGCATCTCCCATCAAC
>CAIZQW010000342.1 GCA_903935195.1 uncultured bacterium
AGTCGTGCGAAGCGCTGAGGCTGTCCTCGGAACCGCAGAAGGTCTGATCCACCCAGACGCGCGAATTCTTCGTCCGCTCCAAAAAGAGCGTGATGCGCTTACCCTTCCACGACTCCGGAATCGTCACCTTGCGCTGATACCAGGCAGGACCCTTCCAAAACCAGACACGGGAGAGACGATCCGTACACTTTTCGTCCTTCAATATCCCTTTTTGATTCGTGTCCGTCGTGCCCGGCAATTGCACGGTATTCGTAAAGCTCTGCTTAAACCACTCTTCCTTCACCCCGACATCTTTGTCATCCAGACGGAAAGACCACGTGCCAGTCAGCGGAAGAACTTTTTCCTGAGGAGTCTGGACTGCGCCACCTGCAGTCGCCAAAACGATTACCATGCTCACCATCAATCCAAATTTCATTCTCTTCTCCCTGCTGATAACTTTGAAAAAATGTTACGCATCCGGCAGCTGCCGGACCACGAAGCCATAAAGAAATTCAAGACTGAAACTTCATTTCTTAACTTTGTGGCATCTCTGCCTGTCCGCCGTAGCCTTGGCATAGGCGGATGCCTTTGTGCGATACAGATGTTCCCTCGTTTACTTCTGGCCTGGCTTCGCAGCTGGTTTCGCAGCTGGTTTCGCGGCTGGCTTCGCAGGAGCAGGAGGGGCCTTCTTGGGCGCGGGTGGATCGACGCGCTCCATGACAAAGTAATTAGGATCCCATGGGGTCTCGTCCTCGATCTTCTCATTGGTCTGAGTGAATCCGCCCGCTTCGACCAAGAGGTACTCCTTGTCCTTGATGGTCTTTAACGCCATCTTCAGCGCTTCTTCACTTCCGCCATTAATCAGGATGTTCCCCGACCAGACAAATCCCCTGGGCCCACCGACCTTACCCGCGTCTTGCAGATCCATCGAGCCAATTCCGAACTTCGGCGGTGGCTTAGGTGCTGCTGGAGGAGCAGGCTGTTTCCCTTTTAGCTTCGCAGCTTCCGCTGCCGCCTTTGCCTTTGCTTCGTCTGCAGCCAGCTTCTCAAGCTGAGCCTGATAAGCGTCAGCTGATTTGGCCATGGCAACCGTCTGCCATTTACCCATCAGAAGCGTATTCGGGGTGAAGGTGCCGCTATACACGTACTTGTCAGAATCCTTCTTTGACCCCGCCCATGCGGACGTCGTCTTCGGCATCTTCAGGACAGTATCACTCCCACCTGGAATCGTTTTCATCCAGCTTGTTACGGTGCCCTTGATGATCCGTTCCGCACTGTTCAGGTTAGCTCCGCCAGGAGCTAGGTACGGGCTGGGTATCGCATGATAGGTCTTCATAAAGACATCAAACGCTAGCTTCTGGACCTCCGGCTTTGCGGAAGCTGCTGCTTTTGATACTTCGCCTGCAGGCCAGAGAATGGACATTGCCGTGCTTCCGGCAACCATCTCTCCGAATGCCGGCAGGACCTTCTTGTAGACACGCTCATCAGCTGAGACCTTCGCCAGAGGCTTCAGTGCAGCAGCCTGTGTCCACCAGTCTTTCTTTTCGTTCAGATAAACCAGAAGGCGATCGACGTGGGGGATTATCTTCTCCGGCGGACAGCGGCTGAGCGCTTCCATGGCACCGCAGACGACCCAGCGCGACTCCTCAGGATTATTGATCATCTCGATAAGGATTTTTTGCATCTCTTCGGTTATCTTGTCTGCCGGTATAGGCGACCCCTTGAACATCCCTGCCAACGTCAGAACACCCGCTTCGCGAACACGCGGGTCTTTTGACTTCAACAGCGGCATGATCAGATGGAGACGCCCGAATCTGACGATTTTATCTGCAGCCGCGGAGCGAATGCCGTAATCCGGATGGTTGGCATACATCAGCAGAACCTCATCCGTAACATTTGAGGAGACAATCCTGTCGAAGATTGGACCCGAGGCATCTGTCCTGATGATTTCCTTGTCGATATCCTGCACCTTACCCGGCAAATACTCCCCGGGCTTCAGCGAGTAGAACAGATCGTCCGCAGCTGTTCCCCATGGCCGTTTCGGAAGCGGATGCGTCTTGCACCACTGCGTCTTCGGAGCACCGAACATGCGCAATTTCTTGCGTGACGCGGTATAGGCCAGTGCATGGTAATTGCCCCAATTCTGAGCATCATATCCCGCCCCATCATTGACACCGAAACTTGCATCAGCATGCCGAGAGAGTTCAAAGAACCATTTGCGTTCATCCATGAAGGAGCGGTACTGCACCGGCTTCTTCTCGGCAACCAACTGCATCCCGACCCCGTGCCAGATCTCACCGATACCGCCACCCGTGTGGGCACGGTTAAACCACGTGGTCGCATAGAAACTCTTCATCGCAGAATTGTCGCGCGCAGCGGCATAGACAGAGCTCTCCCCCTCGGGGGCCAACGACGCCGCAGAGGACATGGCCATTGCAAGGCCTGCTGTCTTTCCGTTATCTCTGAAGCCGCCTTCCGGAACCTGATTTCCATAAGCAACATTGCCACGTCCGGCAAACCGGAAAAACTGGAACAACACGCGCTGAAGGAGATGTTCATCCACATCCGCACCGCACTCCTTTGCCAGCAGGAGGAAGTTCAAGGCATGGACGCCCGCGGCATTCATGTGTCCGCCACCCATATAGCGGTAGTTCGGCGCACGTGAGCCGCGTCCCATCCAGCTTCCGTCATACATGCTGGCCTTCAGCGAAGCCGCCATCTTGTTAATGGCAGGGATGACGCTCTGGTCCCCTGTCCGCAGATAATACTCGCACACGGATGTGCCCCAGAAGCCGATATACCAAGGATAATCATGCGTCGGAATCTCAATCTTGAGCCAGCGCTTATAAGTCTCGAGATCCTTGTCTTCGCCTGTAGAAAGGAGGAAAGGACCGCCGGACCAGTCCGGCTTATCAAGTTTGGCTAAAAAGTCACCCAGGTTACGCACGATCTTTGCGGATTTAGGACAGTTGAGGGGCCACGTCTTGCTGTAGGCGCCCAGTACAGGAAGCTTGATCACCACCTCGCCCTCATCCTTGATCTTGAGCTTCATCACCCCGTCAGTAGCCTCCGCTTTTTCAAGAATCTGCGCCAACTGGACGCGCGGATCGATGTCCTTGAGGGTCTCGCCATTGATACTCTCAATGATCTGGCCTTTCTTCAGCTTGCCCGCAGCCTCTGCGGGCGATCCCTTTTCCACATTGTTGATACGCATCGTGAAGGGCGGACTGATGAGGTCAATGCCGATTCCGACAGGGCCGTAATACTTGATGCTCCAGTCCTTTCCCGGCTCAGGGAAGGGCGTGAAGATGGCCGGCACCTTGTAGTAAGAACTGACCGGGATCGAACTGGGCGCTTGCTTCGCCGCCAGGCTCTGTAATGTTGCACCCATCACCAATACTGCGCTCAGCGCAACTGTATTAAACAAGTCTCGTCTATTCATTGTTTTATCTCTCCCTTTGTTCCCTCAACGATCTTGACCAACTTCAGCATCGCCAATGCTTTGAGATGAAGTCTCTTTACTATACCAAAACGTGTTCGCGTTTGAAAGTGTCAATACCTGTTAAGCCAACCGCCTAACGAAAGAGTAACTTTTATCAACAAATTAAACGAATGGAACGAATTGGAATTAGGATAATTCGGTTAATTAGTTGAAAAACCTGAAGTTATAGACAAAACGACAGGCAAGGCTTGTGATGATTATTATTTCTCCCGCAGAGGAGAAGGCAAGTATTAGTGGGCCATGGCGAAGCGGGGGATGGAAATAAGCTCTTTATTGGCAGCCACTGCGGCTACGCAAAGATCATAATTAGATTGCAGGTTAGTCCAGAATTTGGGTCCAGTCCCAAAATAGACACCCAGCCTTAACGCCGTGTCTGCGGAGATGCTCCTTGTCTCCTTGATAATCGCATTGATTCGTGGAGGTGGCACATGGATATCCATGGCCAACTTGTTTTGGGAAATACCCATCGGCTTGAGAAACTCCTCAAACAGGATTTCGCCGGGGTGAATCAAATTTTTCGTTCGGATCATAAAACGCTCCTAATGATTATCGATCAAAATACCATCTTTGGCGTATTACGCAAGGCGTTATTTTTGAGAAAGCCAGATTGCTGGCATGGGAGGGGCATCCGGCAGCTGCCGGACGTGCCTTGCCTCTGGAGGGCCACGCGCTTGTCCGCCGTAGCTTTAGCGAAGGTGGATCGTGGCCGGACGCGACCCGCCTTCGTAAATCTACGGCGAGGCAGGCAGAGCGCGTCCCTCCAGAATAGATTCGCGTGTTCGTGCTATTCGGATGCTAAAAATTTCTCAATCCTCTAAATCCTGTTCATCCTGCCCTGCCTTGGCGTAGCTTCAGCGAAGACGGGTCAAACATCACTTTGTCCATCCAAACAGCCGTTCGGCGTTTTTGCGGCACATCTTCTCCTCGACTTCCTTCGGCAGCTTGAGCTCATCCATGAGCGCAAACTCGGGCGCAGGACTCTTGCCGAAGGACCACCAACCGCTGTCCGTACCAAAGAGCAGCTTGTCGGCATGCTTGATAAAGAATTCACGCGAACGTTCCATGTCGCGACGGATCCCCGCTCTGCCGACCGTGCAGGAGATGTCCGCATAAAAATTGGTATAGGTCTGCAGGAGACGTCCGCAACTCCCTTCCGGGAGGCTCCTCCACCAGTCGCCATGCGCAATAATCATGCAGTTCGTATAGAGCTTCAATACATTTTCAAGCCGTGGCATCCCCTTTTCATCCATGTTTCTGGTCCGATCGCTGTAATGAAACATGATGGGCAGTCCGACCTTGGCGCAGGCCTCATACAACCGTAGATTTTTGGGATCATCGAACTTTAGATTCTCGCCATAGTGCTCACCAAAGACAACGGCGCCCTCCTGCTTCTCGCGGGTGAGAATCACAACCGCCTCCTCCACACTGTTCACTTCATCCGGAAAGATGACGCAGCCACGGCCAATACGGTCTTTGTGCTTTGCGTAATTCTCAAGCATCTGCTTGCGCTCGGCGTCATTTTTCGGACGTGACTGAGCCAGCGGATAGTTGATGACGCGCTGCACGTTGTTCGAGGTCATCCAAGCGATAGCCTTATCCAGTTCCCCCGTCTTGCAAGCATGAAAGTGGACATGCGCGTCAATAAACCGGCCTGCCGATGAGGCGGGGGGTTCAACTGTGACGGGCGGTGTCGCCGGCTTATCCTTCTCAAAAGCGAAAGTTGTTGTCGCCAATATCACAGCGAAACTTGTAGCAAGACGCAGGCTGCGTGTCACGGAAACTGAACTGCTCATGAGTATATTCCCCCTTTTGATACTGGTTGCGTCAGATTATACTCGTTTGATGAATTGATATTCAAGGTGCAAATGTCTTTGCTCATCTCCAATTCATTGCCCCCTAGCCGCCCACCGACCTCGTGTCGGTGGAGGCAAACGTTATAAGAGGGTGAAGACGACGCTCCCCGCTCAACTTTCTTCACCCCCGGCACAAGGCCGGGGGGATCTGGAACCGGAGTCAATAAATCGGAAATGCACCCAGACTCATTGACTGATGCAATTACCGCTTGCTTTGTCCAGCAAGAAGCGCAAAACTACTCTTACGACATGGACATGGAAAAAACAGGCTATACGGAATTTCAGCTCACGAGTAAAGATGGCACTTCGCTGTTTGCCAGAGCGTGGCGTCCTGTTCAGGAACCCAGAGCTTGGATCACGCTGTGTCCTGGAACAAGTGATCACTCCGGAAGGTATGATCACATGGGGCATGTTTTGAATGAGGCTGGCTTTGCCTTGGTCATGCCAGACCTGCGTGGCAACGGTCAAAGCGACGGTAAACGAGGCCATATTGACTCCTTCGCACAGTACACGGATGATCTTCAGGCTGCTCTGGACTATACACGCGGGCAATGTCCAAAAGCCCATTTTCTTGGCGGTCACAGTCTTGGCGGATTGGTTGCCGCCAAGGTCGCAATCGAAAATCCGCCCGATATTTCTGGCGTGTTCTTAAGCGGGGCTCCGTTTAAACTCGCATTTGATCCGCCTGCTTGGAAAACAAGCATGAGCCGGCTTCTCACTGGGGTTTTACCATCCTTGCAGTTAGGCAATGAACTCGATGCGGCAGACTTGTCACATGATCCGCAGATTGTGGAGCGTCAACGGAAGGATCCCTATAACCATGGCAAAGTCACCCTGAACATGTATGTCGAACTCTTAAAAGCTCAACAAGAGGTCATGCATCGAGGAGGCCAGCTTAAGCTGCCGTTACTGCTCCTGCATGGAGGGGCAGATAAAATAAACGCTGTCGCGGGCTCGGAAGCTTTTTATTCGGTTGCAGGTAGCAAAGAAAAACAGGTACTCATTTACGATGGATTCTACCATGAAATATTTAACGAGATTGGAAAAGTAAAGGTCTTTTCTGACCTGATCAACTGGATGGATTCTATTCTAAACAGGAGACAAAATCATGATACTTGAAGAGGTCGAAAATTTTTACAGGATACTAACACTCAAGGAGCTGCGCAAAACAGAGAATGTGCGGTTTGATGTGTTGGATACTTCGTTGATCCCCCATATCGACAGTGTTGACCGGGTCATCCATGGTCCGGGAGCACTCTCGCCCGGGAGTGTGGACGCAGTTGAGCGTCCCTGGTATATGCATCCGCATCAGGCGGACAACCTGATGGTTTTGCATGGGACACGGTCGGTTGAGCTTTACTCACCCATACTTGGTCGCGTTGAGCAGTTCACGGTCACGGCTAATAAAGTCTGCCGCGGAAATGAAGTCTGTTACACAGGAGCGGCCATGCTGGTATGGCCCCGTAATATTTTTCACAGAATTGTCAGTTGTCCGGAACACGGTTCCTGTTCGGTGAATTTTGCTGTCCACTATGAAGGGTTTGATATCCGAACCAACTTCGACATCTTTGACCTGAATACAGAAACCGGAGAGTTTAGAGTCATCCGCGCCGGTTATCTAGATCAGCAGGCATAAGGAGAAGTGACTTAGTGCGTTATTGCGTTATTTAACCGCAAAGAACGCAAGGAACTCAAAGAAAACTTCTAGATACTGAGCTTTATTCTCTTTCTCTGGGATCTTTGTGTTCTCTGTGGTTAAAAACAGCTGCTCGTTTGAAGCTCAATAACCGTTTGTGGTGAAGGGTGAGACCGGCATGCCCTCTTTGTTGTAGAGCACGTTGCCGCAGGGATGCTGGGTATAGGCGTAACGCACCGCGATGGGCTCCTTCACATCCTTGCACGATACGATCAGGTCCGAGCCCTCAATCGTGCCATCAGCCCAGTACCACTTGCCGCTTTTATCCTGAAGGGCAAGCCACTGCGGCTTGGCGTCCGGGGTCAGTTTCGGAGGAAGTGCCCCCTCTTTCACAGCCACCATCAAGCCCTGCGGTGCATTGTCAAACGTGACACGGATGGCACTGCCTTCGATCTTATGGCTCTTGTAAAGCGGAGAAATCGGCACCTCTTTCAATCCGTACGTGTTGTGTAACGCCATGTGCGCCAACCGGACGCCCGTGTCGAACTTGTTTGGCGGATGCTCGCCCAATGCGCCAACGTCAATGGTCACCGCGAGACCGGTGTTCGGAACTGCGAGTGCTTCGACACAAGCCTGCCGAATCTCGGCCCGGCCATCCCCGCCCGCAGGATTGGCGAGTGTCGATTTGCCGATGCCGGGCAACTGCACAAAGTAGACAGGGAAGTTGCCCTGTTTCCAGGCTGCACGCCAGCCTGTGATCAGAGAGGTGAGTTTCGGGAGATACCCCCGTTTATCATTTTCATTGCTCTCGCCCTGGTACCAGACCGCGCCGCGCAGGCCATAGCCGACCAGGGGTTCGATATGCTTCACATAGTTACCGCCCGTCTCAAAGGGTTTCTGATTG
>CAIZQW010000343.1 GCA_903935195.1 uncultured bacterium
CATCGGCGAAGCGGGAAAAGCGGCGACGCGGAAAGAGCGCGTCTTCCTGGTCGACTATCAGATTCCCACAGATCCGTTTAACAGTGAGGTCGCTCAACGTATTCAAGCCGGAGGCCTGGGGCCACTGGCACAGGTGCAGACTTACGGAATTAGTAACGGGTTCTCTGATCCGCCGAAAACCGAGACGATCGAAAGTCGGTTGAGGGGTTTGATCTGGGTGAACGATGTGGCCTTGGGTTGCGACAATATCGGTAATTTTGATATTCATGCCATCGATGCGGCCATCTGGGTTCTTAAACAGCGGCCCATCTCTGCCGTGGGAAACTCCCGGATCTGTCGGAAAGAACCGCACGGAGATGGTCGCGATGTGACTTCATTGGTGTACGAATATGCCGATGGCGTGATCCATAACCATTATGGCACAGCGTTGAAAAACAACTCGGAGGGTATCTTGCGTGCCACCTTTTCCGGACGCGATGCTAATGCGCAAGTCATCTATGGGGGAAAAGCGTTTTTGCGCGGCGGGTCGCAACATTACGGCGGCGGCACCGTGGAGAACCTCTATAAAGCCGGCGCGGAACGTAACATCGCGTCGTTTTATAGGGATATCATCAACGCACGCTATGAAAACGAAACGGTACCTCGGGCAGTGGACGGAACCCTCGCCTGCATCTTGGGGCGCGAGGCTGCTGCAAGGGGTTGCAAACTCACGATGAAGGAGTTGCTCGCAGAAAACCGCAAACTGGATGTCGACCTCAAGGGCCTGAAAGACTAATAGGCTCCACAAGGTGACAATGCCTGGGAACGCGGACACTCTTGTCCGCCAGAGCAAGTTATTAACCCATGGATATGGGGAGCTGCAGCAGAAGTTGGTGAGAGGACTGGGGTTTGATAATGATCGTGAAGATAAGATAGGTTGGCGGACAAGAGTGTCCGCGATCCCAGGATAGAGTTATAGATGTTCTGTCACAGACCGTAAAACGAAAGGAAAACAGATGAAAAAAATAGGAATGTTGTTTGTCATGTTAGCGCTAGTCGCTGTAATAGGGCTAACTCAAAAAGCGCCGGCGGATGTGTCCGCGCGCCTCAAAGAGCTGAACAGCTACTGGGCGGAGGTCTCGCGCTGTGTTCGGGAAGGGGACTTCGCGGGCTACAAGGCAACTTGCCATCCGGACGGTGTCATCGTCTCCGGAACAAGCCAGAAGGCTTATCCACTTTCACAAGCGCTGGCGCGCTGGGAGCAGGATTTCACCAATACAAAATCGGGCAAAGTGAAGGGTAACGTGGTATTCCGGTTCAGCCAGCGGCTGGGCGATGCAACCACGGCCCATGAGACCGGCATGTTCTGCTATACCACGTTGAAATCCGATGGCACCAGTAGCAATGACTATATTCATCTTGAAGCCCTGCTGCTGAAACGCAGCACCTGGCAAATCATGATGGAGTATCAGAAGTCACGCGGCACCGAAGAAGAGTGGAATAAGCTTAAGGAGTGAGGGCCCCCTGTCGGGGGAGTGTCAGTAAGTCTTAGAAGTGTCAGTAAGTGTCAGCAAGTTGAGAGAGGACCCCGGACGCCTGACGCAGGACCCAAACAACTGCCCACTGCCAACTGCTACTGCCGACTCCCCCTACACTTCCGTGCACACAGCAGCGTGGGCGTTGATCTCCTTGCGGATATCCGCGAGGAGGCTCTCGCCGACGCATTTGTTCACTTTGACGATCGCGAGGGAGCGGTTCGTCTTGGGATCGTGCGGATTGCGCATGTCTTCGATGTTGATGCCCGCATCGGCCAGTTTACGGCTGACGGTGGCGATGACGCCGGGACGGTCGTCGTAGACACAGAAGAGCGTCATACCGTTGGGCTCGAAGTAGAGGCGGTCGAATTCGTCAATGCGTGAAACCATCAAGTGGCTTTCGGTCACTGTGCCACGGATGCTGTAACGACGAAGTTGTTTGTCCTCGCGCTCTACGGTCATATCCACGGTCAACGCATTCCCATAGCCCTTGTCAATCGTCTCGCGGTTGACGAGCTCAATACCCATATCCTTGAGGAACTTAAGCGCCGCCTTGTAGTCGTTGTAGCGGTCGAAGTCGGTCCAGAGTCCGGAGAGGACCGAGACGGTCAGCCACTTGCTGAAGGGCGCGAGCTGTCCATAGAAGCTGGTCTCCAGAATCTTGATCGGACGAGTCGTACCGGCGATCTGACGGATGAGCATGGAGAGCTGATAAGCCAGTTCGCAATAGGCGCGTTCGAGTCCGTCTGGGATGTCGCGATTGACGATGCAGCTCATGTCGCCCTTTTCATCGAGGTCAATGAGTTCCTTGGCAGCACGTTCGGCAGCCACATAGTTCGCTTCGTTGGTGTTGGCGCCCAGATGAGGGAGCATGAGGTCTGCAATGTCTAGCATGGGCTTCGGACCTGCCTCATCCTTGGTATAAACGTCGTTCAGATAACGCAGCCCCTTCTCCGCCTTGATGGCGCGGAAGGCATCTTCATCAATGATGCCATAGCGTGCGCAGTTGACCAGGGTGGCACCCTTCTGCATCAGGCCGAGCAACTTGGCGCCCACGAGGTTCTTCGTGCTTTCACCGCCTGGGATGTGGAGGGTGACGTAATCGCACTGGGCGAAAATTTGTTCCAACGTGGCGCTTTCGATTCCCAGTTCGCGCATGCGGTCCGTGGTGATGATCGGATCATAGGCGAGAAAGCGGCATTCAAAGCCCGCCAGACGCTTGGCCACCAGGCGACCGATGTTCCCGAGTCCGACAATCCCGACCGTCTTGCCGGTGAGCTCCTTGCCCATGTACTTGCTTTTCTCCCAGAGACCCGCGCGCGTGGTGGTGTCCGCCGCAACAATATGGCGCGCATCGGCCAACATCATGGCAATCACCTCTTCAGCCACGCCATTGGCATTAGCGCCGGGGGTATTCATGACATCCACCCCTTTTTTGCGGGCATGCTTGATGTCAATGGTGTCAAAACCTGCGCCGGCACGAACCACGACCTTCAACTGGGGGAGAGCATCCATGATCGCCGCGGAGACTTTTTCGCTGCGCACGATGAGGGCGTAGGTTTCCGGGTGGAGCTTTACCAGCTCTTCGATGGGGGTCTTTCCGTCCTGGACCACGGCGTAACCGCCATGCGCCTTGAGAAGGTCAGCAGCGACGGAATCTAACTTTGTTGGGATAAGAACCTTTTTCATGCTTCAACTGTCCCTTGGGGTTTGATAATCTGTTTACATCACTAGAGGAAGCTAAGAACGCCCCGCTTCTCTGTAAAGTGAATAAGTTTAGCGTAAACCGTTTGGAAACGCAAGAACGAGCAGGAAAAAGCCTTATGAAGAAACAACGTCTCTTTTGCATCGTATCGTTGGTCTCTTTATGTGCCAGCGCACAATTTGAAGACTCGGCCAGTCAGCGCCCAGCAGGAGCCCCTCCCAAAAATTCTGGGTATGCAACCGATCAGTTCGAAGGGTTTAAAAATCTGGATCCGGAAGAACGCCTCGCGCAGAAGGAAGACTCCATTTGGTTCAGTGTCTCTGCGGAGACAGCCGCCCAGCAACTGGCCTATTGCCGTAAAGCTTTTACCGAGGGGAACCTGCGTCGCGCACGCAAGGGCTACGAGGCGTTGATCCGCAAATGGCCAACCACCAAGGAGGCTGCTGAGGCTCAGCTCGGACTCGCACAACTCTATGAGGCACGCAAGAACTATGCGCGCGCGTTTGAAGAGTATCAATATTTGTTGACCTTCTATTCGGGGGCATGTCCCTATAACGATATTTTGGATCGGCAGATTAAAATTGCAAATCTGTTGCGTGCGGATAACAAAAGCATGTTTGGCTTTCTCCTTGGGGAGTCCGAGGAAAACCGTGTGCGTTATGAACAGATTGTGCGCAATGCGCCCCGTTCCGAAATGGCTCCCAAGTGTATGCTGATTGTCGGGGATATTCGTCAGGAACAGGAGGAGATGGAGGAGGCCATCAAGGTCTATGATGGTTTGTTAAATCGTTTTCCAAAGTCGCCAGAAGCAGAAGTTGCGGCCTTCTTTGCTTCTCAGGCTCGTTATGAGCGGGCGAAGAGCCAGAAGTCGAATGAGGCCAATCTGCGCGATGCCCGCGCCTTTATGCAGTCGGTCTTACAGATCATGCCAGGACATCCGCAGAAAGAACAACTCTCCCTGTGGGTGGCCGAACTCAGCGAGCAACTCGAGGCGCATAGTTACATGACGGCCCTCTTTTATGATACCAAGCAACGGGATACGACAGCGGCACTCGCAGCCTATCGTCGTTTTCTCTCTGAATTTCGTAGTTCAAAATATGAAGAGCGTGTGCGTGAACGTCTTCTAGAACTCGAAGCACGTGAACCTAAAAAAGGAACTCCAAAATGAGCAAGACCCTGTTGCGTAACCTTCTTCTCTCCGGTGCTGGCGTGTTTTTTCTCTCCAGTTGTGGAACCTACCATGTCACCTCGGGCGTTCCAGAGGAAATAAGAACCATCTCGGTTCCGGTCTTTGAAAACAAGACAGGATTCCCGGAGTTCGGCGCGATTGCCACGCAATATACTCTGCGAGAGATTCAACGGGAGGGTACCTTTAAGATCGCCCCCTTGGAGAGTGCCTCGTTCAAATTGCTGTGTACCTTGAGCACGGATCAGCGTGCGGTCAGTTATAACCGTTCGTATGGCTCGCGCGCCTCGGAATATCGGTATAAGCTGATCGCCTCTGTGACCCTTGTTGAGCGGAGTACAGGAAAGCTTTTGCTGGACAATGTAAATGTTGAAGCCATCACATCCTTTCTAACGAATGATGATATGTTGACTGGGATGCAGAGTGCGACGCCCCGTGTCTCGAAGGAACTCTCACGAGCTATCGTTGACACGGTGCTTGCTTTGTGGCTTCCGAAAGATGCTCAATCCCAAGCGAAGGCGATCATGCCGGATAAAGACTGGACTCCGTCTGCAGGCGCGATGATTATTACGTTTCCTCAAGATGCCGAAGATCAATTCAAACCCCGGCCGTATAAATAATCGTGATGATGAAGCTGCATGACACAAAGAAGGTTGAATCTGTGGTCTTGGCGCAGGTCGTCCTCTCGCAGCAAGACCCTGCTGAAGCTGCCGACTCTTTGCAAGAACTGGGACGCCTTGCGGATACAGCTGGTCTAGAGGTCCAAGGGCAGATCACGCAGCAACGAGAGAAGCCAGACGGGGGTACCTGTTTTGGCAAGGGCAAGGTTGAACATCTCAAAGCGCTTGTGGAGGAGTCGCGTTCCAATATTGTCCTCTTTGATAATGTGCTGAGTTCGATTCAGGCGTATAATTTAACCAAGGAGTTACCAGGGATCCGAATCATGGATCGCACAGAGGTGATCTTGGAAATTTTTGCTCGGCGCGCTCGCTCGGCTGAGGCGCAACTCCAAGTGGAGCTTGCACAACTTGAATTTCAGCTCTCCCGTATTCCGGTTACCCAGGAGCAGCAGCGCTTTAAGGGCGGTATTGGCATGAAGGGCCCAGGCGAGAGTCATCTGCAACTCCGGAACGCGCCGATTCGCCGTCGTATCGGGGAACTCCGTAAAAAGATTGAAGAGATTCAGAGTCGTCAGCAACAGGCGCAACGCAAAGATAAGCGGGAGATGCCCGTGGTCTCTTTGGTGGGCTACACGAATGCGGGCAAATCAACCCTTCTCAATACACTCTCAGGTGCGGACGCCTATGTGGATGATCGCCTCTTTGCAACATTGGATACCAAGACGCGGAAGGTCTGGCTTTCTCAGACTCGCCAGCTCATGCTGACCGATACCGTTGGTTTTATTCGCAACCTGCCCCATGGTCTCGTCGCCTCTTTCAAGTCCACCTTGGCTGTGGCGGGTCAGGCGGATTTACTTTTGATCGTTGTGGATGCCAGTTATCCGCGTGTCGATGATCACATCGAAGTCTGTTACCAAACCCTCCGCGAAATCGGTGCGCAGGCCGTTCCTCATATTCTTGTGCTGAACAAATGTGACAGTGGAACCGCAGACACCTCCTTGCTTCATGTTACTGAACGTTATCCTCAGGCCATCCCAGTCTCCGCAAAGACAGGGTATGGCTTGGAGACGCTGAAACGAACCCTCATACAGGAACTTCAAAAATGCTGCACCTTGTGGCAACTCCCATCGGCAACCTCGCGGATCTGAGTCCGCGCGCCTTAGAGACACTCAAAAACGCTGAGATGATCGCCTGTGAAGACACGCGACGCACGTGGGGTTTGCTCACGGCCTTTAACATTCCACGTCCAGAGATGATCTCGTATCGCCAAGGCAATGAGGATCGTATTGCTGAGCGTATTCTGCAAGCTGTGCGGGCGGGTCGCTCCGTGGCGGTCTGCTCGGACGGTGGATACCCGGGCATCAGCGATCCGGGCTATCGCCTGATTCGTCGCGCCGCGCAGGAGAAGGTTCCCTACGATGTCCTGCCTGGTGCCTCTGCTGTGGATGTGGCCCTGCTGCTCTCGGGCCTATCAACCTCTAGCTATACCTTTAAAGGCTTTCCCCCGCGCAAGCAAGGGGCGCTCCATCGCTTCTTTGAAGAGGAGCGTGCGTTACCCCATACCTTAATTCTTTTTGAGTCTCCCTATCGCGTGTCTACCTGTCTCAAGGCGGCCCTGGATGTTTTTGGTGACCGCGAAGCGGCGGTTTGCATCGAACTGACTAAGGCGCATGAACGCGTTTCGCGTGGCTTTCTCACCGAACTCGTCAAAGAGTTTGAGGGTAAAACGGTCAAGGGCGAAGTCGTGATCGTCCTCGCCGGCAATAACCCTAAGTTCGCCCGCGAAGAGAACCCCGAGCAAGTATAACGTCCGTCGCGTCCCAACCGCGCTACCCGCGCCTCCCGTGCTTCCCGTGCTTTCCGTCCACGGCCCTACCGTCTCTCGCGCCTCTGCATTTTATCCCGCCCACGATCTTTTTTGTCTTGCGGAATCAGCCGAAATAAGGTGAAATAGTCACTTAATTGTTTTGAATGTAATAGGTTAGGCAAATCACGGTCTTTAGGCTGTGAGTCAGAAGTTATTTTGTTTAGTGGAAAATAGGAAGGAAAATTTTCATGCGTTGGTCTCGTACTCTCATCACCACGTTGCGCGATGATCCTCAGGAAGCAGAAATCGCCAGTCACAAATTGATGGTCCGCGCCGGACTGATCCGTAAACTTTCAGGTGGCCTTTATACCTTTATGCCCTTTGGCGTGCGGGCATTGCACAAGGTCGCGCAGATTGTTCGCGAGGAGATGAATCGCGCGGGCGCTCAGGAAATTCTGATGCCAGCCCTGCAACCCGCTGAGATGTGGGAACGCTCGGGACGTCTGGCCACCATGGGTCCGGGCATGTTCCGGCTGAAGGACCGTGTCGAGCGCATGATGGTGCTTGGCCCGACCCATGAAGAGGTCACCACGGAGATGATGTGCAACGAAGTCAGTTCATATCGTCAGCTCCCTTGCACAGTCTATCAGATCCAAACCAAATTTCGTGACGAGATCCGTCCGCGCTTCGGCTTGATGCGCGCGAAGGAGTTTATCATGAAGGATGCCTACAGCTTTGACGTCTCGTATGAGGCCGCAGATGCCTCGTATCAGGCGATGTATGATGCGTATGTCCGTATTTTCAAGCGTTGCGGACTCTTGGCGCGTCCTGTCGAGGCGGACACCGGGGACATCGGCGGCAAGTGGTCGCATGAGTTCATGGTGTTGGCTGACTCTGGCGAAGATGGCGTGATTGATTGTCCCGCATGCGGCTATGCAGCCAACCAGGAACGCGCTGAACGCAAGGCAGGACCGACCCCCACGCCGACCCAGGATGGCACGATCGAAGAGGTCGCGACGCCGAATGTGCGGACGATTGAACAGCTCATGGCCTTCTTTAAGTGTCCGGGGGATGTGTTCCTGAAGACGCTGATCTATGTTGCCGATGGTAAGCCGGTGGCGGTGTTGGTGCCAGGAGACCGCGAACTGAACGAGCCAAAGTTCAAGCGTTTGTTGGGTGTGAAAAAGCTGGAGCTTGCCGATGATGCGACGATCCAGAGCGTGACCGGTGCACCGGTTGGCTTTGCAGGTCCTGTCGGCCTCACCATCCCGCTCTATGCTGATCAGGCGCTGAAGGATTCCGTGGGACGCATTTCTGGCGCGAACAAGGCGGATACGCACCTGAAGAACGTTTCTCTGGCGCGCGATGCGAAGGTCTTGGCCTTTGAAGATCTTGTCATGGTCGGGGCTGGCGACCCTTGTCCGCGTTGCGGCAAGCCGTTGCAGATCAAGCGGGGTATCGAAGTGGGCCATGTCTTCAAACTCGGTACTAAATATTCAGAGTCCTTTGATGCAAAGTTCCTAAGCCCAGAAGGACAGCGGGAATTAATGGTGATGGGCTGTTACGGTATTGGCGTTACGCGCACCTTGCAGGCTGTCGTCGAGCAGAACCACGATGCGGATGGCATTTGCTGGCCCGTCTCGGTCGCGCCTTTTGCGGTCACGCTGTTGAACTTGGATACCAAGGATGCGGCGGTCTGCGCCGTGGTGGATCAATTGGAGAAGGAACTTCAGGATGCAGGCGTTGATGTATTTGTGGATGACCGCGAAGATCGTCCGGGCGTGAAATTTAAAGATGCCGATCTTATCGGTTGTCCGATACGTGTTGTGGTGGGGTCAAAAGGATTGGCCAAGGGCGGCGTGGAGATCAAATTGCGTACCTCTAAGGATGTCGCAATTGTGCCCGTCGACCAGGCCGTGGCGGATATTGTTGGGCGTGTGAAAAGTGTTGTTTAACGGAGGGTTTTTTATGAAGAACGATACAGAGTATACAGGTATGGCTTTGACTAAACGCGATTTGGCCATTCTGATATCAGAGGAGAGCGGTTTGAATCAACAGCAGGCGTTGCATGCTGTGCAGTTGGCGCTGGACAACATCTGCGCTGCGCTCGAGAAGGGACAGCACGTGGAGTTTAGGGATTTTGGCGTCTTTGAGATTGTGACGCGCAAGGCTCGCATCGGGCGCAACCCCAACAAACCTCAGGACACCGTGACAATTCCCGAGCACAAGAGCGTGAAGTTCAAGCCCGGCAAGCGCATGCGCGAAATGTTCGAGAAATAACATGACAGAACCTCTCTCGTTTGAACCCCCGCGCGGGATGCGTGATTTCTATCCGGAAGACATGGTCTGGCGCAATCGCGTCTTCGATGCCTGGCGTCAAGCCTCGGTGTCGTTCGGCTTCCAGCCCTATGATGCGTGCGTTGTCGAGAATCTCGCCTTGCTACAGCGCAAGAGCGGCGAAGAGGTCTCTGAACAGATCTATCACTTTGAAGACAAGAGCGGACGCAAGCTCGCGTTGCGTCCGGAGATGACGCCCACCTTGGCTCGCATGATTGCCGCGAAGCAAGGCCAGCTCGCTTTTCCCGTCAAATGGTTCACGGTGGCGCAGTGCTTTCGTTACGAACGCATGACACGCGGACGCAAACGTGAGCACTATCAGTGGAACATGGATATCATCGGCGAAGAGAGCGTCTCCGCAGAAGCTGAGTTGCTGGCGGCTGTGGCCCTAGCCTTGAAAAACATGGGCATGCCTGCCAACGGCTATCGTATCCATGTCAACAACCGCGCGCTGCTCTCCGAAATGTTGGCAGCCTCAGGCATCGCAGCGAACCATCATGCCGCAGTCTTCCTCGCCTTGGATAAACGCGGAAAGATTGAGGACACAGAAATTCGTGACTTGCTCATCAAAGAGGGTCTCGATGAAACCGCGATCGCCAAAACATTTGACCTGCTCTCCGTGCAGACCTTAGAACAGGCCGCAGCACGCACCCAAGCAGACTCGCCAGCAGTCAAGGCATTGCGTGATCTCTTTGAATTGGCCACGATCTATGGCATCGCCGATCGGCTGGTCTTTGACATCTCGGTTATCCGCGGACTCTCCTATTACACGGGCATCGTGTTTGAAGCCTTTGATACGGAGCGTAAATTCCGCGCCATCTTTGGCGGCGGCCGTTATGACAGTCTGCTGACTGCGATCGGCGGACAACCCACGCCTGCGGTCGGACTCGGCTTCGGCGATGTGGTCGTGGTCGAGGTGCTGAAGGAATTATTGGGCGAAACGGCCGCGACAGAGAAGCGCGGCGTGATCATCGGCTATATGTTTCCGGAACAACGCGAAGTGGCCACTGCACTGGCGCGTCGTTTGCGTGAGGCTGGCGAAGCAGTCGAGCTCATGCTCGCCAAACAGAAGCCGAAACAATTTTTCGCCCGCGCGAGTGCAAGTCCGGCTGCGGATGCGATCTTCATTGGCCCCGATGATGTGACGAACGGATGCGCCAAGCGCAAGAACCTGACCACACGCGAAGAAAAAGAAATCGCATTGGTTTAGCCACAGGTAGGGTGCAGATTTTTTTACCGCAGAGAACGCAAAGAACGCAGAGAAGAGAGTTGTACATCTGATTATGAAACAAAGAATTTAGAAGTTGATCTTTGAGATCTCTGTGTTCTTTGCGGTTAAATCAAATCAAGCTAGAGACAAGGCAAAGCATCAGGGTATTTTTATGCAAGTGATCTCACGTGCGATTCAGAAACAGATGGAAAACGCCTCGTGGATTCGGCGCATGTTCGAGAAGGGCATGGAGCTGAAGAAGCAGTTCGGCGCAGACAAGGTTTTTGACTTCAGCCTTGGCAACCCTGACATTCCGCCGCCCGCGCGGGCGCGTGAAGCGTTGTTGGCGATTACCGAAGAGGCTGTGAAGCCGATGGGGCTTGGCTATTGTCCGAATGCCGGGCTCCCCGCGTTTCGTGAAGCCTTGGCTGCGTGGCTGACAAATCAGCAGCGGGTTCCTTTGGAGAGCAAACACATTGTCGTGACCTGCGGTGCTGCAGGTGCTTTGACTTCCTTCTTCCGCGCGGTGATTGAACCCGGCGATGAGGTGCTCTCTCCAGCGCCGTACTTTGTGGAGTATGGTGCCTATTGCGGACACTTCGGCGGCGTCCTGAAAACCGTCCCCTCTTTGCCACCCTCTTTCCAACCTGATCTGCCCGGACTGGAGGCTTCGATCACGGAGAAGACACGCGTCTTGATCATCAACTCGCCGAATAATCCGACAGGATGCGTTTACTCGCAACAGACCTTGACGAAGTTGGGTCAGCTGGTCGAGCGCGTCAATGCGACACGCGAGCGTCCGCTCTTTCTGGTCAGTGACGAGCCCTACCGTTTTCTGGCTTACGATGATGTGACAATTCCGCCGGTTCTTCCCATCTCGCCCTTTGCCGTGGTGATGGGCTCCTTCTCAAAAAGTTTATCCTTGGCTGGCGAGCGCATCGGTTACATTGCTGTGAACCCCGCCTTGCCAGATGTCGGGCTGCTGGTGAATGCAGTGACCATGACCAATCGGACCTTGGGCTTTGTCAATGCGCCGATTTTGGGTCAGCGGTTGGCGATGGCGCTGTTGGATGAGGGCGTGGACCTCTCGATCTATGATCGCCGCCGCAAAGCCATGGCTCAGGTGCTTACGGATGCTGGCATTAAATTCGCAATGCCGCAAGGGGCCTTCTATTTCTTCCCGAAGGCACCGGGGGGCGATGACCAAGCCTTTGTGCAGGCCCTTTTAAAGTACAACGTGCTGGCCGTGCCAGGCACTGGCTTCGGGTTCTCTGGTTACTTCCGGCTCAGCTTCAGTGTCGAGGACAGCGTGATCGCCGGCTCAGCCGCAGGTTTCGCCGCCGCCGCCAAGCAGTTTTAACGCGCTTTCCGTGCTCCCCGTACTTACCGTGCTTTCCGAAAGGTTCGCCATGAAAACATTTCGCATCTTTCTATTTTTCACTTTCTATTTTTCACTTTTCATTTTTCAAGTCTCCGCCCGCGAGTTCACGGGGCCGACCGCGTGGGAGTTCGTGAGTACCAACAGCATCAGCGCTTGGCAGGCGCAGCAGGTTGCTGCGACCTCGACGAATGTGCAAGTCTGGTCAGGCGTTATCGCGGATCGTGAAAAACGAGAGGTGCGTCTACTGGTTGAAGCGGTGGGTCATAGGCCGGATACCATCATTGAGTTTCTGATTGCAGCGCCACAAAGCAATCGCGCGTATGAGTCGGCGCTGATGAGCGTTGCAAAGCCTTCGGATATTGTTCGTGCGATGGAGTGGATTGGCCTTCCGAAAGGGGATGTTATCAACGGCCGGCAGTTCCGCTTCTGGCCCAAGGGGGAACGCATCTCGGCAACCATCCGTCGCCTCAATGAGACGTCCGAATCAGCGCGGCCTTTGCAATCCGTGATCAAGGAGGTCTCCACAGAAGCGCCATTATATGGCTCAGGAGGGCTTGTCTTTGCCGGGGGAACGTGGAAAGAGAATGACTGCAGTGTGGATCACGAGCAACCATGTTCGGTGATGGCCCTCTACAACGAAGAGGAGACGCTCTTTGACCTTCCCCTTCTTGCCTCCAAAGGGTTGGCGTATGGCCGGTCGGTCTTGGCGGTAAAGATGGCGTATGGCGATGTGCTTGAGGTCGTGATCAAGCCGATGCTCTTGTCGGATGGCGGATTGCGGACAACCCATCTTTTTCTGACTGCACAGCCTTCTGACACGAAGGAGCCGGCACTGGTCTGTCAGGATCTGAAGGGGCAGGTCATCAAGAAGGGGACGTTGACAGAGGTGATGACCTGGATGAAGTTCTTGTCAGAACGCGGAGAAGACCTCTTTGTGACGTTGACTATGTCCGAGGAGATGACCGTGGCTCAGGCCGTAGAGCTCGCGCGACTCTTTGACTTATTGGACGGCAAAGGCATTAAGCTTCACGGGAAGACACAAGACGGGCTCTATCCGCGTGCGTTCTTACCCCAGGAGGCATGGCGTAAACGCGAGGGACGCTTGCCGCAACCCTTTGAAGTCTATTTACTGGGCGAGACGAATCGGTTGACCTATATTGAAGAGGACTGGAGCGGCGAGGGGCTAGATCCGAAACTGACCCCAAAGGATTATCCCTTTTCTGACGTAAGCGAATTGCCGGGCCTTGTCAAACGTGTCGGAGACAAGGATAGCAAAAAGGTCGAGCTACTCTTCGTTTTCGCTCCGCGCAACGCCCCTCTCAAAAAAATAATGCCAGCGGTTCGCGCCCTTTCGGCACGCCTCCCGCTGGTCTATATTTTCGCCGAGTAACCTTGTTTTTTTCTCACAGAGTTACAGAGGGCACAGAGCTAAGGGATCAACATACTAAAAGCTTTATCTTTCGTGCTTGATGAATACGCCTCTGTGACCTCTGTGCCTCTGTGAGAAAAGATGTTCGTCAGTCTCTTAACTGCCAACTGCTACTGCCGACTGCCACTGCTATCTTTTCTTCTCAAACCCCTGTTCGTCAATGATCTTCTGCAGGCCGGCGCGCAGTTTACAGGTGTCCGAGAAGACGCCGTTGCTGATGAGCACTTGGGTGTCGCCACGTAAGGCCATGATATCCGACTTCTTGGCTTTCAAGGCTTCGGCATCCAACTTTGCAAGCTCCTCCAGATAAGCGGCGCCGAGCTTCTTCAAAGGCTCCATCCGGGCATCGGTCTTCTCGTAACTGACGACCTCCATCATCTGGCGAAGCGTCTCAACCTTATTGGGATTGTCCCACTTGACGTTCTTCTCCAGCGTGGTGGCGGTTTCTTTGCGGAGCGCCATCACAGCCTCCTTCTTTGCGCCCGGACCGCCATGCGTGGTGTTTGCATAACGTGACGGGATCTCGCGGATCCAGATGTTACGGTAACGCACAGGGTTCCCGTGATACTGGATGCGAAGGGGGAGCTTCTCCTCATACTTCTTCGTCAGCGGCTTGCGCGTCTTATGCGTGGCGGTTCCTTCAAACTCCCAGTGGTCCTGGATCAGGACCCCATTGTGCAGCACCGTAATAGATCCCGGGTGCTTCATCACATCACCCTCCCAGACGGGCTGGTGGAAGATGATGTCATAGGTCTGAAAATCGCCGGGCTTGCGGCAGGCATTGACCAGCGGAGGCGTCTCGCCATAGATCGATCCCGCCTGTCCGTCGGCGTAGGTCTCATTGTTATAACAGTCAAGAACCTGCACTTCATGCTGTCCCATGAGGAAGATGCCGCTGTTGCCGCGTCCCTGTCCCTCGCCCTTGACTGCGGCAGGCGAAGCCCACTCGATGTGGAGTTGGCAGTCCCCGAAAGATTGCTTGGTACGGACTTCGCCCTTGGTGACTTCCATGGCGCCATCGACGAGATTCCACTTGCACGGACCCTGGTCTTTGGACATACACCAGGCATCCAGGTTCGTACCGTCAAAGAGGACGATGGCATCGGATGGCGGCTTGCCGGCCTCAGCCTGAATAACCTTCGGCCGTGGGCGGTTCATGTCATGAACGCTCCACGCATGCGTGTCATTGGGCGTGTCACCATACAGCGCAGCCAGTGTCGAAAGGGTTGTAGCACCAACAGCTATAAAAGCTGCTATCATCCTCATATTCATCACTATTCTCCTTTTTTCTAACTTGATATAACCACAAAGAACACAAAGAGCTCAAAGATCAACTTCTAAATGCTTAGTTTTGCAATTAGGTGTATATCTCTTTCCTCTGTGTTCTCTGCGTTCCTTGCGGTAAAAATTCTACAGCACTTCGAAATAAGCTTGCGGATGCACGCAGGCCGGGCACTTGTCTAGAGCGGCCATGCCAGTATGCAGATAACCGCAGTTCCGGCAGCGCCAGACCGTCTTGGTGTCGCGCTTAAAGACCGTACCCGCCGCGATGTTCGCCGCAAAAGCGCGGTAACGTTCGCCATGATACTTTTCTGCATTAGCGATGCAGGTCATGGTGCCAGCGATCTCACTAAATCCCTCAGCCTTGGCGGTTGCTGCAAAGGTTGGATACATCGTCTGCCACTCATACTCCTCGCCCTCGGCTGCGTGCTTCAGGTTTTCAAGCGTGGTCGCGATAACACCTGCAGGGAGGGTCACGGTGATTTCGACCTCTCCGCCCTCGAGAAACTTAAAGAGACGCTTCGCGTGTTCCTTCTCCTGGTCTGCGGTCTCCTGGAAGATCGCGGCGATTTGTTCAAAGCCTTCCTTCTTCGCCTGTCCGGCCCAGTAGGTATATTTGTTGCGAGCTGCGGACTCTCCGACGAAAGCCTTCAGCAGATTCTTTTCTGTTTGTGTTCCCTTGAGTGATGGCATAAAACCTCCTATGTTTTGAAAGTTTTAAAAGTCTATCACACAGAAGGCTTAAGCGTGAAGTCCAAAAGATGGAGCCCCGACTGGTTTCAGGATGTGCACGTAGCCGTAAGCACTCTCCCAACTTTAGAACTTTGGAATTTTAGCACTTTAGAACTTCTTCTCTCCCCTTTCCGCTTGCAAACGAACAAGGGAAATGGCAAACTAACGCTCTCTTTCTTCAAAGGGCGCTTAACTCAGTTGGTTAGAGTGACAGATTTACATTCTGTATGTCGGGGGTTCGAGTCCCTCAGCGCCTACCATCCTTCGCCAAGTTCTCAGGGTGATAAAAACATGAAACGCGCAATCGTACTTATTGCAGGGTTTTTTGTTGTCAGCATCGTGCGTGCCGGGAACCATCCTGCGGGTTTTGTCAAACCGATTCCATCTGAGGTTGTACAGCTGTGGGCGGGTGATCCGCCGGGGCTGGTGACGAATGCATGGCCAAAATAAAAAACCGCAGGAAATAAATCCTGCGGTTTTTTGATTGAAGAGCTAACTCTTCTTAGTTCGAGCCACGGCCGGAAACGCCCTTAGCCTTAGCAGCATTTGCTTTGGCTTTCTCGTTCGGACGGAGGCTGCGGCAGGCTGCGCCAGCTTGCCACATTTCGGAATCGCGGATTACCTTGAGTTCCTTCTCGAGCTTCGCCTTGTAGTCAGGCGTGCCGCAGGTCTTGATGACGTGCTTGGCTTCGCGCTGGCTCTTGACTTCTTCATAGAGCTTAGCAAAGACTGGGAGCGTCGCCTTCTTGAAGCGGGGCTTCCAATCCAATGCGCCGCGCTGAGCTGTCGCTGAGCAGTTGGCGTACATCCAATCCATGCCGTTTTCGTCCACGAGGCGGATCAAGCTCTGGGTCAGCTCTTCAACGGTTTCATTGAAGGCTTCCGAGGGGCTGTGACCATTCTTGCGCAGCACATCGTACTGAGCTTCCATGACACCCGCGAGGCAGCCCATCAGGACGCCACGTTCGCCGACGAGGTCAGAGGTTACTTCGTGTTCGAAGCAGGTCGGGAAGAGGTAGCCAGAGCCGACGCCGATGCCGATCGAGAGGGTACGATCCAGCGCCTTGCCTGTCGCGTCTTGCGCGATGGCGAAGCTGGAGTTGATGCCCACGCCGGCGAGGAAGTTACGGCGCACCGAGGTACCTGAACCCTTGGGCGCCACCATGATGACGTCCACATCTGCGCTCACCTTCACACCCGTCAGCTTGCGATAAACCCAGCCGAAGCCATGCGAGAAATAGAGAGCCTTGCCTGGGGTCATGTAAGGCTGAATACGAGCCCACACATGCTTGATGGCGGCATCGTTCAACAGAATCATGACGATCGAGGCCTTTTCACAGGCTTCTTC
>CAIZQW010000344.1 GCA_903935195.1 uncultured bacterium
GCGCACCGCCAATATCAAAGGCGTCCCCTCTGAACTGGTGGTGGCCAGCGCGCTGCGCCAGCACTGGCCCCAATTTCTCGTGTCTTTGCCAATAACCCATGCGTTCAAGAAATTCGTGGCCCCGCGAATTTGCTGGGCCAAATGCCCCGATTTGCTCGCGGACGACCTGCGCCAAGCCGCATGAAACCGTCACTCGCCAGTATAGAGGTACATATATATCTCCCCCATGAACCAGCTCATCACGCCTCAAAACCTCCTGGAACAAATCCTCCAAATCCAGCACATGGAACACGGCGCTCGCTCCGTGATCCGCCAAGGCCCCAACGGCCCTTACTACAACCTCAACTCCTGGGAAAATGGTGCCAACCAGTGCCGCTACATTCCTCAGGATAAGGTTCCCGAGGTCCGCCAAGCCCTTGAGGGCTACCACCAATTCCAGCAACTCACCCAGGCATATGCCCAGCAAGTCGTCGAGCTGACCCGGGCCCAACTCGGCATCGGCTCAAAAGAAAAGCCCCGGGCCAAACCGCCCCCTCCAGCCCCCAGGTCCGCCTCGCCCAAGATGAGGAAATCCAGCGCTTAATGGCCCGTTTCCTGGCCACCGACGCCGGCCACCTCGCCGTCGAGGAACTGGATTTCGAAGTGCTGCTGCGCGCCGCCGTCTTCCACTCCACCAATCAACTGATGGGCTACCTGTTTCAAAAGCTGGCCGATCGGATCGATGCCGGCTATCAGGCCAAACCAGGCTCCGCGCGCAAGGGCCGCGTGGCCCTCACCGGCGATTGCCTATTCGGCTCCTTCAAAATCCTGCGCGATTACTACTACCATGAAGGCCAGCAGTTGGGGCATTATCCCGCCGATGCGGCGCTGGGTTTAGCCGGCGGCAAGACCCCAGCTTTGGCCCGGTTAGTGTGTTTGGAGGGAGCGGATGAAGCCAGTTACCAAAAGGCCGAGGAACATTTGAAAGAGACCGGCGGCATTCTTATCTCCGCTCGCCAGATCCAACGTTTGGTCCAGCAGGTCGGAGCCGCCGCACAGACCTGGCAGGAGCGAGAGGCCTTGCAGCCGCTGCCGGAGAGCAAGCCCGTGCCCATCTGCTATATCAGCGGGGATGCCACGGGGGTGCCCATGCGTCCGGCGGAACTCAAGGGCCGGGCGGGCAAGCAACCCGACGGCACTGCCAAGACCCGCTCGGCCTATCTGGGGTGCGTCTTCACCCAGCACAAAACCGACTCAAAGGGGCATCCGGTGCGGGATTACGAAGCCACCACCTACGTCTCCAACCTGGGGCCACTGGAGGATTTTGGCCCGCTGCTGCGCCAAGAAGCTATCCGCCGGGGGATGAGCCAAGCTCCGAAAGTCGTCCTGCTCATCGCTGGTGCCCTTGGTCTGGAGAACAGGGGCCGCTTGAATTTCAAGGCCGCCATCCAGATCGTAGATTTCTAGCATGGTGCCGAGCACGCCGGCAAGGTGGTGGCGGCTCTCTTGGGCAGCAAAGAACACCCCGAATACAAGGCGCGGCGCAGCCGCTGGGTCCGGCGCCTACTGGGTAACGGCGTCCAAAACCTCATTCAGGAGACCCGCGCCGAATGCGCCGGTAAGCCGCAGTCTCAGAAGGTCCAGGAGGCGTTGGAGTACTTTGTTCACAATGTGGAACGAATGCAGTAGCGGACCTTCCGGCGCCAGGGCCTCTTTATCGGCTCGGGCGTCATCGAGGCTGGCTGCAAGACCGTCATCGGCTCCCGCTGCAAACAGGCGGGCAGGTTCTGGGGAAGGCCCGGGGCCGAAAACATCCTGGCTTTGCGCTCCATCCACGCCAGCCGACGCCGCGATCAATTCTGGAGGGAGCGCCTCAATGCCCATGCTGCCGGCAACGATTGTCTCAGCCTGGCGGCGTAACCGAAGAAATCCGTCGCGCGCCCA
>CAIZQW010000345.1 GCA_903935195.1 uncultured bacterium
GATCTCGGGCCCAGCGTTTGGTTGATGCGCTCCGCGATGGCTTGATCCCGGCGCCGGAGCAAGGACTGGCTGCGCCCGGGAGGGAGGGCCTCCAGGCCTGCGGCCGCGGCCGGGCCGCCCGTGGCCATCCTTTGTTTGATGAGCGTGTATTCCTCCACCAGCAGCGCGGCCGACTCGGTCCCCATCAAGGTGGCGCCGCGCTCCTTCAGCCGCAGCAGCAGTTGGTGGTTGCGGCTGCCCGTCTTGGCCAGATCCGAGACAATCTCCAGCTCCCGCCCGCAGACGGGCAGGCCATCCTGGTAGAGGCGCACTTTTGCGTAGGGCAAGGACCAGCCATCGATCGCCTGCTCAATATTTGCCCAGAGGCCATCGATCATCGCCAGGTTGCGCTCCCAGCCTTGAGCACCCAGCTTCCGGACCGCGAGTGCCTGGATGGCCGGGCTGAGGCTGCCCATCTCCGCCTGGCTGTGAATGACCGGGATATGCACCAGGCGCCGACCAGAGAACTCTGGTTCCTTGCCGCCAGCCGGATCAGGAGAATCCAAAACCTCCCTATTAACATCATTTTTTTGCATGCAATTTTTGGCATGCTGGCAGAACGGTGTGGATAATTCTGGTTCATAACGTGGCGTAAAGGGCCTGAAGACGGGGCAAGGCGGTGGTCCAGGCAAGCCGGGATTGGATGGAGGTTCTCAACCAGCGGATGAGTTTGACGGAGTATTGGACGGGCTTGCAGAGGGTGTCCCAGGTGCTGGGCCACGCGCGCCCCGCTTCTTGCGTGGCGGCCTTTTGTTGGTCCAACCGTTTGGCGCGCCGGAAGCAATCGGGTTGGTTGATGATCCCCTCTTTGGCCGCCAGTTCCTCCTCGAGGCGCCGGATCAAGTTATGGGTCAGGCAGAGGAACTCCGCCTGCGCGGCTTTGGCCGAGGGTGAAGTGGCCCAGGATTTCTTTTCGTTGAGCTTGTTTTTCAAGCAATCGAACACCTTCTCGATGCGCCAGCGCCGATGGTAAAGGTGGGCGATGAGGCCTGGGGGCAGGGTCATTTCGGTGGTGAGGAAGACGCGTATTTCACCGGTGTCGGGAGCTTGGCAGGTGACCCGCCGGAGCTTGATCCCGCTGGCGCTGATGACCAGTTCGTCATGGAGCACGCCATGGTTGATCGCCTCGGTCTTGTCCCACGTGTTCTCGCCCAAGGCCGCCAAAGTCATGTTCTCTTTTTCCAGGCTGATGAAGTAAATGCCGGCGGTGGTTTTAAGGTTATGCCAAAAGCGGAAATCGATGGCGGCCTTGTCCCAGACATAAATCACTTGGCGTTTCCGCGGCGCGCCTTGCCGGAGCCGGTCCTTGGCCAGCCGTTTGAGGGCGTGCATGTCATGCTCTTTTTTGCCTTGGGCGGTGGCCAGACGGTAGAGCGTGCGGCGGCGCAGGTCCAAGGCATAGAAATGCCCGGTGGCATAAATCTTTTCATCGAGGGTCGGATCATGGCTGGCGGCCTTGTGCCAGTGGCCATCACCGGCATAGAGGTCGAAATTCTCCAACTGGGGGAACATCGCCAGCTCATCGGGCAAACCAGCATTGAGGTGGCGGGCCAGCAGGCCATTGAGATCCTGGAGCAGACAGAGCCGGCGCGGGCTTTTGAGGGCTTGGAAGTAATGGGAAAAGTCGGGGCAGCCCGCCCAATCGAAGCCGTGGGTTTGGAGAAAAGCGCGTCCGGTGGCCGATTCGTGCAGGGCGCGCTGGATGCCCAAGGCGACCCAGGCAAGATCGGGGAGTTCCGGGCAAATCCGGAAGGAGGGGCAGTCCTCGACGAGGCGCAGGGCCGGGTGGGACAGGTTGTTGTAAACCGTTGGTACAGAGTCACTTAGCATGCCAAAAAAATTCCACATAAGTGCCTCTGTGTCAAGCCTTTGCGCGATAATTATTAACATTTTTTTGACGTAGGAAAAGCGGGTGGCATTTGCCTTGTGGACCGGGGGGAGAGCGGAGCCAAACCAGCAGACTTAATTCTGAACCAGCTTCCGCCAGCGCCCTTCAGGCATCGGCAATGCCCACTGTAGCGCCTGTTTCGTTCCAGAATTATCCACACCGTTCTGTTTGCAGGCCTTTTTGCGTTTTTCCCCGGTTCGTTAATTTATTTTTCTCACACCCCAGTGTGGAGTCGTATCTCGAAGTGCCCGGGAACTTTCGGCCAAAGTGGGGCAAAGCCTCTTGAGCATGTGCGATCAGGGGGTGGAATTGCCCAACTGCGATACGCTGGCCTATTTTCATGGGATGCTCGACAAGCACATCGATTTGGTGGACCGCAAGCTGCTGCAAAAGCAAGTCATCACGGCCTGCGAGAAAGTCTATTCCTTGTTCGCACTTCACACCGAATGGATCAATAAAGGCAAGCTGCATCC
>CAIZQW010000346.1 GCA_903935195.1 uncultured bacterium
AGTCTCATTACTCCTACATTCCAATATTCCACTGTTCCATTCTCTACACCATTTCCGAATAACTTCCGAGATAGCGGAAATCTTCAATCGAGCTCTCCAGCTCCCCGATGAGTTGTATGAGCGCTGGCGAATAGACAGGACTCTCGACATCAAAGTAGAACATGAATTCGAAGGTGCGCCCTGGAATCGGACGGCTCTCCAGCTTGACGAGATTCATTCCCAGCGCATAGAAACGCACCAGCACGCGATAGAGCGCGCCTGGCTTATGCGGAATGACCATCATGAAGCTGGTACGATTGGCTCCTGGGTAAATCTCCAGTTCGTTTGAGATACAAATGAAGCGCGTATAGTTGCCGTCATTATTCTGCACGCCGTCTCCGATGACCGAAAGCCCATAGATTTCTGAACAGGCCTTCGAGGAGATCGCCGCAAAATCCTTCCGCTTGCTTTCCGCCACTTTCTGGGCTGCAGCAGCTGTATTTTCGCACACGGTGATCTTCACATTCTTCAAACCTGCCAAAAAGATCGAACATTGTGCGAGCGCCTGCTCATGCGAGATGATCTCCTTCACATCCGCAAGCTTCACCCCTTTGTTGACCAGGAGCGTATGTGCCACTTGAATACGTGCCGTTCTCACAATTTTGACATCGTGATGCTGTAACAGGTCATAAATCTGATTGACCGATCCCGCGGTACTATTTTCAATCGGCAATACACCATAGCGACAGAGTCCGTTTCGTACGGACTGAAGCACGCCTTCGAAAGAACTGAAGTACATAATATCCGGAAGCGTAAAAAGCTTCTCACAGGCATACTGGGAGTACGCCCCTTCCATCCCTTGGCAGGCGACGAGCGCTTTTTCAGGAAAAAGCTGGGGAGTCTGCTCCACAGCTTTCTGAATCGTCGCGCTTAACTTGGAAGCCTCTGCTAAAAATTTATGCTGATACGAGCGACTGACATCCATCAGCATCGAGAAGAAGACGCGCATATAAATCTCGAATTCGCTTCCCGCGCGCTCAGAGACTCTGTGCAACAGACTCCGCTCGCGTGCGACATCAAAGACAGGCATCCCACTGGCCTTCTTGTACTTCGCGATCTCCAGTGTAATCTGCATCCTGTCTTTAAAAAGATCAATCAGTTTCTGATCGATAACATCTATCTGGCCTCTCAGATTATCTATGTTCATCTTGCTGCTCCTTACATTCACGTCCTGCTTTTAACAGGGCACACAGTCTTGCGGCATCCCCATCTTGGATCGCCTGGCGATACTCGTTCAGAGAGGCGGTCAACTCATCGATCTCTCGGATCAAGAAATCGCCGTTCTCGAGGAAAAGTTCGGTCCATAACGTCTCATTCAGCCTGGCCACGCGCGTCAGATCAGCAAAACTGCCAGCTGAAAAACCACGATGTTGCCCGGCACGCGGACTCTTAACGTATGCATTTGAAACCAAATGGGCCAGCTGGGAGGTGATCGCGATCATCTCGTCGTGCTTCTCCGCGCTCGTCTGCATCACGCGTACAAAACCCATGGACAAAAAGAGCTCTTCTGCTTGCGCGATGACGGCTTGATCCTCGTCTGCTTTCGGAATCAACAACATGACCGCGCGATTAAAGAGTGTCGCCTGGGCTGCCTGAAAACCTGAGAACTCCCGTCCGGCCATGGGATGTCCCCCGATAAAATGAAAACCGTGTTTCGCCGCCGCCTCAAAGCCCACCTTGCAGATCGAACGCTTGACGCCGCAGCAGTCGATCACCAACGTTTTCGGGGCGATCTTCGCCGCCTGCTCCCTCAAGAAGGAAAGGCAGGCAACAGGAGGCAGGGCAATGATAATAACCTGGCAAGAAGAGAGGTCTGAAAAACTTAACACGCCCTGCAGTGACTCGGAAGCACAAGCCGCCACGAGGGTTTCCTCGCAACGGTCAAACCCCCAAACCTCGTGCGGGGTCCGTGCCCGAAGGGCCTTTGCGAGTGAACCCCCAATTAAGCCTAGTCCAATGACCCCAATTTTCATGAATGACAAACCTCCACGATTCGTCGCACATGCGACGCTAAATCATCAAATTGTGCCGGGGTCAACGACTGCGCGCCATCGCAGAGTGCGTGGGCTGGATCATTGTGAACCTCAACGATAATCCCATTCGCACCACTCGCAGCAGCGGCCATCGAGAGGGCTTTAACATAACGAGCGACTCCACACGAGTGACTGGGATCTATGATGATGGGCAAATGGCTAAGCTCTTGGATCACAGGAACCGCCGAGATATCCAGCGTGTTCCTCGTGTAGGTTTCAAAGGTCCGAATACCCCGTTCGCAGAGGATCACATTCTTATTGCCACCCGCGAGGATATACTCTGCGCTCATCAGCAATTCCTTGATGGTACTTGCCAAGCCGCGTTTCAGCAGGATCGGCTTATGGGTGCGTCCTAACTCGCGCAACAGATCAAAGTTCTGCATGTTCCGCGCACCGACCTGAATGACATCTACATCTGCAAAAAGGTCGAGATGATTGATAGAGATGAGCTCTGAGACAATCGGCAACCCTGTCTCCTTTTTGGCCAGCGAGAGCAACTTAAGCCCCTGTGCTTCGAGTCCCTGGAAGTCGTAGGGGGAGGTTCTGGGTTTGAATGCGCCACCGCGCAACAGTGTAGCGCCTGAGGCTTTCACCCGCTTCGCAATCTCCAGGATCTGCTCTTCCGACTCGACGGAACAGGGCCCGGCAATCAATCCGAAGTGCGGCCCCCCGATCTTGGCCTCTCCGACAGAGACGATGGTGTCCTCGGGATGAAACTTCCGGTTGGCGGTTTTGAAGGGCTCCGTGATCCGAATGACTTTTTCCACTATTTCCAAGTTTTCGAGGCACTCAATATCAATCTTCGACGTATCCCCAATCAGGCCGATCACCGTTTGAAACTTGCCTTCTATGGGATGGACGCCGATATTCTGCCCTTCCAGCCACGACCTCAGGTGTGCGACTTGCTGGGGCGAGCTGTTACTCTTCAACGTGATAATCATACGTGCTCCAAAAAAAAATCCCGCAGTGTTCGTTCACTGCAGGTTATTTGTTTTATTCAGGTCTAAAAGGCATAACATCTACAGTGAAAACGAGATCGACTCTGCGTAGGCATACGCAAAAATTCGATTAAACTTGCCTGTAAACGATACTCTCTTCATAACGTCCTCACCTCTTAAAGGTGCTTTTATTTAAACTTATCAGCCCTCTAAAGTCAAGCCCGTTTATAGATGATCGCTTTTTTATTTCTTCAGGACGCATCCTCCTTGAGGCGCTTTTCATTTTTAGGTATTATATGCATATGAATGCCGCTTCTCAACAAAAGAATAGAGGGGACGATAAACATTGGCTTGTGATGAACGAGCTCGGTGAACGTTTTGGCCCCGTAAACTTTGAGACGCTCAAACTCTGGGCCAAGGATGGTCGCTTAGCCCCTACCAACACGGTCTCCGAAGATGAGAAGGTTTGGACACCGGTCACCCACTTTGCCGATTTAGAGATGGTCTGGGTTGCAGAGGTCTCTCCTGGAGCCTTCTATGGGCCCATCCACAAGCAGGCACTCGAGGCCTTAAAGAAGGAGGGGGCGATACCCGCTGATGCCATCACCTTCCAACGTGCGCCCACCGACCTTCCGACATCCAAGACCCAGGTGATCCCCGCCCCCGCCTCTCCACCTCCAAAAAAGGAGGAGTCAGACGCTGTACCTGCTTTAGAACGTCAACTGAGTTTGGAGCGTCAGCGCTCGCATGACATTATGAAGCAACTGCAGCAGGTTGAAATTCATGTTGCCACCTCCGAGGCTCGGGCTGAAGCCTGCGAAAAAGCCCACAAACACTATGCCAGCCAAACGGAGCAGGCTCAGCAGCAACTCGTCACGCAACTTGATCAAACGAACACACAACTCTCCCATATCCATGCTCAGCTTCTCGCACGCGAGCAAGACCTTCATCGAACCGAGCAACGGCTCGTCTCCCTTGAGCGCATCGAGACTCTTGTGCAGGAGTGCATGACTCAACTGACCAGCCAGCAGCAGGAGCTTAAGGCTACCGTCACCACAACACACGGGAGTGATCGCCTTTCTGCCGAGCGACTAGAGACCGCATTGAAAGACGCCCTGACGCAACTCACCTCTCACCAGCAGGAGCTCAAGGCTGCCGTCGTCGCCACACAAGGCAATGCCAGCCTCGTGACCGAACGTGTCGAGACGGCACTGAAGGATGCCATGGCGCACCTCGTCTCTCACCAGCAGGAGCTCAAAGCTTCTGTCGCCACCACGCAAGAGAGCGCCAGCCTCGTGGCCCCTGTCGATCCCACAGTGAGGGATGCCTTAGCGCACCTCGCCAGCCAGCAGCAGGAGCTCAAGGCTACCCTTCTCGCCACACAAGGGCATGCCAACCTCTCTGCCGAGCGTGTTGAGAAAGTACTGAAGGACGCCTTAGCACAGATCGCCACTCAGCAACAGGAGCTCAAAGCTTCCATCGGTGACACGCAAGGGCATGCCAACCTCTCTACTGAGCGTGTCGAGAAGGTGCTGAAGGACGCCTTAGCACAGATCGCCACTCAGCAACAGGAGCTCAAAGCTTCCATCGGCGACACGAAAGGGCATGCCCACCTCGTGGCCGAACGTGGAGAGGCCGCTTTGAAGGACGCCATGGCGCAACTCGCCAGCCACCAGCAGGAGCTCAAGGCTGCCGTTCTCGACATACAAGGGAGCACCACCCTCTCTGCAGAGCGCCTCGAGACGCTCGTGAAGGAGACAATAGCACTCCTCACTAACCCGCAACAGGTTCTGACGCTCGAGCTCCTTTTCAAAAAGGTATCTGAGCAGCTCACGTCAGCGTTTGCATCCTCTCAGGCTCAGCTCTTTTCCGACCTCTCCCACGCATTAAAACAGGAGACCCCGCCGCTTGTTGCGTTGCTCACGGATCAAGGGAAGGCGCTTCAACGGCTTAACGAAGAATTCAACGCCGTCGGGGCAAGAACCGTGGAGGCGATAGGTTCTGCTGTAACCACACACCTCGACAAAGGCCAAGAGGAGACTGTTCAGCGGCTGTCTACGAAACTCGAAAACGGACATGAACACCTGCTCGAACGAACCCAGCACGCGCTTAACCAGTGGCAGGAACAACTGATGCGCGTAACAGGCGAATCTCAACGCCTTGCCATCGAATACATTGTGCGTGAGTTGACCACAAAGATGCAAGAGCTGAAGACAACACTGGAAAAGCACTTGGCAACACCCCCACCCCCGACTGTCAAGCGAACCTATGTCGAGGCCGAGGTTGTCGAGGTCACGCCACCTGAGCGTCCGCATAAAAAAGCGAAGCCCTCTCCTGAAGTTTCGGAGCCGGCACCCACCCCACATGACGCCCACGCTTCCAGACAACATTCTAATCCCTCGATGGCGGATATTGAACAGCAGGCGCGGCGTGAACTGGAGCGCTTGGGCGCTCAAGGGATGAACATCTTTAAGCGGAAGTCATAACGGAGAAGTAGCTATGGCACAACAAGCCAACAACCAAGAAGAGCAGTGGTTCTTACGGACGGGAGGGGATACGGTGTTTGGTCCCGTGACCCCGGAGGGACTCGTTGTGTGGGCGGAACAAGGACGCGTATTACCTGGACACGACGTCTCAACCGACCGCAAGAAATGGGTCCCAGCCGTCTCTCTTCCTTTTCTCAAAATGCAATGGTATGTCGACGACGGAGAGGGTGAATTGCGCGGTCCCCTCAATCGTGCAGCAGCCGAAGCCCTCGTCAAGAGTGGCAAGGTAAGCGAGACTGCACAGATTATTGCCGCCGATGAAGTGGATCTGACTGACGATTCTGAAGAGAAGACGAAAGCTGCCGCCGATAAGGTCGCCAATCCCTCACAAAAGGCACTCACCCAACGCATTCTGGAATTGGAACTCCAACTCAACGAGCGCGCACAGCCTGAAGCCGCTGGCCGACCCACGCGTACCGCGAACCAACTCACCCAAGAGCGTGACGCACTCGCAAGCAAGGTCACTGAGTTGCAAACCCTCTGTGATACTCTCAAGCGAAATGCGGAAAAGGATCTGCGCACTGCCGAGAAGCGGGCCGAGCAGCTTCGCGGCCAAAACAAGAAACTGGAAGAGCAAGTTGAAGAGATGACCGCACGACTCTTTCTGGAGCCACCCCCAAAAGACGAAACATCCCCTCTTGCCGATGAAACACTTATCCAGGAACAGAAGCGCTTACAGGACAAGCTAGCAGAAGCCGAAATAAACTTTGCCGAGATCCAAGAGCAACTGGATATCCTAAAGACTGAGCGCGATCAGCTACAAGACAAACTCAACGCGCTGGGAAGCGAACAAGTTAAACTCGAAGATAGCGAAGCGATTGAACTATTGAAACTGGAAGAGCTCCATGAAGAATTAAATGCTGCGAAGAGCGATCGGGATCAACTTCAAGAGGGTATCTCCCAGAAGGCTGCGGTAGCCGATTCATTGAAAGAGGAGTTAGAGCGCCTCAAGGAGGCGGTGAACGTTGCAGAGGGAAAGAGCGCCGAGAGCGATCGCAAGACCACAGAGCTAGCAGAACACCTCAACCAAGCACGCCTCGAGATTGTTCAATGGCGTGATGAGTGTGAACGCCGCGAGAAGGAGAGACACGAGGCCTTCTCGCTCTCAGAAGCTGTCGAACGTCAGTATGGCGATGTTCTGTCACGGACCGAACAGATGAAAGAGGATTTTAATAAACTCCACCTCGCCTATGAGAAATGCGTTGAAGAGACCAAAAAGGCTCAAGCCAAGGCTCTCGACGCTGAACGTGATTTTGCCGACCTGCTCTCCATGGCCAACACACGCGACACCGAATACTTAGAAAAGATCACCGAGCTGGAACGCTTTAGTTCGCAATCTCCCGAGAAGATTGCACAGTTCTACTCAGATCAGGCTGCTGTCTTTCAGCTCCTCAAGCAAGAACTAGAGATCCTTAGCCAGGACCAAGAGGTGGAACGGCAACATCTGGAGCAGCTCAAACAGCTTTCTGCTAAGCGGTCAGACGCGCTTCAAGAACGCAAACAGACTCTGACGCGGAAACTGGGCAATAGCCCAGCAGAGATGACGCGCCTGAGCGCGCGTGAACAGACCTCTGATCCAGCATCCGCTCGTATCCGAACCGAATTTGACAACCTCCGGTTCACCCATGATCGTGACATGCGAGCCGCTGAAGAGCGTGCACGCGAATTGACACGCAAACTCCAGGCTGCAGAGACCGAGGCCAATCGTTTAAAAGCCCTTGCACGTGAAGGCGAACGTAGCGACAAAAAGGTTCAGGAATTATCAGAGCAAATTCAGAAACGCGAGTTTGAACTTTCAGAAGAGCGGAGAGGTCGTGAATCTGAGCGCTTACAATTTCAGTCCAACAACCAAGCCCTGCTCGCACGCCTTGAGTCGCTGGAGCACTCCGAAAAAAGAGAGACTCAGGAACCCCCTGTGGCGGAGGCAAAAGCAAGCAAGCTCGCCACGTGGATGCACTTAAAATAAGATAGGTTGAAATCCGCCCTTGTTTATGGTTTACTACACCGCTTTATGACCCCTGAAAAACAGAGCAAGAGTCCAGGAACCTTCGAAGTCCTAAAAGAGGATCGCCATACAGGCGCGCGTCTTGGACGTCTTTGGACTACCCATGGCGCCATTGACACCCCGGTTTTCATGCCTGTAGGCACGCAAGCAACAGTCAAGGCGCTGGAACCCCGCGACCTTGATGCTGCTGGTGCCTCGATCATCTTGGGGAACACCTACCACCTCATGTTACGTCCCGGCATGGAAGTTATGGCCGCCTGCGGAGGACTCCATACCTTCATGGGATGGAACAAACCGATCTTGACGGATAGCGGAGGCTTCCAGGTCTTCAGCCTGAACAACCTGCGCAAGATCAGCGACGACGGCGTGACGTTTCAGTCCCATATTGACGGCGCAACGTTCTTTCTCGGCCCCAAGGAGTCCATGGAGGTCCAGCGCATCCTCGGGTCAGACATTGCCATGTGTTTTGACGAGTGCATGCCCTATCCCTGCGAACCGGACTACGCACAGAAATCCGTGGCCAAGACCCTGAAATGGGCTGCGCAATGCCTCGAGCAGCCACGTGCCCCGGGTCAACTCGTCTTTGGCATCGTCCAAGGGGGCGAATATACGCATTTAAGGGAGCACTGTGCAAAAGAGCTCATCGCCATGGGCTTCGACGGTTATGCCGTGGGCGGCGTGAGCGTCGGCGAACCCGAGGATATCATGCTCAAAGGCGTCGCAGACGGCTCACGGCTCTTGCCGCGTGAACGTCCGCGCTATGTCATGGGCCTCGGCGACATGTACCAGATGTGCGAATCTGTCGCCTGCGGGGTGGACATGTTCGACTGTGTCATCCCGACGCGCGTGGCGCGTCATGGGACAGCCTACACGCGCACAGGTTCCTATCCCGTGAAGGGTGGCTCCTACAAGACAGATATGCGCCCTGTTGAAGAGGGGTGCACCTGCTATTGCTGCCAGAACTTCTCCCGCGCCTACATCCGCCATTTGATCAATGTGAGCGAGATCCTGGGCGTCCGGTTACTGACGATTCATAACATGCACCGTTATTTGGAATTTATGCGCGAGATGCGCGAAGCGATTGCCAATGACTCCTTTGCCGAGTGGCGAAAAGAGTTGGCAAGAACATTACGAACAACACCGTAGGGGCAGGCCGTTGCGCCTGTCCGCGAAAGGAAAACATAATGAACACACTCATGATGATGGCTCAAGGCGCGGCACCCGCGCAGGGCGGTTTGGCAGGGATCAGCGGTATGCTTCTCCCAATGGTTCTCGTATTCGGTATCTTCTATTTTATGATGATCCGTCCCCAGCAGCGCAAGGAGAAGGAACGCCAGAAACTGATTTCCGAACTCCGCGCCGGCCAACGTATTCTTTTCGGTGGCGGCCTCATCGGCACAGTCGCTGAAGTTAAGGATGCCACCTTCCTGGTCGAGGTCTCGCCCAAAGTCACGATCGAAATTGCACGGGGTGCGGTTTCTCGCGTCCTGAACACCGACGAAAAGCCAGTTCTTGAAGACGCTCGGTAAGGTGGGATACCACAAGAAGGAATAGTGGAATATTGGAATAATGGAGGTATTCTCAATCGGTGTACGGGCGTCCCCGCCCGTACCTGTGCAGGCGAGGACGCCTGCACACCAAGGTTGCAACCATTGTTTCCCATCATTCCAACATTCCAGTATTCCAGTGAAGTTATAGGTAATCCGTATGTTCCGTACAGGCATAGGTTTTGACTCTCATCGGCTGGTCGAAGGTCGCCCACTTATCTTAGGTGGGGTGGCCCTCCAGCATGAGCACGGTTTGCAAGGGCATTCCGATGCAGATGCCCTTGCGCATGCGCTCTGCGATGCCTTGCTGGGCGCTGTGGCGGATGGCGATATCGGCCAGCACTTTCCAGACAAGGACCCTCAATGGAAGGGGGCAGACAGTATGAACATCCTCGCGCTGATCGTTGCGCGTATTGCACGCGCTGGATGGCGTATCGTCAACACCGATGCCACGATTATTGCTGAAGCGCCTAAGATGGCGCCCTATATCTTAGCGATGCGCACCCGGCTCGCCGAGGTCATGGATATTCACCTCTCACAAGTCTCCGTCAAGGCCAAGACAAACGAAGGCATGGATGCTGTCGGACGCCGTGAAGGCATCTCTGTTATGGCAACGGCATTAGTGGAGCGCGTATGACAATCATAGAACCCCATATTCACATGTTTTCACGGACCACCGAAGAGTACCAGGCCATGTATGCGGCAGGGATGCGCGCCTGCGTCGAGCCCTCCTTCTGGCTCGGTTCGAACCGCCGGTATGCCGGTTCCTTCTTCGACTACTTCAAGCTGATCCTCGAGTTCGAGACGGTCCGGGCCGCCCGTTTCGGCATTGACCACTTTAGCGCGATCGCCATGAATCCCAAAGAGGCTGATGATCGCGTACTGGCGGACGAGGTGATTGACGGGATGCTCCCCTACCTCGACCATCCCCGTTGCGTCGCCTTGGGCGAAGTCGGTCTCAATCTCATCACCCCCAATGAAGAGCACGCGATGTTGCGCCAGCTCCAGATCGCCGAGGATCGCAAGATGCCGGTAATCCTGCATCTTCCCCATGTTGAAAAGCTGCGCGGCGCACTGCGCATCCTGGACCTCGTCAAGGTGCATGGCTTCACGGTTGAACGCATTGATGTGGATCACAACACCGAGGAGACCATCAAACACACCCTCGACTCCGGTTGTTATGCCGGCATGACCGTCTACCCCTACTCCAAACTGAATCCAGAACGCGTCTCCGCCATGGTCAAGCAATATGGCCAGGAACGGGTGATCGTCAACGGTTCCGCCGACTGGGGCGTCTCCGACCCCCTCTCCCTGATCAAGGTTGTCGACTACATGCGGAAAGACGGTCATGCTGAAAAGGTCATCCAAGACCTGGTCTTCAACACCGCAATGAAATTCTACTCCGCCTCACCCCACTGGACGCCCAACTTTAATATCGTCCCCGTTGACCCCGCGACGTATCAGCGGTAAGCGCGCCGCCCGAGGCGGCATAGTAGCAGTTGGCAGTAGCAGTTGGCAGTGAAGCCCCGAGGACAAACGAAAAAGCCAAAAGTTTTCACTTTTGACTTTCCACTTAAATAAATGGCGGAGATCCGCCTTCGCGAATACGACTACGGCGGACAGGGGGGGTTGCCGCTCTTTCGCTGTCGCTCATCGCTCTCGTCCGGATTACCGGACGAGCCTCAAACGAGCGTTCGGGCTACGGGAATACCCTTGCCCTCTGCGCGCGTTTGTTCGGACCAAGGTCCTCATCCCCCAGTTTTGGATTCCTAGAAAAGCAAAAACCCCAACGATTAGTTAGGGTTTTTAGAAAGCAAAATGGCGGAGAGGGGGGGATTCGGACCCCCGGTACCGGATTTAACCAGTACGGCGGTTTAGCAAACCACTGCCTTCAGCCACTCGGCCA
>CAIZQW010000347.1 GCA_903935195.1 uncultured bacterium
CTCCGCCTGTCACGCCGTAGCTTACAGCGTAGGCAGGACAGGATGAACAGGATTTCCGACAGCTTCGCTTCGGCGAGGAGAAATTCGAGGATTAAAATTCAAACACGTCTTTTTCTATCCCATCATCCCCACCAGCAGGCCTGCGGCGAGTCCGGCAAAGACGATACGAACGGGTGAGACTTGCGTGAAAGCAGTCAGAACAAAAGCAATCGCGGCAATGACCAGTGCGGGGAGATCAGGCCTTGTCTTCAGCAGGGAGACGGTCAGGGCATCCACGTTCCACAGGCTGTTGACGATCAGCGTGATCCCCGCCACAGCGACAAGGCCTGTGACGATGGGGCGCAGCAGATCAAAAATGCGCTGGAGACAAGGATGGTTGCGATGGGTATCCCAGTATTTGCCAAAGAGGTTGACGCAGAGGACAGAGGGAAGGCAGACCGCAATCGTGCAACAGAGGGCGCCGAGCACAGGCAACCAGAAGCCCGCATCGGGATTCGTCAAAGAGGTGACACGGTATCCAACAAAGGTGGCGGTGTTGACCGCCAGCGGACCTGGCGTCATCTGGGAGACGCCGAGGATCTCGAGGAACTGCTGCTGCGTCAGCCAGCCGCGCGTGACCATCTCATGCTGAACAACCGGGATCATGGCTAAGCCGCCACCGACGGTCAGCAGTCCTATTTTAATAAAGACGTATGCCAGTTTTAACATGTTTTTCTCAATCGCCAGCAGCCAGTTCACGGCGACGTAAAATCAGGATGCCCAAGAGACCAAAGCACGCGGGGCTCAACAGAACATTCCACAGAAGAGCCTCTCCTAAGGCTCGATTTTCAATTCGCTCCCCATTAATGACCGACTCAAGGGGATCTATACGAAGCGCGTGATGCGCAACGGCGCTCACCCCTCGCGAGACGAGAATGCCAGGTTTTTTCAACCACTCTTTTTCGTCTTCAACTGAAACAACCTCAGTCACGGAGGTTCCGATCATCACGAGCAGCAGCAGGATGGTCGAGGTAAAGACCGCGACCGGCAAGGAGAAACAGGCGCTGAGCGTCAGGCCAAAGGCCGCCAGCAGCGCAAGCACACTCCAATGAACAAGAGCTGAACGCAGAAAGTTCGCCTCAAAGGACCCTCCCTGTGTCAGCACGACCACATCCTTCCGAAAGCGTAGCATCAAGGCCGAGGCTTTGGCTGGATTGCCTGTATGCGTAAAGCTAAGATTGATAGCCGAGAGGTCTTGTGTCTGCTGGAAGGCCTCGCACGAGATATCAAATTCAATCTCCTGGAGGGAAAAGTCATCTAATGGGATCTCTAGGGCTGGGGCTTGAGACGCGGCCGGGGCAACTCGGCAAACCCCAGACACTTGGGTCCGTGTGCTGTATTCAGTATCAAAACGAAGGCGAACGGTGATCAGCTCGTTTGTCGCGACAGGCCTAGGCAATTGAAAACGCCAGGAGATGGACTCGTCGGGATTCACAATCGTGTAACGTTCTTGCGCCTTCGTCGTCAGCACTCGCAAAACCTGTGCTTTGCTCAGCCCCTGGGGAAGCGCCTTCTGCTTCTCAAGGAGCAGGTATGTTTCCTGTGCTTCCTCTTCAGGTGTGGGCAATAGTGGATGCACAACACTCCGACTCACCAATTGGACACTCTCCTGCCAGCCCGATTGACGCTGTTTCCAGCGGAGTTGCACATAGACAGCACTATACACAGCGAAGAGGGCGATCGCGTTCAACAGTAAGAGCGCGAACCATTTTCCGAGCCAGAACTCAAAGGCGCGCACCGGCTTCGTTGCTGAGAGCTGGATCAGTTGATTGTCGATCTCTGCTGCAAAGAGCGCACACGCCGCCCAAAGCGTCGAGAGGCAGAGGAGTGCAAACGAGAACCCGAGCGTATAGAGCACCAGGATATGGCAATCACCTTGGGGGGTGCCATCGCCCTTCACCACCGCAGGTAAGAGGAGAACCGTGGTCGCCATCAGCAAAAACAATGCGAAGACCGTCTTGGTACGCAAAGAAGCGCGCAAGGCGAGTAGAAAGATGCCGAAAATTCTGCGTAAAATCTTCACCTGGTTTTTTCGAGGAAGGGCGCCACCTTAAAGGCTGTGTTATCCGATTCAGGGGAGACGACTTTCAGGAAGTAAGCTTCAAGGCTCATCTCCGGGAAATCCTGATGCACGGGTCGTGCCGCACGTTGTTCGAGTTGATGGCGAATCTCCGTGGCGGCTTCGGCGGAGAGTCCGGGGATGGAGAAGCGCACAACGTCTGGATTACGCAACAGATCGCGCGTTGAACCATAGGCGCAGAGTTCGCCTCTGTTCATAATCGCCACGCGGTCACAGACATCCTCGACATCTGCCAGCAGGTGTGAGGTCATCAGCACCGTGACACCGCTCTTAGCCAGTAGGCGGACTAGATCCTTGACTTCGCGACAGCCGATCGGGTCCAACCCAGAGGTCGGCTCATCCAGAATTAGCAACTCCGGAGCGTTGATAAGGGCCTGCGCCAGCCCCACACGACGCGCCATGCCTTTTGAAAATTTTCCGACGGCACGGTCTGCTACAGACTCGAGTCCCACCATCTGCAGGAGCTCCTTTGTGCGTCGCTTGGCATCAGCCTGTGGAAGACCAAAAAGAGAGGCATAGTACAGGAGCGTTTCACGCGGGGTTAGAAACTCATGAAGATGCGAGACCTCGGGCAGATAACCCAAACGCGCTTTGGCCGCGACATCCTCCGGCCCATGACCCTCAAAAAGTTCAATGGTTCCATTCGTCGGACGCAGAAGCCCGAGCATCATCTTCAAGGTTGTGCTTTTGCCAGAGCCGTTCGGCCCCAGAAGCCCAAACACTTCACCCTGCTGGATGGTCAGGTTCAAATCCTTTACCGCCTCGACAACGGGTCGGTGCCAGAAGTCTTTAAAGATCTTTCCCAGATTCTTAATTTGAATGACGTGGTTCATAGTCTTATCCTAAATCCCGGTTGGCAAAAGAGAGGCATCCTGCCGTGAGGAACAAGGTGCAACAGCTTAACGCATACAGCCCTGCCTCCGCAACATATCCCCATGAAAGGCTGCCTCCTTGCGCCAAGACATCACAACGCCAGAAATGTTGAAGATCTGGCAAGAGGCCTGCTAGCCAGCCTTGGACCGAGAGAAGGGATGTCTGTGCAGCAAGGAGATCTCCGGTCAACCCCAACAGAAGGACCAACACGCAGAGCGCCAGCGTCGCACCTGTCTGCAAGCGTGTGGCCAACGCTGTAGCAAGCGCGGCAAAGATTAATAACGCGAGGAGAACCAAGGTTCCAACAGAAAGAATGCGCCAATCCAGGTCACTGACAAAGACGGGGCTTCCCTTGAGAAGAAACAAGAGATGTCCTGTGCGATCATAAAGTCCACAGAGTCCGACAACAACAAGTTGCGAGACTGTTATGCCGATAAAAGCATGAACGCCAAAGCGCCTACGTTTAAGATATTGTTGGAGGGCGGCAATAATTAAAGCGACCAAAACGCCGGCTATCCCCAGTCCAAGGGTCAGATAGTCCATGATATAACCCGAGGTTTCACAAAGATCATCGGCACCGTGTTGGGTATGCGTACAAACGTCATTCAGCACGAAGTGAGAGGAACCCCGTTCCGCCAAGAGCGTAGCTGCTGTCACCCCCAGCCAGAAGAGGAGCAACACTCCGCAGACGCCCAACCACTTTGAAACCACGAAGAGGGAGCGGGCCACCGGTTTGCCGATGATGGCCGCGGCCGTCCCCCTCCGGATCTCCACGGCAACGGCTCGTCCGGCTGTCGTGACCGCAAGGGCCAAGCCAAAGACCATCATGGTTGAAAAGCCTGAGTCGCGCGCCAAACGTCCGTCCTCACTAAAGCGATGGAACTGAAAGAGTGGAACCAGCAAGGTGGAGAGGACTCCAGAGGCGACGATCAAGAAGGCGATCGGTTGCTGAATAGATTCAACAACCGTCGCCTTTGCGATCGCGAGACTTTGCTGGAGGTACCGCATACATTCTAAAAAGGGTCGGGGCTTGCCTACTTCACCACAAATTCTTTCACGAGGCGGTTCTCTTCGTTGCCCTTCTGAAGACGCACCAGGATCTTTTGCCCTGCCTTGATTTCCTCGGGGATGCTCACCGAGCATCCACATGTGCCTCCTCAGCCATACTCCATATTCTTACGACCAATCAGCACTTTGGCGGGATCAGACGGATCAACGACATCCACAACTAAAGGTTCCTTGTCACGGCCCAGGGAATAGGTGATACCCTGGTCATTCGCCGAAACGACTTTCCGATTAACCGTCAACTTGCGTCCGTTTTGGGTGATTGCCAGCTCGGCCTTAGGCTGATCCAGAACAATTTTTGTCACCTGCTCTGGCGAGAGGACGATCTTTTTATCCATGCGGAACCCAATAGACTTCCCCTGCTCTCCTGTGTCCGCGATACGTCCACCACGGATCGTGTATTCCCCTGCTGGGATCAGAATCGGCTGATTGGTGAGAGCGGTCTTCACATAAAAGAAGTTGGGAAGGTTTTTGTTTTTACCTGCCTCTGTGCCCATCAGCACCAGGTCCACGGTCCCTTGGCTTCCGGCGAGGACCAGCTCACCAGCCACCTCCAACTTGCCAAACGGGCCGTTGAAAGGGTCAAGGCTGAACTCATCCTCTGAAGCCCCTACAGAAGCCTTATAGAAGGCATCTTTGATCTTCATATAGGCTGAGATCTGAAACTGGTCTTCACGGGAGTTAAAATTGAACTTTCCATCGCCATCCCTGTCAATCAGAAGCGTTTTTTCCATCATATGATTGTTTTGAATCACCGCGCGGACAGGCTTGTCCTCCAGCGTGACGGTCCCCTCTCGCCAGAGCTTCGGCAGGAAGGCGATATTCTCTAGGTTGCCTCCCTTTGACTTGATCGGATAGATACGATAGTCGGTCGCCTCGCGGCCCTTGACCTTCCATTTTACATCAAGCGGCCGCTCGGAATCCAAGATCAGGACTGGATCATCCGTGAAATCCTTGTTCCCATTCTCATCCAGGACCACGCGATCAAACATCGTGGCCTCTTTGCTGCTCTTAAAAAACAGAAGACTCAGAAGCTCGCCTCTGCCAGAATAATAGATTTTAACCTTCGGGTCTATGGCGCCCTCTGGGGCTTTCATCTGAGGCCGCAGGGATTGAAGAGGGCTAGAGGCCATATCCCATTCGAGCACTCCCCGCTCAAGCATCAACTGATGGTTAGCTTCCTTGAGTGTAAATGGTTCACCATAACTTGCTGTGACCAGCCCAGCTATGCCCACTGCCATCATCCATCGGGAACAGTTAATCATAATAACCTCCTCAATCATTAAAACCGTCTATTAGTTAACAGGTTTTTGCGTGGAAAAGCAAGGAGTTCCTATAAAACATTGGGCATGAAATAAAGGTTATGGTATGATCGCTGCCTTTTTAAGGAGAAAAAGATGGCGATTGAATCCTTCGGACTTTATCTGGTGATTACGAATCCCGTGACCTCGTACGAGGCCTGTACAGAGGCTGCTGTCAAGGCCGGCTTACGTTATGTCCAATTGCGTATGAAACGGGCATTGCGGGAGAACATCCTTGCAACGGCAAAAAATATGCGGTCCATCACACGAGGCTCCTCCACGCTCTTTATTCTCAATGATGACCCAGAGCTTGCCGTTGAGGCGGAGGCAGACGGCGTACACGTTGGGCAGGACGATATGCCTGTCCCTCACGTCCGGCAGCATTTCCCCTCGCTTCGCATCGTCGGTTTATCCACGCATAATCCGCTTCAAGCAAAAGCAGCTGAGCCCCTGAAGCCAGACTATTGCGGCGTCGGACCGCTCTACGCAACGCCCACCAAAGAGATTCCTGATCCAGCATTGGGACCGGAACAAGCCGGGGCGATTATTCGTGCGGCCCCCTTCACCACCGTCGCGATTGGTGGGATCAACGAGGAGAATATGGGGGCTGTCCGTAAGGCCGGCGCAATTAATTTTGCCGTGGTTCGCCCTGTCTGTCACGCAGCGAACCCCTTTGACGCCATCCGCCGACTTCAGGAGTGCTGGCTGACGAGCCTTTAGCTTTGTAGCTCCTGTTCCTGACAAGACCAAAGATAGACTTTCACGTGACTCTCGCGTGCAAAGCGCAGCAAGGTTTCTTGACGTTCGCGGGGAAGGTTACACGTCAACACCAGCCGACTAACTTTCATTGTGGCGCAAATGTTCGGAATCTCGTGGATATTGCCCAGCACCTCGTAGTTATAGATGACCCGCCCGGCAAACTCCAGATGATCATCAATAATTCCCACAATCACACTCTCATCTGATATGAGTTGCGCCTCACGACTCCTCAGGTAATTACGGAAACGCGTTCCGGCGCCATACACCAAGATGCGTTCGGTATTCTCTTTAGTAAGGATGTTTCGGCGCTTGATGAGCGCCATTGCCCCGTGCAGCGTCTCCCCCAAGAGTCGAACCCCTAAAATCGGGACCGTGGCCAGCCCCGTAAAGACAATCACAAAGCGGATAATCTGCTCTCTGCCGTAAAACAGCCAGGAAAACGCGCTTCCCACGAGAGCGCCCATAAAGATCGCTCCGATCAGATAGGAGAAGTCCGAAAAACTGGTCCGGCTCCAGACGCGCAGATAGGTCTTGCTAAGAACCAACAGCAAAAATACAGAGCCGACAAAGACCGGCAACCTCGTTAACACAACGTCCCTGGGAAGGACTAAATAAATCGTCCAGTACGCCAGAATGCTGGCTCCCGTCAAGGCCGCCAGATCAAAGAGAACAAACAAGGGTGTGATCAGTCCTTTGCGAATAGCGACATGTTGATTGGAGAGTAAGCGTCCTGTATCCCAGAGCTCCACACGCACCAGATGGCGGACGATCACCACCACGGCAATGATAAAGGTCAGCAAGAAGATGCCCGGCCCTTGTTTTTTAAACAAAACGCCTAACAACGCAACGACCACCAGAAGGGCGCTAATTCCATAGAGAACCAAGGCAGCATTACGCTGGTTCATCGTCTTCTGCAAGACACGATGGTGAAGGTGCTCCTTGTCGGGCTGCATCACGCGAAAACGTTTTTCGATCTGCTGTCCCACTGCTGATTTTTGGAGCAATGCCCGGACGGTTCGTCGCCAGATCGCTAGGAGGGTATCAAAGAGCGGAACGCCCATCGCCAACAAGGGGACAACAATCGCTGGCAGCAGTTCCTTGCGCGAACCGCTCTCCAGTGGCAACACCGCCATACAAAGGCCCAAGAACATGCTGCCTGTATCCCCCAGAAAGACTGTTGCCGGATGGAAATTATACCGAAGAAAACCCAGGCAGGCGCCCGAAAGCGCAAGATAGGGAATAGCGCTCGAAGACTGACCTGTAAAAAAGAGCGAGCCTGCAATACCAATAGAGGCAATCATGGCCAACCCTGAGGCTAGGCCGTCCAGTCCGTCAATCAAGTTAAAGGCGTTAATCGCACCCACGATCCAGAGGACGGTGATGATGTAATCCAGCCAGATCGGGAACTCGACCAAGATACCGCCAATACGCACGCCCATAAAAAAGAGGAAAGAGGCCACAAGGATCTGTCCGAGAAGCTTGATAATGGCCCGCATTCCCCATTTATCATCTATAAACCCAATCAGCAACAAAACTGAGGACCCCACGAGGAAAGCCGTCTGGAACGTGTAAGAGAAGGCCGGACTAATGGGCGCTTCTGTTAAAAAGACAGTGAGCCAGAGAACCGCTTGAAACGCAAAGAAGACAGCGAGACCTCCGCCTCGAGGGATGGGCGTCTGATGAATACGCCTCGAATCAGGTTGGTCAAGCATACCCAGCTTGCGAACAAGCTCGCGGCAGAGAGGAGTTAGGAACAAAGCAAGCACCAAAGCACCCAAGAAGACGGAGAGATATCTCACTCCGTCTAAGAACTTTTCTGACAACGGTGCATGTTCCGTCACCGTTGTGACCCATGTTTGAACCCAATCCATTCGCATATCTTTTAATATTAACACTTCGCCCACTCCCGTGACAAGGTGATTTGATACACCGTGACACGCGCGCGGGCATTGTAGGAGGACTAGAGCATGTTTATTACAAGTGTAGTCCCTCACAGAGGCATCCACCTTCGCGGATACGCCTACTGTGGACAGGCAGAGGGCACAGAGAAATATGTATCCTAAATGAAAGATGCTTGAATTGGATTCCTCCGTGAGCTCTGTGGGCTCTGTGAGAAAAACCCGTGGCGTGGACACTACACTACCGCGACAGGATCTCTGAGAGAAGCTGTCGAACGTCGTCTGCGGTGACTGGTCTCGGGTTAGCGGCTGTGGACCCCGAGACGAGAACCTCTTTCACAAAGGCGTCCAGATCAGCCACCTGCTTCCCGGCAAAGGGATTTTCGAGCTCCATCTCGCGGAGCCATTCCGTGACTTGCGCCTCCACGTCGAGTGAGTGCCGCTCTTTCAGATAGGCGAGGTCCTTGGCGACCACTTCACGGTTAAAGGCCAGCGCCGCCGGCAGACAGCAGGCGCAGGTCAGTCCGTGCGCCGCATCAAAACGTGCTCCCAGCGGATGGGCTAGTCCGTGAATCACCCCGAGGCGCGAATGCGAAAAGGCGAGCCCCGCCACATAGCTGGCTTCCAGCATATCCGCCGCAACAAGTTGATCGCCCCGATAGAAGGGCAAAAGCGTCTGGCTGATGCGCACGAGCGCCACTTCCGAAAGCGCGCGCGTGAAGGGCGTTGCGTATTTGCTGGTGTAGGATTCAAAAGCCTGAATAAAAGCATCCAGACCCGCAGCCGCCCGTGTCGGCTTAGGACAGTCTAATAACAGATCTGGATCGAGCAAGACGATCTTCGGCATGAAGGTCGGATGGCGGATGGATTGCTTGAGGCAGCTCGCTGCATCGGTGAGCACCGAGACGACGGTCGCCTCGGAACCTGTGCCGGCGGTTGTCGGTACGGCGATAAAAGGAAGCATCGCCGCGGGAATACGACTGTTATTCTGCTGGTAAAAGGCGGTTTTCTCCGGAGCATCCACGAGTCCTGCGGCCGCCTTGGCCAGATCAATCACACTGCCCCCGCCGACAGCAGCCACCCAGTCAGGCCTGTCGCGCATGAGTTCCGCACGCAAGGCATCCACACCCTCGACGGTCGGCTCGCCGCTTGTGTGTTCCCAGGTGCGGATAGAGTAGCAGTCGGCAGTAGCAGTCGGCAGTGCCCCTGGACTAGACGAGGGAGTAGCTTTTTCCCGCAGAGGCGCAGAGGCGCAGAGTCTTGAACAGCATGTTTCGTGGGGAAAACAGTTAGCGTCACGGACAAAAGAACTGCTGTTCAGAATCTCAGCCAGCTTTCCTGAGCGCACCAGCGACTGGCCATGCACCAGCACACCGCGCGGACCAAACACACTCGCCTCCTTCACCAGGGAGAGTACAGCGCCTGGTTTAGAGATAGTCTGTTGTGGCAAGAGTAATGTGTTTGGAATCATCATAGGGGGATGAAACTTGATACTGGAAACTTGGGCCTCTAAACTGAAAACCGAAGTCGAGCCGCCAACAAAGGCATGCCTAGTTTCAAGTATCCAGTTTCGAGTTTCTCTTCAATACACCATAATGATCGCGGCGATAACGAGGGGTTCGGTGCCGGTGTTCTCAACACTGTGGGAGGCGCCATTACCGGTGAGGATGGCATCACCTGTAGCGATCTCGACCCATTCACCCTTCTCCAGGATGCGACCTTTTCCTGAGAGAACGATATAGACCTCGTCATCCGCCTCATGCATATGTTCGCCGATCGTGGCGCCCGGCGGAATGACCAGCCGCGCACAAAGGCGCACCTTGGCTTTAAAGTTTTCAGGCTTGAACCAATGATCCACGCGTACGGTCCCTAGACCGCCCCGCATATTGGCCCGCTCTTCGCTGGCACACGCTGTATTTTTTGTAATCATAAAGGCTCCTGTGGTTAAAATATTCTCAAACTATACCGTTTCATTTTCCTTTCCGCAAGACTCCTTTCCGCGAAGAATACCGCTTGTCTTTAACTTCAACCTGGGATCGCGGACACTCCTGTCCGCCAACCTATCTAATCTTCGCAATCATTATTAAGCCCCAATCCTCTCACCAACCTCTATTACAGGTCCCTATATTCATGGGTTAACAACTTGCAGCTGGGGAAAAAACAAAATAACTCCGCGCTGATCCGGCAAATTCGCGTTTGTCCGCGTTCCATTTTTTGAAAC
>CAIZQW010000348.1 GCA_903935195.1 uncultured bacterium
CTGCCCGCCGGACTCAAAATGAGAACTGCTGTCAGCTCGTGCCGCGCATGCAAAAGAAAAGGGGTTGGATTGTTCTCAACCATACAGTTCAGGTCGGTGGCAGCCTTTCTACCAATGCGCACAAGAAAATCGGCGGCTAGCAGCCTGTCGGACTTAGGAAATGGATTTTTGGCGAGGTTAGGCGGGATGCGGGATACGACGCTATACGAGGGCCTGCCGAAATCGCAAGGATCAGGTTTTGGCCCCTGACTCCAGCCCTCACCCCGCATATCAATTGAAAGAGCGCCCGGTTTTTCCGCGTTGCCAGTTCTTTTGGTCGCTTCTTCAGCCCTGACCAGCCGCTTTCAACCCCGTGGCCATACGATGCAGCCGCTTGAGGTTGTAGGCCAAGCACACCAACTGCCATTCCAACTCAACCTTCGTTAGGCCTCGCAGCAGAAACTGTCGAAATCCCATGACGCTCTTGATGATCCCAAAAACCGGCTCCACGGTCTGCTGGCGCAATTTGTACTTGGCTCTGCCCGCGGCGGTTTTCAAACGATGTTTCATCACTTCGCTCGTGCTGGCTCCAGGGCCCGGCGCAATGGGATCCTGCTTTTCTTCCAGATCACTCACCGTACGATGGTGTTCCTTTTTCTCCAGCGGCGCATAGACGATCGTTCCGGTGGGTTGGCCTGTGAGAGTTTGTTCCACCCCCTGGACTGCCGCTTCGCTGTAGAACCCGCTGTCCGTCAATACTTCGGCAACCGACTCCACCGGCTTGCCGATCGCAGCCACGCTCGGAACCAATTCCTGTTTGTCGTTAGGGGCTTGGCTCACGCGCTCTCCGACAATCAAGCGGCTGTCTACCTCCACCGCCGCTTGCGCGTTGTAGCTCTGCTCGAAATGTTGGCCGTTGCCCGCTTTCATGATCCGGCTCTCCGGGTCGGTGAAGTTATATTGATCGGAGGGCTTGGGTTGTGGGCTCGGTTCCTTAGGTTCCGGACCCCGCGGCTTTTCTCCTCGGTCTTTTTGCGCCGCGCGCTTCGCCAGCTTGTCCTGGTATTCGGCCATTTCCGCCACCGCCCGGGCTTGGGCCCGCGCTTCAATCTGCGCCCGCGCCGCCGCCAGTTTGGCCTTGCGCTCTTGCCGTCGCTGCACTTCTTGCGGAATGGTCAATCCCTCTTCCAGTGGCGTGCTATCGCTCTGTTCGGCTTTGGCCAACAGTTCTTTGACCTCTATTTCCAATTGCTCAATCGTCTTGCCCGCGTGCTCATAACTGACCGCCGCGTGCTTGCTGGCGTTGGCCAGCACCTTGGTCCCATCCACCGCCACGGTGATTTGACCCACCTGCAAGAATTTCAACGCCTGCGCCAGTTCCAGCACCCGCACAAAGGTCTCCGCCAACAGCGCTTTATTCTCTCGCCGAAAGGTGCAAATCGTGTCGTGATCGGGATGCGTGTCCCCGCAAATCATCCTCACCGGCACGCTGTCCCAAGTGGCTTGCTCGATGCGCCGGGAACCAAATATCCCAGTGGCGTAGCAGTAAAGCAATAGCGCCAACAGCATCCGCGGCGGATACTGTTCACTGCCGGTGCCGCGCTCGTTGATCCGGACTTGGCGCAAATTCACCTCTTCTACCACGTCCAAAATAAAGTGGGCCAAGTGTCTCGCGGGCACCCAATCCCGCAGATCCGGCGGTAGCATCAGGGGGGTGTCGTAATCAATCGTGACGAATCGTGCGGCCATGCTTTGATTGACCCTCGGCCCCAGGTTTCATTCAAACAACCTGCAAAAAAAGCCTCCGGCTAAGTCCGACAGGCTGCTAGGCTCCAGCGCCGCAGAACCGCGATTGCCCACCACAAAAATCCCGCTACCCAAGCGCACCTCGTTTTCTTGAATCATCCCTGGCCTGCGGGCCTTAAGCGTAAACAAAAAGAGCATTCGGTTACCCGAATGCTCTTTGTGAAAGCTATTCCGCCGAGGTTAAGCCAAGAGCGGGTTTTCGGCCGCCGTCAAAGACATCGGTGGAGGTGGAGCTTGCTCCTCTTCGTCCTCGAGTTCCACGAGCGGCTTGAGGCGGGCCTTGCGATGGTGATCAAAGCCGGTTCCGGCCGGAATGATGTGGCCCATGATGACGTTTTCCTTGAAGCCGTGCAGGTAGTCAACCCGGGCGCGGGTGGCGGCTTCGGTGAGGACGCGGGTAGTGTCCTGGAACGAAGCCGCGCTGAGAAAGCTTTCGGTTTCCAGGGACGCCTTCGTGATGCCAAGCAGAACGGGTTGCGCCTCGGCGGGCTTGCCGCCCTTCTTCTCCACGCGCTCGTTCTCTTCTTCAAACTCAAGCTTATCAATCTGCTCGCCCCACAGGAAGTTGGTATCGCCCGGCTCGGTAATGCGGACCTTGCGGAGCATCTGGCGCACGATGATCTCGACGTGCTTGTCATTGATGGTGACGCCCTGGAGCCGGTAAACCTCCTGGACTTCGTTGACGAGGTGCTCCTGAAGCTCCTGCGGGCCGCAGATGTCGAGGATTTCGTGCGGGTCAATGGGACCTTCAGTAAGCTGCTGGCCTTTCTTGACGTAATCGCCCTTGAAGACAATGACGTGTTTGCCGATCGGGATCAGA
>CAIZQW010000349.1 GCA_903935195.1 uncultured bacterium
CCTGACATAAGATCATTGTCATCATGCGAGTATCCAAGCAGTGTCGTCACAACAATGATCGACACGATAATCAAGGAAGCTATGATGTTTTTTTCCATTGTGGCTCTTCTTGTTGATCATTTCTGTTCTGCGACTTTCGCCACCTTATCAGCAATTTCCAGACAGATGACCGAGGCGATTTTGTCCGGCGCCTCGGCAGGCAACGAGAGCGTCACCCCTTTGGTGCTCTGTTCCACCTTCAACTCCTTGCGGTCGGCCAGCAGGTAGGCCCTGGTGACCTTGCCTTTCACGGACGGCACGTCAAACGTGCCGTCAGCCGGCCACTTGAAGAGGTGCAGATAGATCTTCCCGGGCTTGGTCGTGCAGCGCCACTCGTCGGCCGAGGAGACCAGCGTCTCCTTGCCATCCCCTGTCCTGCCTTGAACCGGCTTGCCGAGTTCGGCCCCGAATATCGTGGCGGAGGTACCGTAGATCGCCTCGCTGTTGACCTTCATCCAGCGGCCGATCACCTCCATGCTCTCAATACTCGGTTGCGGGATCGAGCCATCACCCTTGGGTCCGATGTTGAGCAGGAAATTGCCGCCCTTGCCCGCGATGTCGATCAGCTTGCGGAGCAGGGCTTCGGGGGTTTTCCACGCATGGTCATGGTCGGAGTAGCCCCAGGTGGTGTTCATGGTCATGCAGGTCTCCCAGTCCACACCGGGCATGCCGGCGGCGGGTATGTACTGTTCGGGCGTGATGAAGTCGCCATACGTCGTATCAAGCTTGTTACCGCCCGCGCCGGTCTGCATATTCCAGCCCGCCTCCTCGCTGCGGAAGAGCCGGTTGTTGATAATGATATTCGGCTGCTTCTCGCGGATCATCCGCATCAGGTCGAAGGCCCGCCACGCCTCCTGGCCCTGGAACTCCGGCGCGCTGTAGTCGAACCAGAGAATATCCACCTGGCCGTAATTTGACATCAGTTCATTCACCTGCGCATGGAGGTAATCGATATATTTCGAATGGTCGCGCGGACCGTTCGGATAGGGTTTCCCTTTGAGCGGATGCGGAAGCAGCTTTGACCTTCGGTATTCGTACTGGTCGTGATGCCAGTCGATCACCGAGTGGTAAAAGCCCACGCGCAAGCCTTCGGCGCGACAGGCGTCAACATACTCCTTCACAATATCGCGCTGCAGCACCGAACCCGCGTCAAAGTCGCTGACCTTGGAGTCGAACATGGCAAAGCCGTCACCGAACTTCGTCGTGAAGACGATGTAGCGGCAGCCGGCTGTCTTCGCGAGCTTCGCCCACGCGCGCGCAGCGCCGGGCTTGGGCTTGAACAATGGAAGCGCGGCCTTGGCGTAGGTCTCCGTATCTGCGTTCACCATTTCCTGGATCCATTCCATACAGCCATTGGTGGCCACGGGTTTCCCCTCCCAGGTGCCGGCGAGGCCCGAGTAGGGACCGACCACCACGAACATGCCGAAGCGCGCGTCTCGCCACCATCCCATGCGCGCGTCGCGGGCCTCCTTCGTCTCCGCCGGCGGCTTGCCGTGGTCGGCGATCTTCGGGCAGATGACCGAGGCGGCCTTGCCGGATGCAGCATCGACCAGGAGAGCCATGCCGCGGTGAGCGGGCAGCTGGATCTGGACCGGTAACGTGACGTCCTGGCTGGTCCCGGTTTCGAAGTTGATAAGGGTGCCTTTGCCGTGTGCGGACTGGTCGCAGGTAAACGTGGTATCGGTACCGGTGGAGTTGATGAGGTAATAGAGTGGATTGTCGCCGCGCCGGAACTGCGAGGCAAATACCGCGGACGCACCTGGCCCGCCGATGACCAGGGCTTCCTTCAGGTGCTGCTTGAGGTCGTGCACGAACTTGCCTACGGGGTCCGTGGCCAGGCTCTTTCCAGGGATTTGCAGGTACACGAACGGGTTGTGCTTTTGTACCAGGTTGCGCACCGCCGCATGCTCGGCCGCCGCGATGCCCATCTCCGGCGTGCGGTCTGTGTACAGCACCACGCCGCCGCTCTTCTGGAAGGCGTCGAGCTTCTGCAGCACCGCCAGCGGGATGACCCGGAGTCCCGGCAGGATGATGACCCGGTATTTCTGGGCGGCGATTGCCATTTGCCCGTCACTGATGGTACCGCCAAGCACCAGGTCCTCGGTCACGAAATTGAAGTCGACCTGGTTTTTCAGGAGCACCTTGGCCAGGGCATCGACCTGGGCATCCTTTGCCGAAGCTTCGGGATCGAGGGAGGGAAGGTGACTTGACCGTGGTCGCATGGCCGCCTGGACATCGGCGATTGGGCTATACACGGCAACTTCTGCGGCGTGAACGGAGGTGCGCAGCAGCCAGGCAATCCGGCCGCAGTAGCGATTCATGCGCTGCTGGTCAACCGCGGACTTGACCATGCCATATCCGTAGAGGTTGAGATGATCAGCTCCGTGCAGGAACACGTGGGTCATCAAGGACATGAACCCGTCGCATGGATTTTTGGAAAACAGTGTGTTGTCACCCCTGACCGGGCAAATTTCAACCATCACCCGTTCACGGCCGGCCCCCCGCGCGGCCGAGCTGACATATTTCGTGCCCAGGTACTCATCCTTGAGGTAGGTCTCCGGCCGGCGGGAGAGCACGTCGCAGCCGGGATATTCCATGCGGGCGATGATTTTCATCAGGTCCCCGTAATAGCCGACATGGTCCGTGAGAAATTCTTCCAGGAGAAAGTGCCCCGAAAACCTGATCCCATTGGTGTGACACCAGTTGGCGACCTGTCCCATGAAATTCCTGTCCATCAGGCTCGCGATGGTGCGGTAGAACTGTACCCGTACCGTCCTAGCGCCTTCATCCGAGCCCTCGAACAGGCAGGGTAGGTAGGGCTGGAGATCGTACCCATGCAGCTTCTTGAACTCAGGGAAGAGTTCGTTGCCGTAGGGCACTGCGGAGAAACCGCGCCCCCCCTTGGGCGTCGAGGAATAGAACGACATGAGTGAAGGCTCGTCGATAAAGAGCCCGTCAAACATGCCATGGAAGCCGGCAATCCCGGTGCTGAGGGGCTGGAGTTCCACTTCCAGGTACCGGGCGACCGCGGCTCGGTTCAGGAAGTTGAGGTACCCACGCCCACCACCGGGGAGCTTATCATAGGTTTGGTAATGCCCATGGCCCACGTTGTGCTTCTGAACATAAAACACGTAGAGGGTCCAGTCGCCACCGGGGCTCTGCAGGGTGAGCGAG
>CAIZQW010000350.1 GCA_903935195.1 uncultured bacterium
AGAAGGTCGCCGACCTTGTTGTGCCAGGAGGTAATCGTCACATCGACAATATTAGCGTCCAGCTGAGGGATGGTGATGGAGGTCATGTCGCTCAATTCGTCTTGGTTGTCTTACGGGGCGTGGTCTTCTTGGTCGGTGTCGAGCCACTCTTTGTAGACTTCACAGCGGAACTGGTGGCTGTCTTTTCGGTCTCTTTACTCGTCGATGTGCCACTCTTTGATTTCGGCAAATCCGCGACAACTGGCAACTTTTCAACGACCTTCTCCTTTTCAACAGGAGGTTTGGCCGTTGCGCGTTTGGAGTCCGTCAAGAAAACAATTAGGAGTGCGCCCAAGCAGAAGAGCACGGCGAAGGCGATGGAGTATTTCATCCACGTGTTAAAGGCTCCGCGTTCGCCGAAGTCTTCAAAGCGTTGCCGTTGGGGTACATCTGTGAGAATGGACATATCAACTCTCGTAAAGGGGTTCGACAGGTGCGTCGTTACTGCCCAGAATCTCCTTCACCGCAGCAGCATCAGGTTCGACGGGAAGTTCGGGCTGTTGGGCTGCCTCGGGGGTCTCTTTCTTCTTCTCCTTCTTATGCATCGCCTTTCGTTCAGAAGCCTTAGAGCGTTGCAGGGTCGGATCCAGCTCGTTCAATTCTTCAAGGCTCTTGAGTCCGAAGTGTTCCAAGAAGGTCGCGGTTGTGCCATAGAGGAAGGGGCGGCCGGGCAAGTCGCTGCGGCCCACGATGCGGACCAAGTGCAATTCCATCAGCGCCTTCAAGATATGGTCAATCACCACACCGCGGATGGACTCAATCTCTGATTTCGCAACATGTTGACGATAGGCGATGATCGCTAGCGTCTCCAGTGCAGGGCGGGAGAGTCGGTTGGGACGTTCAACCTTCAAAAGATCCCGAACCCAGCGACCACAGCAGGCTTGTGTTTGAAAGCGATAGCCCCCATTCATCTCGACGACTTCGACTCCGAGACCGATTCGCTCCAGCTCCTGCTCGATGCCTTTGAGCGCATCTGTCACCTCACGAGGGGAGGCTTCTGCAAAGAGCTGAAGCGTCTCCTTATTCCCTTCTGTCGCCTGTTCAGCCACATGGTTCAAACAGGTACGGATATCTTCAATGGTCAAGGGATGGTCTGCGCCGAAGAGCAACGCGCCGACAATCTGTTGAAGACTTGAGGGCAAGGGTAGTTTGACATCATCTGGGCTAGGCATGGTTATCTCCTTCGCTCACGGCTTGCAGTATCGGTTCATAACGGGCGGACGATTCCGGCAGAATAACAATCTCGTGAAAAGAATCATTCTGTTGAAGCACGATCTGGTGCATGCGGAGTAGCTCCAACAACGCCAAGAAGGTCACAATAATCTCGCCGCGCGGGGAATCCGCATGAAAGAGTGAAGAGAAGTAGACATGCTGACGCTCACGCATCATCCCGACGATCGACTCCATCTTGTCTGGAACCGACCAGCGGATTGCATCCAGATGACCAAGGGGCTCCATCACCGCACGTGACAGCACATCTTGAAAGGCGCTCAGGAGATCAAAAAGGCCGATATCCCCCAAGGCCTGACCAGCATCCACAGGGTCCGGTGCGAAGTCAGGCGCCTCACCTCCGTAAGCAAAGGACTCATGCTTCAGCGTTTCGCGTTCAAGCAACTGCCCAGCGGCATCCTTAAACTTTTTATATTCGATCAGTTGGCGAACCAAGTCCAGCCGCGGGTCAACCCAGTCCTCATCATTATCCTCTTCACTGCTACGCGACTCGACTGGCAGGAGCATACGGCTCTTGATCATCATCAGCGTCGCAGCCATCACTATAAATTCCCCTGCGATATTCAGGTCGAGCATCCGCATGATATCCAGGTAGTCCATGTACTGCCGAGTGATCTTCTCAATCGGAATGTCGTAGATATCCACCTCTTCACGGCGGATCAAATACAGCAAGAGATCCAGAGGTCCTTCAAAGATCTCCAAATCCACCTTGTACTCATCCGCTAATAGCGTTTCTACTGACATAGCGTGTTTACCTGTAAACTCACTGGAATGTTGGAATACGGGAATGTTGGAATGACGGGAAAAGACAGAGTACTGACTCTGGAGGGCCACGCTCCGTCGTGGCCGGACGCGACAGAGCGCGTCCCTCCAAAAGCGAATTGAACCCTTCCATTATTCCAATATTCCATCATTCCATTATTCCTTGTGTAACTTCATTATGCAAGCCCCACGGCCCTGCGGGCCTTGTCCAGTGTCACGCTTGCGGCTGCACGTGCACGCTCTGCGCCTTTACGCAAGACGGACTCCACATAATCCGGATTCGCCTTCAACTCCTCGCGCTTCGCGCGGAAGGGGGCAAACTGCTCCTCAAAAATGGCGAGCAGTGCCTTCTTCGCATGGCCGTAGCCATAGTTCCCTGCGCGATAGTTCGCCTCCATCTCAGCACGTTGCTCAGGGGATGCAAAAAGTTTATAGAGCGCAAAGATATTGCAGGTTGCGGGATCTTTAGGTTCTTCGAGACCCTTGCTGTCTGAAACGATCTTCATGATGCGAGCCTTGGTCTCCTTCGGGTCGCCAAATAGTTCGATGGTGTTGCCATAACTCTTTGACATTTTCTGTCCATCAAGTCCGGGAACAACAGCAACCTCCTCTTGGATGGAGGGCTCAGGAACGGTAAAGACCTCGCCGAACTGATTGTTAAATTTAATCGCCATGTCGCGGGTGACCTCGACATGCTGCTTCTGATCTCGGCCC
>CAIZQW010000351.1 GCA_903935195.1 uncultured bacterium
GAGGCTATCCATTCCGCCGTCCATGTATCCATGGGCGAGGCGGATGAGATAGCCTCGCAACATTTGCGGTTTTTGCGGTGAAATCATATCAAAACCTTTTTCACTTTTTGACCTTCTTTGCCATCGCGCACTTCCCAGCCTTTTGAGGCGAGAAGGTCGCGGAGATGGTCGGACTCGGCCCACTGTTTTGTGGCGCGGGCCACGGCTCGGGCCTCGACCAGGGCTTGGATCTCGGCAGGGACGCCCTCTTCTTTTTGCATGCGACCAAAACGCACAACGCCGAGCACAGTGTCCATCTTCTCAAAGACACCCAGAATCGCGGCAGCATCTTGAGGCTTCACTGCAGCTTGGCTCAGGGCGACATTGCTCTCGCGAACCAAGGCAAAGAGAGCCGCAAAGGCCTCTGGAATATTGAGGTCGTCATTGACCGCCGCAGTAAAGGTGGCCAGGTGTTGCGTGTAGGGGCTTGATGCATCAAGCCCTTCCTGTGCATCAAACCCTTTTTGCGCCCCGGCGAGTTCGGTCAGCGCATCCACGCACTCATCAATACGCGCCAGCGAACTGCGGGCTGCGGACAAGGCGTCAAAGGTGAAGTTGAGGGGTTGACGGTAATGGCCATTGATCAGCACATACCGAATCTCGCGTCCAGTGTAGCCTTTGGCAATCAGATCGCGCAAGGTGAAGAAGTTGCCGAGCGACTTGGACATCTTCTCGCCATTGACCCGCAAGTGCGCACAGTGCATCCAGAGGTTTACAAAGGGTTTGCCTGTTGCTCCCTCGGTCTGCGCGATTTCATTCTCATGGTGAGGAAAGAGATTGTCGATGCCACCGGTATGGATGTCAAAGGTATCGCCCAAATACTTCATGGCCATAGCGGAGCATTCCAAGTGCCAACCTGGACGTCCCCTGCCCCACGGCGAATCCCAAACTACGGCACCATCGGAGGACTCATAAGCCTTCCAGAGGGCGAAGTCACCATAGCCTTCCTTTTCATACTCATCATCTGCGACGCGGGCACCGACTCGGAGATGTTCACGATCCAGATGAGCAAGACGGCCATACTGGGGTAAACGGGAGACGCTGAAGTAGACCGAGCCATCCTCCGACTGGTAGGCTAGGTTCTTCTCAAAAAGGCGTTGAACCAGTGCAATCATCTCTGGAATATGATCGGTCGCCGCAGGGTAGACTTCCGCAGGCTGAATGTTCAAGGTTTTCAAATCATCAAAGAAGGCTTGAACAAAGGGAGCGGTAAAGGTGTGGAGCGAGACCCCTGCGGCGTTCGCGCCACGGATAGTCTTGTCATCCACGTCCGTCAAATTCATCACCTGCGTGACCTTACATCCATTGAATTGAATGGCACGGCGCAGGATGTCCTCAAAGGTATAGGCACGAAAATTGCCGATATGGGCAAAGTTGTAAACCGTGGGTCCGCACGTGTACATGCGGACGTGTCCTACTTCAAGTGGCGCAACGGGTTCCTTGCTGCGCGAGAGGCTATTAAAAAAATTCATCTGTTGCTCCTAAGTCAAAGCTCATAGTTTACACCATGCTGAAGCACAAATGAATATCAAATTTCACCACCTGCAAAAAAAAGGCGCCGTTCTGAGCTGTTTACCGAAATCCAGCTTTCTCTTATTAACTCATTTTTCCTGTTTGCTTCTCTTGGGTGATCCGGCCGGTACGCATCTATCGCCTTCCTGAAACGGGTCGGAGTTTGCGTCTGAATACGCGGCTGGGGCGGATAAGTATCCAGCGCCCAGCCGCGCATCCGCAAATCCGTCTCCGTTTCCGTTCGGCGGATGCTTGGATACCCCTGCCGGATCACCCGAGTCCAGTGTCGGCCTGCTGTTTCGCGACGCCTTCGCTCCGCGTTCGGGCGTGTCACGC
>CAIZQW010000352.1 GCA_903935195.1 uncultured bacterium
ACCGCCCTTTTCACACCGCAAAAACCCGAAGGTCTAGTGGCGCAAAAGGACGGTTAATTTATCAAAGCTGACCCTGAAATGTCAACGGGTATTTTGAAAAAAGTTTTAATGCCCTTTTAAAAGCAAAAAACCTGCCCACAGCAGGTTTCCAAAAATGCATATTGAGCCCGTCTTTATTAGGTGATCTCTTCCATACACCCTATTCTATCTTCACGTATCCGTTTCGACTGGGCTCTCAGGCTCGGGCTCCACATCGCCCAACAGATGCTGCGCCTCCAGCTCGGGAAGCGTCTCAACATGCTTAAGCGCACGACTCATCTTACGCGTACGAATTCCCGCGTCCTCAATGACCTTGTCTGCCTCGTTCAATTTCTTTTGAAGTCGTTCAAAAACATCGCCGAACTTCACAAACTCTGTCTTGACCGCTGCCAGCACTTGCCAGACTTCACTGCTGCGCTTCTCAATCGCCAGCGTCCTGAAGCCCATCTGCAGGCTATTCAGCATCGCCATCAAGGTCGTCGGCCCTGACACGTTCACGCGGTAGAGCCGTTGCAGATCATCTACGAGGCCCGGACGCCGTAGCACTTCAGCGTAAAGCCCCTCGGTCGGCAGAAAGAGGATTCCGAAATCAGTTGTGAACGGAGGAAACAGATACTTGTCACGGATGTCCTTGGCTGAATCGCGGATGCGCCGTTCCAAGGCTTTGAGCCCAGCCTCGAGAGCCTCTTTGTCACTGATCTCGGCGGCGGCCTGCACGCGCTCATAGTCCTCTTTGGGAAACTTCGCGTCAATCGGCAGCCAGACAGGGGCTTCGGCCTTCTGTCCAGGCAGACGAATTGCGTATTCCACGACCTCGGATGACTTGGGATTAACCCGGACATTCATCGCATATTGGTCAGGGGTAAAGATCTGTTCCAGGATCGCCCCCAGTTGGTATTCCCCCCAGGTTCCACGGCTCTTGACATTGGTGAGCAGGCTCTTCAAATCACCGACACCCGTGGCCAGTTGCTGCATCTCGCCAAGGCCGCGTGCCACGTCCTCAAGCCGCTTGCTAACCAGCTCAAACCGTTCGCCGAGGCGTTTTTCCAACGTTTCATGAAGCTTTTCATCCACCGTCTTGCGCATCTCTTCGAGCTGAGCGGCATTGTCGGCGCGCACCTTTTCAAGTTCCCCGGTGACAGACTGACGGATGCTCTCGAGACGGGTATGGACGCTCTCCGCCAACCGATTCTGGTTCTCGGCCTGTTCCTGACGTTGCAGCGTCGCGACTTGGGAGAGCGAGTTGCGCAGGGCCTCCATTCGGGCACCGACTTCATCACGCAAACCACGCGCATCAGCGGTTGCCTGGGCCCGGTTGCGCTCAAACTCGTCGCGCAAAAGCCCCTCTCTCTGCTGGTCAACACCCCGTTTGGGGAGCACCTTCCACACAACCAGCACCAGAAGGAGGGTGGAAAGGAGCGCACTATAAAAAGGTAGTATTTCTAAAAGAGTCATACGTAATGGGAAATGATTATCGCACAGCAACGCCAATCAATACAATCCAAAATTCTGATTGCGAATCCGGGACGTTTTCGTTATTCTTATCGCCTTTCGTTTCTTATACGAAAGGATCGCCTTGTGGACAAGGGTACTACAACACGATTCAGAAAGGTCCTATGAAGCAGTATAAAGTTGGTCTCGTGGGTATTGGCGCTGTGGGCACGGAGATGGTAAAGGTTCTACGTCAGCGTAAGTTCCCTGCAAGCGAAATCCGTATTTTGGCGACTCGCGAGCGCGACGAGGAGATCGCCGGAGAGACTTTCCATGTATTGGAAACCAAAGCCGAGGCGTTCGATGGACTCGACGTTGTGTTGTTTGCGGGTACCGAAGGCTCGAAGGGCGCTTCTAAGATGTGGGGCTGGGAGGCGGTTAAACGCGGTGCTGTTGTCATTGACAATGGCGATGATTTCCGCATGGATGACCGCGTACCGCTCGTCATTCCTGAAATCAACCCCGAAGCACTCGACAAGCACCAGGGCTTCATCGCGAATCCTAACTGTTCGACCATCATTACGCTCATGGGCATTGCGCCGCTACACCGCGCCAACCCGTTGAAGCACATGACGGCCGTGACCTTCCAGTCGGTCAGCGGAACAGGCCGTTCAGCCATCGACGAGCTCGACGCACAGGTGCGCGCATATGCCGCGAGCGGAAACACCCCTGCTAATGCAGGTCTTGCGAATGTTCAGAAGGCAGCCTATCCTCACCAGATCGCCTTCAATGTCCTGCCCCAGATCGGCAGCGCCAAGAAGGAGATGCCGGGCTTCACGACCGAAGAGGCGAAGATGACCTTTGAGTCACGCAAGATTTTAGGCGTGCCGGATCTGCAGATCGGCTGCACCTGCGTGCGCGTGCCTGTCTTCTTTGCGCACAGCGTGGCGATCCATGCGCAGTTCACAAATCCCTTCACGCCTGACCAGGTCCGAGACATCATCAAGAAGGCGCCTGGCGTCAAGCTCATCGACGATCTAGCCTCCAGCCAGTATCCGCTCCCGCTCGACATCCAGCATGGCGATGATGTCGGCGTCGGTCGTATCCGCAATGATACAAGCCGTGAAAACGGTATGGCATTGTGGTGCTGTGGCGACAACATCCGTAAGGGTGCAGCGCAGAACGCGGTCCAGATCGCAGAAGAGATGATCAAGCGCGGGTTGATTTAAGCGGGCGCCCTGCCGGTCGCCCCTACACGCAGCTCAGGGCAAATCGCCTTGAGCTGTTTGCTTTTCCACTGGAAGGGGAAACCTTTGCACTGTGCGGGTTTAACGGGCTGAATGCGACAGGTGTTGTCATCCTGAATAAAGATGCAGCCGCCATCTGGCCGTTCAATCAAAGAAAGGTTGCCTCGGTTCCCCGTGAGGAGCGCATACTGCTCCGTAAAGGCATAGATGTCCATCCCTAAAAAGCTGGCAATGGTCTCAGCCTCGCCTGCTTCGAGCGCAACATAACCAGGCACGCGGCAACACGCTCCGCAACATTGACAAGTGAAATTCATGATTGGAATGGTGGAATAATGGAATACTGGAATGATGGGTAGAGACAACTCATTCGTTTCATTGCGTTATCCATCGGAAATTTGGCCTTTCCATTGGAAATTGGATATTCCGTGTTGGATATTGATTATTCAAATGGGCTTAACCCTTGCGAATGATCTCTGCGATCACGTCCTTACTGGCTGGCACAACATCTAAGCGAGTCGGCAACTGCAGTAGCGCATCGATGAGTGGATGGTGAGCAAGATCCTTTCCTGTGGCACGCAGAATGGCCTCGCTGAACTTGGCCGGATGCGCTGTTGCGAGGCAGATCATCGGAACGTCCTGCTTCTTAAACTGCCCTGCGACAGCCACGCCGACGGCGGTATGCGGATCGAGCAGGTAACCATACTGCTCCCAATACTTCTTGATTGTGGCCAGCGTCTGAGCCGTGTCTCCCCTGCCAGCAACAAAGCAGGCATGGTCCGGTAAGCCCGTGGTTAAGGACCCGTTCTTCTTAAAGCCCTCCATCCATGCTTTCAAGGTCTGGGCTGCAGGGGCCCCGCTGACATCTGCCGCGAGGTAATAGAGATAGCGCTCAAAGTTGCTGGCCACCTGGATGTCCATGGAGGGGCTGAGTGTCGGCGCCACCGCGCCGACGCTGTAGGTTCCAGTGTTGAAGTAACGGGCTAAAATATCATTCTCATTGGTCGCCAAGACCAGCTTGTCAATCGGCAACCCCATGCGATAGGCCATATAGCCGGCAAAGATATCGCCGAAATTTCCAGTCGGGATTGAGAAGCTGACCTTCTCTGCGCCTGTCTTCTCCTGGACACGAAAGGCTGCATAAAAGTAGTAGACGATCTGAGCCAATACGCGCGCCCAGTTGATGGAGTTGACAGCGCCCAGTTTGTTCGTATCGCGGAAGGTCAGATCGTTGAAGAGTTCCTTCACAATGTTCTGCGCATCATCAAAGGTACCCTCAATCGCTAGGTTGTGCACATTCGCATCCAAAACAGTGGTCATCTGCTTTTCCTGGACGGGACTCACGCGACCGTGCGGATGCATAACAAAAATACGGATACGCTCACGTCCTCGGACCCCATAGATCGCGGCACTTCCTGTGTCTCCACTGGTCGCGGCGACAATGTTCATCTCCTCACCCGTTTTTGACAGAATATACTCGAAGAGGTTGCCAAGAAACTGCAACGCAACATCCTTGAAGGCCAGGGTAGGACCATGGAAGAGCTCTAGCACGTATGTATCCCCTGTGGGAACCACAGGCGTGACCTCGGGATGGCGGAAGGTCGCATAGCTCTTGTGAATCAGTCCACGCAGAACCTCGCTCGGGAGATCATCGGCAAAGAGCGACATGATCTCATAGGCCAACGCTTGGTAAGAAAGCGGGCGCCAAGTGGAGAGCAAGGACTGGACGTTTGGGATGCGCTCTGGTAAAAAAAGCCCGCCATCACGCGCAAGGCCTGTCAAGATAGTAGCTGTGAAATCGATCGGGACGCCTTCGCCCCGTGTAGAAACATACTTCATAAACGACGACCGCCCCTCTTTGGCGTGGGTTTCAATTTTACTCAAGGAGCCCAGGCAGGAGCTTCTTGTTTTTTTCAGTGTCCGAAG
>CAIZQW010000353.1 GCA_903935195.1 uncultured bacterium
CACCGACACCTTCATCGGCTGTCTATTCTTTAGAGCAAATTGTGTGCCAAGTGTAAAGTTTTGTTCTTTTGTTTCTGCGCCTTGAATTTAACCAACTATTATCATTAAATTCAAGGCGAAAATCGCCCATTTCTCGCTTTTGAGAACGCCGATCTCTCGTTTTTGCAAAGATTACCCCTTCTGAGGGACAGGTTCTTCATCTGAGAGTTTTCGATAAAGGGTGGCTAAACTGACCTGGAGCGTCTGCGCTGCCTTCTCTTTGTCTCCCTGCGTCGAGGCGAGTATCTGCTCCATATACTCCTTCTCCTTTGTACGAAGAAAGCTCTTCAGGGAACCGTTTGATGTGTCAGCCTCGCCGCCACGGCCTGGAAACACTGCGGCCCGGGGCTGTTTTGGCGCCTGGTGAGCCTCTTTCACAACACGGGGCGGAAGAAGGTCTGGCGTAATCTCCTCTTCATCCATCAGGAAGGTCACCGCATGCTTAATCGCATTTTCAAGCTCGCGCACATTACCAGGCCAACGATAGGAAACTAGTATGTCCTGGGCCTCCTTTGAAATTCTGGGCTGCTTCTTACTACTTTCAGTCTCCAGACGCAAGAAATGGGAGACCAACGGCAGAATGTCCTCTGGACGCTCCCTCAGGGGTGGAATATCGAGGGTAATCACAGCAAAACGATAGTACAGGTCTGGACGGAAAAGCCCTTGTTGAACGAGCTGCTCTAAACTGGTATTGCTCGCAACAATGACACGGACATCAATAGGGATGTTCTTTGTCCCACCCACACGACGTAACTCTTTCTCTTGCAAAACCCTGAGGAGCGTACCTTGCAAGGCCAAGGGGAGTGATGAAATCTCATCTAAGAAGAGTGTACCGCCATTCGCAACCTCAAAGAGCCCCTCTTTATCCGATACCGCTCCAGTGAAAGCTCCCTTAACATGGCCAAACATCTCAGATTCCATCAAGTTCTCAGGGATGGAGGCGCAATTTACGGCTACCCAAGGTTTATCTTTACGAGGACTTGCCTTGTGCAACGTCCGCGCAATAACCTCCTTGCCCGTTCCGCTCTCGCCATTAATAAGGATGGTTGCGGAGGTAGGACCGACACGTTCGATCTTCTTGCAGACATCCAACATGGACGGATTCGTGGCGATCAAATTCTCGAACTGGTACCGGAGCGGGGTGTCTGCATTCACGCGAGGTGCAACATTTTGCTTCTGTGCGTGTTCCACGGCACGTTTAACCGTGGCCAGCATCTCGTCGACCTTAAACGGCTTGGTCATGTAATCAAAGATGCCCGCCTTTGTAGCCTCAACAGCGGTCTCAACCGAGGAATAGGCAGTCAACAGGATAAAGGTAATCTGTGCCTTTAAGGTTCGTAGCTCCTTGAAAAGTGACATGCCATCCATGGGGGTCATGCGCAAGTCACTCACAATCACATCAAATGTATCTTTTTTAAAACATTCGATGGCAGCAGGTCCTGAATTGGCCGTCACGACCTCATACCCATTCGCCTTCAAGAGGCTTTGCACCAGCATGAGGATTCGTGCTTCATCATCAACAATTAAGATTTTCGACATACTCGTCTATCCCTCGAAATAAATTGAAGTCATTATACTACAGTCCTGCAGGAGACACAATACCGATTTCCCTCCAAACTACTTAAGCTACCTCCCCCGATCCCCCCGGCCTCCTGTCCGCCGTAGCGTATCCGCGTAGGCAGATGTGCCGGGGGTGAAGAAAGTTGTAAGGAGGAGTGCATCCTGCTTCCAGCGGTTGCCTCCACCGACGCAAGGTCGGCGGGCGGCCAGAAGCCAATAAAACGGGGCAAGCGGAGCACCTGTGCCTTAACCCACAACCGTACCCAGTTTAAAGATCGGCAAGAACATGGCGACCACGATACCACCAATGATAACACCCAAGAAGACCATCAGGAAGGGCTCCATCAAAGAGGTCAAGGCGGCCAACGTACTCTCGACTTCATCGTCATAGGTGCTGGCAACGCTCTCGAGCATTTCATCCACACGTCCGCTCTTCTCGCCAGCAGCGATCATACGAATCATCAGGATCGGCAAGCAGGCCTTCCCCTCGAGGGCGACGCTTAGCAGATTGCCCTGTTCCACGCTGGCACGCGCAGAAAGAATAGCTTCTTCCATCACTTTATTGCCTAATGACTTTCCAACAATATCCATGGAGTCCAAAATAGGAACACCACTGGTGAGCATCTGGGCAAAGAGTCGGCAAAAACGTGAGACGCCCACTTTCTGAAGTAAGGAGCCAAAGACAGGAAGCTTCAGCTTAAATTGATCAAATTTGTACTCTCCAATGGGGGTTGCCACCCATTTTTTAAAGGTAAAAATGGCGCCTCCGATAACAATGATAAACATATACCACCGCGTCCGGACAAGCCCGCTCAAATCGAGGAGAATTTGCGTCGGGGCCGGGAGGGCCTGTCCGAAGCCAGAGAACATCTCAGCGAAGACAGGCACAACAAAGGTAATCAAGCCTGAGGCGATCAAGAGAGCCATCGCCAAAATTACGGTCGGGTAAGTCATGGCTGATTTGACCTTACGTATCAAGCGTGCGGAAGAGTCGAGCATGGCTGCAAGACGCTTAAGCACACCCGCAAACTGACCGCTCTTTTCGCCGGCAGCCACCATGTTAACATACATATCATCAAAGACTTTTGGAAATTTTCGCAAGCCGTCTGAAACTGGTGATCCGCTCTCCACGCTTTCACGTATACTCTTGAGTACCTGCTTAAAACCAGGATGCTCGCACTGCTCCTCGAGCGTGCTGAGCGAGACGAGAACAGACATACCTGCGTTTAACATACTGGCCAACTGGCGCGTGAAGGGAATCAACTCCTTCGACAAGATCTTACCAATACCGGAAATTTGTACTTCACCTTTTTTTGCCATAACAACTCCTTATTACCTATTCTGAACCTGTCACTTCGAGGGCTGTACGAATAGACGTAAACCCAGCCTTGACCTTCCTGAGTCCGGCTTCCTTCAACGTCACCATACCATTTCGAGTCGCTGCATCGCGGATTTCAGAGGCTGTTCCCCCGCGCACCGTGATGTTCCGTATCTCATCCGTCATGGTCAACACCTCCATGATCGCACCCCGCCCCTTAAAACCTTGGACGCACTTGGAACAGCCAGG
>CAIZQW010000354.1 GCA_903935195.1 uncultured bacterium
ACACAAAATAGTGAGCGTTGATTCGTTCATGGGTTATCCTCTTCTGTTTTTAGCAACGGGTTCGTCGGCAGGTTGCCCGGTGGCGGGATGGCCGAGGCATTGGCCACCGAATTTGCACCACTTGGCGCACCCCAGATCGATGCGCGGATTGCGCACCTCGTTCCGGCAGGTGCGGCAGAGACGCATCGGCTCGTCTTTCCAGAATTCGATGCTGGTGTCGCAATACGGGCAACGGACATCGAAGATGTCCTCCGGTTTCCAATACCGCATATCCTGTCCCGGGCAATTCGCCATTAGAGTCCTCCTGGGAGTGAACGTTTCAAAGCCTCAAAACGAGCTTGGCACAGAGCGGCGAAGGCGGCTTCCTCAATGCCGTAAACAATGGCATTCACGGTAAGTTCGAGGCGGGTGATCGGCTTCGTCGGGAGGCGGCCCTTGAGCGTAGCCGGTTCGTTTACAGTTGTCACGCTCAAGACCCTGTAACCGGTCGGCTCTGTTTTCAGGATGGCCTTTAAATGTCCGATCAGAACATCCGCTTGCGTCTTCAGATGCGCAGCGAGGTCCTGAAGCATCTCGCTGACCCGCTGCTCCGCCTGGGCGACAGGGGCATCAATCGTGGCTGACGCGGCGAAAATCGCGGCCTGCGGGAGATTTCCCTTCGCGTGCTCAGCAGGTGATGCGTCTGGCTTTCCGGGGGCACGTGCCTGGATTTTTTTGATCAGACGATCAACCTGAAACCCTGTTGTTGCGGAAACGCACAGGAACTCCACGGTCGGATTGATGTCACGGATCCGGCCTTCCAGTTCATGCAGCTGTTCTGCAGAAACCAGATCACTTTTGTTGAGGGCCACCACGTCGGCAATTTCAAATCCATCATGGATCAGGGGCATGGAAAAATCACGGATGGCGGGTAGGCGCTTTGCATCTGCGACCACCAGAAAGGTTTGTTTTTCAATGTTGCCGCCATATCCGCAGAGGCAGTGCTTAATCTGCTTGGGACCGGCCACGCCAGAGGGTTCAAGAAAAACAACATCCGGTTTAACCTCTCGCTCCAGTTGCAGCAGTGTATGAATCAAGTCAATACGCAAACTACAACAGACACAGCCGGAATAGATTTCGCGAACATCCAATCCTTCCGCTTGTAGCATGGCACCGTCAATGCCAATCCGTCCGACTTCGTTTTCGACAATCGCAACCTTCCGCCCCTCTGCGACGAAAGTCTTCGCCAGCAGGAGCAACAGCGATGTTTTGCCGCTGCCTAAGAAACCGCTAATGACAATGAGTTCCATAAAAACCTTTAAAATAATCCAAAACAGATGCGACTGGCAAGTACAACAGCATCTTCCGCGCAAAAAGCGCGTCGAACAGGTGTATTAAAAAACAACTCAGCCTCTGGGGGAAACTCGTCATCGCCCAGACGATAAACCAGTGTGACCGTTAAGCATCCAAGCCCATGAATCCGTGCGCTAAAATCCCCGATTTCCAGCGGTTGGAAATCAAAGCGGGTGACTGCTTTTTGTAGTTCCGTAAGCTGGTTCCCATAGCGTTTGACCAGGGGACGGACGCAGCGTGACAGAAACGGTTCCAGATAAAACGCACCGCCGGGGAAGTCGCGAAAGGGGATCAGTTCATCGGAAACGGTCAGCGGCAACTCACACAGCAGAAGATGCAGCATCAAAATGCGATCAACCTCTTTGGCTGCGTCTCCAGTCTTTGCGTCCAGTAGCTCAAAGGTGTCGCTCTTCAGGATATAATCGTTTCCGAAGGCGCGCAGTGCGAGCTGTCCATGTTCAATCGCGGGAAGTTTCAAGAGCGTACAGCGCGCCTGAAGGTCGACAGTCTGAAGTTTTTCAACAGCCTGCCGAATAGCTTCTTTCTGTGCGGTTTGCTTGGACATGGTTACTTTTTTACCGGACGAACGGTCGGAAAGCGTGTGGCATCGGTATGCGGCAGAAACAGCGCGGCTGTGTATTGATCCATGTAAGACGGATCAGTGCTGAGTTCAATATAGGTCATGCGATTGGCCAGCTCGATTTGGCGCAGGTAATAATCTCGCGATATCAGCGTCATGTAAGAACCCATCAGGGACGAGTTGCCGATATATTTAAATTTTGCGCGCGGCAGGTCGGGAATCAGTCCGAGTACCGTGGCTTTGTCCAGATCCAGAAAACGGCCAAAGCCGCCGGCAATATAAATGCAGGAGAGATCGTCAAAGGTCAGGTCGACTTGTTTAAGCATCAGTGCACAGGCGGAATAAATAGCGGCTTTGGTGCGGATGATATTTTCAATATCGTTCTCATTGATTCGCAGCGCTTTGCCGGTGCCGCTCTTTTCCGCAGGGACAAGCACGTAATAAGCATTGCGTCCGCTTATTTCAATGGCTGGAGAGGGGCTGTTCCGGTTCAACTTTCCAGCGGAATCAATCCAGCCTGTCAGGAACAGATCCGCCAACAAGCCGATCATGCCCGAACCGCAGATACCGAGCGGACGGGTTCCACCGACGGTCCAATATTGGCACGTCCCGGTAGCGGCATCCACTTCAACGCGTTCGATCGCTCCGATTGCAGCGCGCATGCCGCAATCAATGCCGCCCCCCTCGAAGGCCGGACCAGCGGAACAGGCGCACGCCATCAGAAAATCGCAATTGCCGATCACGATTTCACCGTTAGTACCGATGTCAATAAAGAGGTTCACCTCTGCGCTGTCCGTTGCCAGATCCGTGCAGAGCAAACCGGCTGTAATATCGCCACCGACATAACTTCCGACACAGGGGGAGAGGCAGATCCAGGAATCGGGATTGATCTCCACGCCGACTTCCGCTGCAGTCAGATAGAGCGATTTCATGATCGTCGGTGTATAAGGTTCCATCCGGATGTATTCTGGATTTAGCCCGAGCAGTAGATGCATCATGGTCGTATTGCCGGAGATCACTGCGTTGCAGATTTCCTGTGGCAATATGTCATGCGCCGCAGTTGTTTTTTTTATCAGACCGTTGACAGTCTTCAAGACAAGGGAGCGTAGCTCTTCGCGGCGCTCAGGCTGGCGCGCATAATTGATGCGGCTGATCACATCTAAGCCGCATGCGATCTGGCCGTTATAATCAGATTGCGTGGCAATGATTTTGCCGATCTCAAGGGAAACAAGCTGAACCGCCACGGTTGTTGTGCCGATATCCACCGCGATACCGAAATTACGGACCGTGCTATCGGAGGCCTCAACGCGCAGGACGTGAATACGGCTCTCTTCACGGACCAGCGAAACCGTTACCTTGCCGTGATCCACCCGTAGCGTATCCGCGAGTCCGCGCAAGACATTGATGGAGCACACCACCTCGTACGGGCCCCACTCTTTTTGAATCGCCCGGGAGAAGCGGTCAAAATCAGACAGGCCGTCTTCCAGCCCTGCTGGAGGCACCTCGATCATCCACTTAATCGCCAGGGGATCGAACTCCCACTTGTCCGGCATCAGTTCGCGGCGGATTAGACACTCCTCGTTCAGCGCTTCGACAAATTTTCCGCCTTCCCAGCCAGTCCGTTGCGGGGTTTGAACAATGACGTCATCGTTCAGAAGAAGCGCTTTGCAGGCCAAGACATAGCCGTCCACCACCAGTTCTTGCGAGAGTGTGCCGAGACTGTTCGAGTCTACGGTTCCGGCAACCACGCGAACCATGCATTTGCCGCAGGTTCCCTTTCCACCGCACGGTGCATCAATCGCCACATCCGCACTTTTCGCGCACGCTATCAGTGAGGTGCCTGACGGTGCAGTGATCGTCTTGTTGGACGGCTGGAAGGTGACTACGGGCATAATCTAATCGGGCTTACTTTGGCTGAGCATACGTGGCTTTCACCCAGCTTTCGATGTCGCTGGCTTCCTGTGCGCCCACGATGACTTTCCAGCCAGGCATACATTCTTGCAATTCACCGCTGATCTGGGCCACATAGCCTGGAATCACGATTTCGCGGGTATTCACACGGCTGTCAAGATCAATGGATTTACAGAACTTGGCAATCGCGGCACCCGAGAACTTGCCAGCAGCCCACGCGGTGAGCACGCTCATGCCCTCGCATTCGGGAATCACCAGCCAGGCATTCAGGCCACTGTTTTCAATCTCTCCGGAAACAATGAAATAGGTCAGGGAGAAGTTGGTGGTGACGAAGACAGGGGAATCCTTTGTTGGCTCGCCGATTTCGTAAAGCTTAGGCTCGACCTGGATCGGTTTTTGAGGATCGGTGTAAATGTTCTGCCGCAGGCTCATCAATGGAACCAACTGCGCCGGATCCAAGGACGGCAGTACGCAGACACCCCCGTATTTTGAAATTTCGTTGACCACAATCGCGCTCTCTTCTAGCAAGTCGGATTTGGGCACGAACTGCAGCGTCGGATAGCCCAGCGGCTTAT
>CAIZQW010000355.1 GCA_903935195.1 uncultured bacterium
ACTTCGCACCCGACCAGATCGGATGGTTTGGGCTCGTAATCCAGCCCGAATACATCAACAAAACGGTAACCGTTGAACGCAAACCTTGGCTCGTACGTTTCCTCGCCTTCGCCCCTGCAAATGTACTGGCACTCCTGGTAACGTCCGAGCGTATGACTTTCTTTACCGGGATACCTGATGGTAATCTTCTGCCCGGGCTTACCTCTGACCTTCAGCCGCGCCCACCCGGTTGCTTCAACTCCAATATCAAACTTGTATCCCTCTTTATTCTTCACAACCGAGACTGCCGGAATCTCTGCAATTCTCCGCACAGGCGGGAGGTTCTGATTGACCAGCTTTCCTGTCGGCGCCTCGGCTGCTATGGCGTCTTTCCATGATTCCATCTGGTAACCCGGACTGCTCCAGTCGCCCAGCTCTCTGCGCGCATCGTATGTCTCGCCGGCCCTGACTGAATTGAAGCGGATCGGTCCGCCGGTCGTAAATTTCCATGTGCCGTCCGATACCACGCGCTGCCGGGAGCCGTCCTCATACTCAAGAACCATATCCAGCAGCAGGCGCGGCGTCTCAATGAAGTCGGCCGCATACTCCCGCAGAAGCGACGGCACCACCGGATTGAAATAGCCATTCCCGAGTATAACCCCGATGGCGTTCGTTCCCCCGCGTAGCAACTGCGTGATATCATGAACCTGATACGGTACAGCTTTGTCGTAGTCATATGGGGCTACATTGATGTACTGGTCGTTCACCTTCCTGCCGTTGATATATAACTCATAAAAGCCAAGCCCTGACACGCAGACCCGGGCCGATCGCAACCGCTTGTCCGACGCCGAAAACTCCTTGCGAAGCCACACCGCAGGCGCCTCGTCAACACCTGCGGTCATCTTGCGGATGCCCTTGGCGCGCTCCCACATGGAGTTTTCCGTCTCACGATCGTGGTCGGGTATCTTCTTCAGTTCCTTCTGGTAATCATAAAGTTCAAGATCCGATTTTATCCACCTGGCAACGCCCAAATCTTCCGGTTTAAGCACTCCCATCGACCACATCGCCGCCTGGCTCCAGGAAGAAGAGTTCAGGGTTGAGCACATCCAGATACGGACCTTCCAGAAACAACGCATTCCGGATTCGAGGGGCTTGCCTTGATACTCGACATTAACACTCTGATCACTCTCCACCTTCCCGCTGTCCCACAGGTCCGCCTTCCCTTCCTTCAGCAGCTTCTCCGAACTCGCAACCAATACCTGATACGCGGTTTGTTTAATTCCCCTTTTCGAAGACCACGCCGTAGCTTCCGTGCGAAGGCGGGCAGGTTTCAAGTTTCCAGTTTCAAGTTTCCAAGACAGCCGCGGCACGCGGCTGTCTATCCCCAGCGGACTCTCAAGATACTCGCACCTCAACTGAGTTGGCTCAACGTCCGATTTAAACCATCCTGCGAAAGCAGCCTCCCCCAGCAGCAATCCTATCAGTACAACAAGGCTCAATTTTAGTTTCATAATGATTACATCCCAAAAACAGACCGCGTCATCTCAACCCATTTCCTGAGCCGCGCACGATCACCTTCAATCGTGTATAAATCGCGATACAGAATTTCTACATTGCAGTGCTTCGTGGCCGCCTGCGTTTTTTTCATATCTGCTTCCACGGCATCCCACTGCGGATTCGGACCGCTGAGGAAGGCCGGTGTCGGCTTCCGTGAATAGACATACTTGCTCCCCAGCATGTCACCAATTTTCTGGAAATCAGCCCAGCCCGAGACCGTGACAGACCGCAAGTTGGGGATCGCCTCCATGATCAGATCCAACCGGTCATGCACAGGCTCGCAACATCCATAATAGATCAATCCGAATTTTTCGCTGAGCTTCGCCAGGTACGGCAGAACAAACTCCTTGAACATATCGGGCGAGATCATCGTGGACTCTTGCGACTCAGCCCAGCCCCACAGCTGCTTCAACGTTGCGGACCCGGACGCCTCCGCCTTGGGCAGTTCAGAAACATAACCATATCCACGCGGACCGGCCATCTGAGTGTCGGTGTTCGGAACAAGAAGGTTTTGCTTCTCCATGAAGTCAAACAGCCTCAGCCGGTCATCCAGCATATACTGCATCAGCTTGTGAATCGCCTCCGGCGCATCATAGGGCCAGTACATCAGGCCGTTGTTGCCGATGAACCTGTACAATTGCCAGGTCAGCCCGAAGAAGAACATGCCCGTCCAGCCTTCGTCGCCGGGTTCACCCAGGAAAGGATCGTAATTCCCGACACGCACGGGCAGGATATCGCCCATCACATCTTCAAGCACAGCTTTCATCTGCAACGTACGCTTGCGATCAACACCGAACTCCCTGCGCTGGAGCTTTACGATATCTTCAGGCGTGGCGATGGGGAAGTTAAACGAATAGCCCAGCGAGGTTTCACCGGTCATGGTCGTGGCTGGCTTCATCTCGACTGGTACGCCGAAGCTTGGCAGTTCCATCTGCCAGCCGATCCGGTAGTAAGGCTCCACCACGAGGTCATCGCCAACCTCTTCGGCGTGACGGACCGTATCGCGCATATTCCGCTCAACCGCTCTTAACAAAGGGTTCGTGCACTTCAGCTCCGACGCATCGATATAGCCTTGGATCGATGTGGTCTCAAAAAGGATCATCGGACGTTCCATCTTCAGATCATGCAGCGCCGTCCATTGCCGCTTGCGTTCCGCCATGACAGGCAGCGCGGAGAGTTCCTTCAACTTCATCGCCAGTTCGCGAATCTGCTTCCGGTCCGCAGCTGAAATCACATCCGAGAGCGGATCTGCCAGCCCGGCCTTTTGCGAGCCGTCATACACAGAACCTGCCAGATTGCTTCCACCCTGCGCGGTCTTGGCTTTAATCTCGTTACTCATGGATGACATACTCCTTTCGCTGCTTCTATATAGGCCTCAACGTTCTCCCAGGGGATTGCCGGATCAAGTATATGCGCAGGGGCAAGGAGCAATCCACCTCCCGAGCCAAGTATTGCACAGGCCTCCTTCACCGCTTTCCTGACATCATCCGGCGTACCGTTCGGCATGACCGACTGCACGCCTATTCCGCCCCAAAATGCAAGACGATCGCCGTATTTCGCTTTGATGCGCCGCAGGTCGTTACACTCCGGCTGGACAGGATTCAGTACCTCAACACCGGCTTCAATCAAATCATCAATCACCGCTTCGACGCTTCCACAGCAGTGCATAAAAATGATCACGTCAGGATTCTCAGCCTTGGCCGCTGCAACAATCCGCTTAACACGCGGCTGAATGAACTCCTTGTAGGTTTCCGCCGACATCATGCGTCCCTGTTGTGTGACGATGTCATCACCGAGTCGTATAATATCCACACCCGCCCTCGCGAATTGCCGGGCTTGCTGAACGCGGAGCTCCGTGATCTTTTCACAGATGGCATGTGCGATTTCCGGGTTCAGGACAAAATCAGTCATGAACGTCTCCATACCGCGCATCAGCCACGCCATTTCAAAGATCGTCTGATACATCTCGCCGCAGACCGCATAGCCACGCTGATGATAGGCCTCAACTTTTGCCACGACGTCAACATAGCGGTAGTCCTCACCCAGATCGGGCCAAGCAAACTGGTTGATCTCATCAACAGACGCCATCTGTTCCAAGGGATGATACTTGTAGTCCGGAATCTCAAACCGCGTGGGCACTGCACCCACGCCCCATTCGCTGAAATTCACACCCGCTTCACGCGTGGTAAAATACGTTGAAAAATCAGTCGTCCTGCGGGTTGGACCTGGCAGAACAAAGCGCGTATCGAAATCGAAATACTCCTCAGGCGACAGCTCTGAGCCAGTCTTTTCACGATAGGTCTTCATGAGAAGCGGGGTGAAAGACCCCCAACTGATTTCGAAGGGAATGCGGTCGGGCTGCCCTGTCCTTCTTAGTGCTGTTAGAACACGTTCCCGTGCGTTCATTGTTTAGACCCCGCACCTGCACGCTTGGTTGGAATGGCCGGCGCTTCCGGCTTCGTGTTACCATGCGTCAACGTTTTCCATGTCACCCCCGTATTGTAAACGGTCTCCATTGGCAGTGGCTGGGGCAACCAGGTCCGAAATCGATTCGCGCTCGACCATTGGTTGCCGGCCGACGCAAAGTCACACAGGGTCAGCGTGCGTCGCTGGCCGTCGAACAGGAACGGCACATCAACGGCAATCCATACGCCCGCTTTTTCTGCGGTCGCAGGATTGAGAGGCGACTTGCCGAGCGATACAGCGTCGCGTTCGACGCTGACCTGAACATTCTTCTCCGGCGGTACAAGTCGCTCATCAAGCGCCAACACGATCGGCCCCCGTATCAGCGCCACTTGCCCATTCTTATCAGGGGCATCCAGAATACGCGTGCGCATATCCAGGCGAAGCTCCACGCGATCGCCAGCCTTCCACAGGCGAGAGATTCTGGAATACGAACCCGGTTTCGCAGGTTGGGTGGCGCCGTTGACGGTGAGCGTCGTCGATTCACTCCATGCAGGAATTCGCAAAGCAATGGTGAAGGTTTCGGGCTGGTCCGGCTTGACGGATAATTTCACGGTTCCTTCACGAGGATAGTCTGTTTCCATCTCGATGGACACCTTGGCCCCAGAGGCTGTCCTGGCTTCCATACGGCCGGGGAAATACAGATTGAGTACGGGGCCGTCCTTCGCCTGCATCACGGCCCAGAACGGTGTAAGCATCAGTGCACGGCTGCCACTGACCACACAACAACTCAAACCGGTGTCTTTTTGCTGAATATAGCTGGGCACGCGTTCGCCCATCAGCGACTGGAAGTATCCCCACCAGCTGCCATCCGGCATCAATGCGCCCAGAAGCGAATTGTAGAGGCTCCGTTCCAATTCGTCCGCATGCGCCGGATCGTCGGTAAGCCGCAACAGGTGCCAGCAGAAGTACATCCAGTGTGCCGTGACACACGTCTCGGCTGGATGATGCACGATCTGCGTCTGCAGCGATTGCCCCTTGAACCAGATCTCGCCTTTCGTCCCTGTTCCCGTGATGAAGAGTTCATCCCCGCGGATATTCCGCGCGAGCGCAACGGCGGCATCCAGATACCTGCGGTTTCCGGAAGCCCTGTAGAGTTCACAGAGACCAATGAAACAGTAGAGTTGCTCGTAGCCTTTAGGTGATCCCACTTCCCTCGCCGGTTTGCCGGCCAGCGCGTCATCAACCAGCCTCAACCCTTTGGGCGCCAGCTTGCCAGGAAGATTCCACTCCCCAACGATACCCTCTGAAAAGTCGCGGTACTTTTGACGGCCGGTGCGTTGATAAAGAAGAGCGCCCGACTCCACGATGACGCTGGGCGCAAGGCCGCGCCACATCTCCCAGCCCACATCCGGAATGCGCACCTTCTTCTGCTTAACCTCGTCGATCAGGCAGTCGAATACACGGCAGGCGGCTTCAAGGGCCACTTTGTCTTTGGTCATATCGTAATACGCCGTCAAGCCCAGGATCACGCACTGACGTCCCCAGACGTCATAGCCGCCATGGAGACGTTTTTCGCCAGCGAATGAACCGATGTTGCCGTCAGGTCCCTGCGTGGCGAGCAGATCCCTGACCGCCCTATCCATCAACTCCCGATGCTCAGCGACGGGTTTGTGCGCGTAGCCCCACGCCAACGCCGTGAACCACTTGCCCCAATAATCGCACCGCCAATTATCCGGCTGCCCCTGCCCCGTTGGCTCATTGTCGGTCTTATCCCGAAACGGCTTGATCAGGGTGTCCAGGTCCCTTGCGGTGATCAGGTTCTTCATGCAGAGGTCCATCCGCAGGCTCATCTGACCACCCATCTTGATGGAACCCGGAGGAAGAACGGCCTGCACATCTGCGGCCACAAATCCAGGACGCGCTTCATCGCCAGAATGGCCAATGCCCGCACATCCAACCAGCATAGCGACGATCATAGCCAAACACCAAACCGTGTTGTTTTGTCTTTGGATCATCCTTCTCTCCTAGCTAATTACTATTTTATTGTTTGGGCGGTATCAACGGCAAATCAAGCCACGCGAGCCCGATATCACGCTTCATGTGACTCTTGCTGTCGCCACCGGGCGCATCATAAAAAACCGCCAGGCGTTCGCCTACTTTGATGACCGACGGCATGCCGATACACTTCTTCGACCAGGTGCAGTTCTTTCCGTCGAGCACAATGGCCTTGTCAGCGGCATTCCATTTATTCAGATCCTTCGACCAGTAGACCCATACCGCATCGGTGTATTCCCCGCCTTCCAGGCCGATGTGGTTGGTGAAAATAAACCAGGTCTTGTTTGATGGCTCGTAATAGATCGACGAATTCTCAATCTGCTCCTCAGGCGAAATAATCGGCTCTGGATCAATCGCCCACGGACCGTTGAGATCCTTCGTGCGGGCAATGGCGAGCGTGCGTTTCATCGAAGCGCTGAAGAACATCATATACGCATCCCCCTGCTTCACGACATGCCCCGGACTCGCGGTATGGGCATAATAGGTGTTCGGCTTACAGCTGAAAGGAACCACGTCTGTCTGCTTGATCCAGGGGCCGGCCAGAGACTTGCTTCGCGCCTTCAGCGTCAAATAAGGAAACGACGGGACCAGATCAGGGGCCCCGGAAACGTGGGGTGTGCCGAGATAAAACATGTGCCACTCCGAACCGTCGAAATAAATCCATGGCGAACAGGCCGCCGCGGAATCGGACGTTCCCGGCTTGCCGAAGTCAAGGATCGGACCCTTCTTCTCCCAGGTCTTAAGATCTTTACTGGTCGCCAGGCACGCCAACCAGCCCTTCGGCCCTGACCCGTCATAGAAGAGGTGGTAGACACCCTTCTCCTCATAAATCAGCGCTTCCCGCGCACCCAGGTAGTCGCACTGACCAGGACCATCGCCGTGCTTGAGGATCACGCCCTGGTCCTTCGCGTCCAGCCTGTACCGCGCAGCTGGCCGGCTGTCTGGATACTTTATCACCTCCGACTCCGCAATCGGCACAACCTGCGAGCCCTTTAGTTCCGCAGCCCAAGCATCGCTGTTGAATAGAAGACACGCAACACCTGCAACCGCAGCCCTTATCATAATCTTACTCATAGTGCCCCTCTCTTTCTTCCAAGGATTCGGAGCGTCTTGATATCCCATCTAAAATTCATGTGTTGCATTTTTAGTGTTGCTCTTAGCCTTTCTGGAGCACAGCGAGTTTGTCAATCCAGCGTGCGGTGCCGAAGCACCGCACGCTGGATATCTCTCGTGTCACGTTAACGGAACAAGATGATCGTGCCTGGATAAGCGGTGAGGGACACGTTGATCAGATCGCTGCCCAGGTACCAGTCGGCGGACGAGGTGTGCACGTTATCCCACGCGAAATAATTCGTCACAGCCGAGGCTGTGAATTCCAGCAACACCCGGTCCGTGCCTATCGCGATGATATTCGTGAACGCCGGATTCTTCGCCAACTGCGCCAGGACGGTCGGCCGGTTGCCGGCATTGGCCAGCTTGAGGTTCAGCGGGTAGGTCTTGCTGGGGGTCAGACCGGTCAGGCTAACGTAGCCGGCGTCCTCGGCGGCGAATGAGATGTCGCTGCTGCCGCCGATCGAGCCCTTGGAGCCGGCCGCCTCCAGCGTGGCCGCGATGGTCGTCGTGCCCGACTTGGCCCACAGGCCCGCAGTCGAGTCGAGGGTCGAGGTGTCCACGACGGTGTCGGCGGAGATCATGGTGAACGAGTTCGTACCGAGCAATTCCGCACCGCCCAGCATGGCGACGCCCAACGAGCCACTGACGGTGAAGGTCGATCCATTCTTTGTGATCGTCTTGCCGGCGCGGATCGCCGTGTTGTTCAGCTCGACGGTGGTGCGGTTGGTGACTTTGATCGTGGCGCTGTGGCTGATCGTGGAGCCGACGAACCGGCTCGTGATCCAGGCAGGCTGATAACCAGAGCCTCCCGCATCGGTGACTTCAAGCTGGTAGCCGTCCTGGATGAAGTCGAGGGTGCCGTACTGGTACGTCGGCGAGGCCCAGCCCGAACTGGAGTAAATAGAGTTAAGAATGCTGTTGGCGCTGACCGCAATGGTGCCTCCGGAAGCGCGGGGGTCGGGGGTGGTCGTATTTGCGCTGAAAACCAGGGTCCCGCCGTTGAGGGTGATGGTGCTTCCGCTGTAGGCGCTGGTGACATTGTACGCCGCGAGCGTGCCGCCGCTATTGATTGTGATACTTGCGCCGTTGACAGCGCTGCTCACGGTGACACTGACCGTGCCACCGTTATTGATCGTGACGGTGCGGGCGATGCTGTTGAAGGCGCCCGTCGAACTGATCTGGAGCGTGGCGGCATTGACCGTCGTGGCGCCGTCGAAGGTGTTGGCGCTGCCGGAAAGGACGACCGTGCCGGGACCGGTGACCATCAGCGAGTTGCCGCTGCCGCCCAGCGTCGAGGAGCTGACCGTCAGCGTTCCGCCGCCGCCGCCCAGCCGGTAGGTCGTCCCGTTAGGGGTCAATGTGCCGCTGTAGGTGAAGGCGCCGGTCGCGCCCAGGCGGGCGTTGGGAAGGATTGCGCCGGTGCTGGTGTTGAAATCAAGATTGTTGCCGCTGGCCGCAGCCAGCGCGACGGTGCAGGTGTTGGTGTTCTCTGCCAGGCGGTTGAGGAACGCATTGTTGATGGCGTAGCCGGCGGCAACCGTCCCGCCGGAGCTGACGGTGACGCTCCGCCCGCTGCCGCCGATGGCGCCGGCGGAGTTGAACTGGAGCGTGCCGGCGCTGACCGTGGTGTCGCCGGTGTAGCCGTTGGTCCCGGAAAGGGTCACCATGCCGGTGCCAATCTTTTCCAACGCGACGGCGCCGATGCCGTCATTGATCGCGCCCGGGAAGCTACTGCTGATGTTGTTATCGCCGACTGTCAGGATGGCGGCGGTAGAATTGCTGTTGGTTACGGCGCCCGCGCCTGTGAGCCCGTTCACCGTCTGGTTAAGGCCATTCAGGTCAAGTGTGCCGCCAACAGCCACGTCGCCTTTGCCCACGCCGTGGGGAATGGCGTTGGCCACACCAAGCTTCAGGGTTCCCTCGCTGATGGTGGTGGCGCCGGCATAGGTGTTGCCGCTGCCGGTGAGGGTCAGAATGCTCGCGCCGGACTTGGCCAGGCCGGCCGTGCCGCCGCCCAGATTGGCCGAGATGGCGACGTCGCCGGTGGCGCTCACGGCATAGGAGGTGGCGGTTAGGTTGCCATTGCCGACGGTATCGCCGCTGGGGGCCGCCGCAGTGACGCTCACCGCGCCGACGGTCTGGCTGATGCCGCCCAGATCGAGCGAGCCGCCGCCCATCGTCAGGCTTTTGCCAGCCGCGCCCAGCTTGGTGGTGGTACTGGTGTTGTCAATGACCACGGCGCCGGCGTTAATAACCGTGCCGCCGATGTAGGTGTTGTTGGCGCCGGAGAGGGTCAACGTGCCCGCGCCGATCTTCGTCAGGATGAAGTCGCCCGAAATATCGCCGCCAATGACGATGGCTGCCGAATTAGCGTCTATCACCCCATTGGCGCCCAGTGCTATCGGCAAGTTGACAGTCTGGATGTTCCCCGAGTTGTTCACCATGATGACCTTGGGGGCGAGGCCTTTGCCGGTCAGGGTGACGCTGTTTCCGTTAAGCGTGAAGGCCGGGGCTCCGCTCTGAAACTGGAGACTGGCGAACGACCCGCCGACGATATCGTTAACGAGCGTGGCGCCACCGGCGCCGGGTGTTCCGAAGGCCAGGGTGTCGCCGGTCACGGGAGTCAGGGCCCAGTTGGCCGCGGTGCTCCACTTGACGTCAGTGCCGCCGCCGCCGTTCCAAAGGCAGTCCTTGTCGGTGGGCGGGGTCCAGGCCGACAAGCCTACGTAGGTGAGGTCGCCGCCGAGGCACCAGTCGCCCGTCGTGTGATAGTTGTCCCACGCGAAGTAGCTGGTCGCGGCGGGCGCCGTGAACTTGAACTGCACCTGGTCCGCTCCAAGGGAGGCCAGGCTTGAGAAGGCCGGGTTCTTGCCCAACTGGGTCATGACGGTCGCCTGTTTGGCAGGATCGGCAAGCTTCAAGAACAGGTCGCAGGTTGTGCTGACGGTCAGGCCCGTCAGGCTGACATAGGCCGCATCCTCGGAGGCGAACGAGATGCCGCTGCTGCCACCGATCGAGCCCATGGAGCCGGCCGCCTCCAGCGTGGCCGCGATGGTCGTCGTGCTCGGGGCCGAACGGCTCCACAGGCCCGCAGTCGAGTCGAGGGTCGAGGTGTCCACGACGGTGTCGGCGGAGATCATGGTGAACGCGTTCGTACCGAGCAGTTCCGCTCCGCCCAGCATGGCGACGCCCAACGAGCCACTGACGGTGAAGGTCGACCCGTTGTCCTTTGTGATCTTCTTGCCAACACGGATCGCGGTGTTGTTCAGTTCGAGCTTGTTCCAGCCGTCAGTCATGTGCAGCTTGCCGCTATGGCTGATCGTGGAGCCGACGAACATGCTTGTCATGGTGCGTTGCTGATAACCGTTGGCCCCCGTCGGGGTGAAGTCAACTTGGTAGCCGTCCCCGGTGAAGTCAAGAGTGCCATACTGTATCGTCTGCCAAAGGTGGCCCCCGCCGGTGGAATAGGTGTTAAGGGTGCTGTTGGTTCCGACCGCAATGTTTCCTCCGACGACGTAAGGGGTTGCTACGCCAGCGCCAGAGTCGAATCTCAGCGTCCCACCGTTGAGGTTGATGGTGCTTCCGCTGTAGGCGCTGGTGACATTGTTCGCCGCGAGCGTGCCGCCGCTATTGATTGTGATACTTGCGCCGTTGACAGCGCTGCCCACGGTGACACTGGCCGTGCCACCGTTATTGATCGTGACGGTGCGGGCGATGTTGTTGAAGGCGCCCGCCGAACTGACCTGGAGCGTGCCGGCATTGACCGTCGTGGCGCCGGTGAAGGTGTTGCCCGCGCCGTTCAGGGTGAGTGTGCCCGCACCGGACATGACGATGCCGCCCGCGCCGGCGAGCGTGCTGCTGAGGGTGACCGAGCCGGCCGTAGTGGCGGCCACGGTGATGCCGCCGTTGTTCGTGAGGCTGCCGCCCGACAACGTGTAGGTGCTGGTGAAGTTGGTGAACGTCACGCTGCCCGCGCTAACCGCGCCCAGCGTGATCGTCCCACCGGCGCCGCCGACACCGATGATGGCATTATAGGGGATGCTGTTATTCCAGTCGCAGTTGGCAACGCCGTTCCACCACTGATTCGCGCTGAGCCAGGTGCCGGCGCCGTCGGTCTGGCCGGCGCCGGTGTTGTTCGCATCCCAGGTGACGGTTGGGACCGCCGAGACTGCTTTGAAAACGGCCGAGAAGGCGGTCTCGTTTGACACCGCGTCACGCGCCTTGACCTGATAGCCGTAGGTCGTGCCCATCGTCAGCCCGGTATTCGTCCAGACCGTACTCGTGGTCCAGCCCGAGTTGCTGCTGTTGGTGGTGTTCGCGAAGAAGTACTCCACCGGCGGGCTGAGCACATCCGTGGCTGTCGAGGCCATCATGATGATCGAGGTCGGGCTCAGCGCCACCGGGTTGACGGCGAAGGTCATCGGATTTGGCGTCGGTGCCGTCGTATCCGGCGCAACCGTGAACGTGTTGGTCGCGGAAGTGGCATTCGAGGAGACGCTGTCGGTCACCGTCGCATAGTTCGTGTACGTGCCGTCCGCCAGCGCGCCCAGGTCGATGGTGAATAAACTGGTTAAGGCGCTGTTGGTGGACCAGGCGGAAACCCCGTTCGTATAGAACGTCACCGTATACGGCATCGTGCCGCTGGCGACCGTGACCGTCGCGGTGACCGAAGAGCCCGGCAGGAATTGCTGGCCGTTTACCGGACTGGTGACTGATACACTCAACGAGCCGGCGTCGTAGGGATACCTGACGATGACGATGCCCGAGCCGCCGGAGCCGGCGACCGCAGTCCCGTTGCCGCCTTGCCCGCCACCGCCGCTGCCGGTATTCACCGCGCCGCTGGTAGGCTGCGTCTGAGAATTTGGCCCACATCCACCCCTACCGCCGATGCCCGACCCGCCCAATCCACCACCATTATTACCAGTTACTTGGTAAACACCGCCACCGCCGCCACCAGCATATACTGTCGCGGTGCCTGAGATGGAGTTCGTGGCTCCCGCGCCGCCAGCAGCCCCGCCCGATTGACTGGTGCCGTTGATCCCGGCAGCGCCGTAACCGCCGCCGCCGCCCGGTGTGTAAATGCTGCCAGTGCCCCAAGTGCCCACGGGACCGCCACCGCTCTGGCCCTGACCAGATGTGCCGGCACCACCAGTCCCGTTGGCTGTGACAAAGGACGCGCCGCCACCAGAACCGCCAGCCAAGCCGTCCGGGTTCGACCCAGTGTTCGATGCGCCGCCACCGCCGCCGACGGCAGTCAGTGTCCCGAAAACCGAGTTCGTTCCGTTTGCCCCCTTTGCAGTTCCATTTCCACCGTTACCACCTGCGCCGACGGTGACCGTGTAGTTGCTGCCGCCCACGACGGCGAATAAATTGCTGTAGATGTAGCCGCCCGCGCCGCCACCGCCGCCCGTGCTCCCGCCACCCCCGCCGCCGCCGGCAACGACCAGCACATTGGCGCTGGCCGGAACCGGGATGTTCAGCGTGCCGCTGTTGGTGAATGTGTGGATGACATCGCCGCCGGTAACAGGCGCACCGACAAGAGCCCCGCCGGCATCCGTATACGTGATGGTTCCACCGGTGCCGACGTTATCCGTCGCCAGCACGCTCCCGGCCATGATGAAGGCCAGCGCCATACAGGCGAGGGCCACTAATTTTTTCATGTTCATGTTCTGTCTCCTTTGTTTTTAACTCCTGGCTCAAGGCCTCGCCACGCAGCGCGAAAAACTCTTACCGGAATCAAAATTGTCTTGTTCACTGTTCACTGCGGCGAACAACGTGGCCGTCGGTTTTGTCACTTTTTTTCCGCGACCAGCCATCATTCGCCCTTTTTGCAATTTTCGGATGCTAAAATCAAAACAATTTAGACATATTCACTTTCGTGCACTCGTGCTCCGTTGCTTTTCCGAGCACCCGAATCGAATCATCAATGGTCTCCATCAGCGAACCGGCAGTACGGTAAAGCGCCAGGATATTTTCGAGCGGGGACCCGACTTGAATCGCATGGGTCGGTCCGAGGAAGAGTCCGCCCTTGGGGAAGAGGGCCAAACGGCGCTTGACCTCGCGCTCGACCTCCTGCGGCGTGCCGAAGGCGAGGGTACTCTGGACGCAAACACTGCCGCAGAAGCACAGGCGGTCGCCGACGAACTTCTGGAGTTCCGCGATGTCGGTCTGCGGTGTGGTCGGCTGCACGACATCATAGACATCGAGTCCCAGCTCCGCCAAACGCGGCAGGAAGGCGATCACGCAGCCGCAGATGTGCATCATGGTCTTCGCACCGTAGGAATGGGCC
>CAIZQW010000356.1 GCA_903935195.1 uncultured bacterium
CGCAAGGAGTGCGACGAGTTGAGGAAGGTTCTGTTTCCCTTGCGCAGCGCGCTCTATAAAGACCAAGGCCTATTTAAAGTCAGGATGGATGTCCCTTGGTGGCAACGTATTCACCCGCCCGCGTGGCTGGGACGCGTTGCATTGCTGCTGCTTTCCGTGAGTATCGTTCTGACGGTGATGTCCCTCTATCATCAGGAGCTGACCCAGCGGAGTCATCGGGGTGAAGAGCCAGTCACTCATCTGACGTTTCGCAAGCCAGAGGTGCCTGTCACGTTAGAGCCTTTGGTCGTTCCAACAACGAAGGCGCCTGAACTTCTGGCCGATCTGGACTTAGGCATTTGTGATGAGCTGGGTCTTGAGAAGTATGTCTTGGTGCCACCGCCTGTGATTCCCGGAGCCCATTGGACCCCTCGTTTTATGACCCTAAACCAGCTGGCTATGCTCAATCTCTTGCCGGGTTCTAAGGAGTCGGTCCATGAACGGTTAATGCGGGAGCTTCCGGAGGCTCAGTGGAATTTGAATGAGGGCCCTGTGCGGAAATTCAAAAAACGTCGGTTGTCCCCGGCCTATCAACCGGAAATCATTTTCTATGCCGCCCCCGTCTATACCTCACCCACCAATCGGGTGCAGTCCAGCAGTCCGGAGTACAACAGTGGCAGTAGGCAGTAGCAGTTGGCAGTCGGCTTCGCTAAGGCTACGCTGCGCCAAGGTGAAAACCCTTGAATAAACAGATGAAAAAACGGTATCGCACAAAGTCACAAAGACACGAAGAAGAGAAATGTTTCTTCTTGAAATTCTTTGTGGCTTCGTGGCTTTGTGCGAGACAAAACGGAAAAGTTACAGACGGAGACGCACAGGAATGACTATGAAGACAAAGAAAAAAACAGCTCTGGTTCTGGGGAGTGGCGGTGCTCGGGGGTGGGCTCATATCGGGGTACTCAGGGCGCTTGAAGAACTGGAATGCAAACCCGACATGGTTGTTGGCACCAGCATCGGAGCCATCGTGGCGGCGATCCATGCGGCAGGCGTACTCGAGGAGGCTGAGCGGTTTGCTTCCACCATTGACTGGAAGCAGGTTGCCAGACTCTTTTTTGAGGTCAATATTCCCCGTTCCGGCCTTGTGAAAGGTCAACGCATTGTGGAGCTCTTGCGGTCCCTCATCCCGGTCAAGCGAATTGACCAGTTACAGATTCCCTACGCGGCGGTCGCGACAGATTTGCGGCTTGAAAAAGAGGTGGTCATCATGGAGGGTGATCTCTTTAAGGCACTTCGGGCATCCTTTTCCATCCCGGGGGTCTTTACCCCTGTCGAACATGGAAAGGGGCAGTGGCTTGTGGATGGCGGTTTAGTCAATCCCTTGCCGATCAGCGTGGCACGGGAGATGGGTGCGACCCACGTCGTTGGGGTGGATATCAACCTCGGGGGGTGCAACCACGATCCAATCGTCAAATCCCCGATTCTGATGGATGTGCTCCTCTGGACCTTCCGGGCGATTGAAAATTCAATAACCCGTGAGCGTCTCCTGCGCGAACCGCCAGATATTCTCATCCAGCCGAAGGTGGGGGCCCTGGGAACTCTGGAGTTCCATAATGCCCCACAGGCGATCAAGAGCGGCTATGAAGCAGTCATGGCCCAAAAGGGCGCTTTACTCGCTCTCTTCGAATGAAAATAGTCTGATGCGCTAGCTTGAATTAGGGCTGATAAAACGCTATACTTTCACCTTCATTCATTCACAGGGAAAGAGATGGGCGGTTTATGAGAATTCTTTCGGGTATTCAACCCTCAGGCAAACTTCACCTCGGCAACTATTTTGGCATGATGCGCCCCGCGCTCGAGCTGCAAAAACGAGGCGAAACCTATCTCTTTATTGCAAACTATCATGCGTTGACAACGGTCCAGGATCCAGTGCGTCTGCGCCATGATACCTGGGATGTCGCGCTCGATTTTCTGGCCTGCGGACTCGACACCGAGAAGACCATCTTCTTCCGTCAGAGCGATGTTCCTGAAGTCCATGAGTTGGCGTGGTTGATCTCGACGGTGACCCCGATGGGATTGCTTGAACGGTGCCACTCCTACAAGGACAAGCTGGCCAAAGGTTTTGCACCGTCGCATGGTCTCTTTGCCTATCCAGTCCTGATGGCTGCTGACATCTTGATTTATCAGTCCAATATTGTTCCCGTGGGCCGAGATCAGAAGCAGCATGTCGAGGTCACCCGCGACATGGCGATTAAATTTAACAATCAGTTCGGCGAGGTCTTTACCGTTCCTGAGCCCTCCATCCAAGAGGAGGTTGCTGTTGTTCCCGGACTTGATGGACAGAA
>CAIZQW010000357.1 GCA_903935195.1 uncultured bacterium
AACGATTAGAACGCTGAAACCGCAGCCAGTTCGCGCAACTTCTGCTCATGCTGATAATCAAACTCATACAACCGGTTGAGTATTTCACTGACGTTAGTTGCACTGGGTTTGCCAGTCAGATAAAGCTTCAGATCGTGGACAGCGGCTGTGGCTTGATTCTGTAATTTTTTGACAGCTGACGTGTTAAAGTAGAGGTCCCCTACCCATGGAGAGTAAAAAACAGACCATTGAAATTCGGAAAGGGAACGTCCCAAATCCATAGGATTTTTTGCCGCCTTCAGTGCAACGCTTCCCCGCAAGTAACGATCCTGGGCACTGCTGCTCATGGCTAGAGCCGGTTCGAGGCCAGCAGCCAACTGGAGCATTGATTTCCGAACCTTCTCTTTTTCCTTCCCGCTGGCAGTCAGACGGTAGACCTCTGCCAGCTTCTCCATTCCGATCGCCACCTCTTTGGCGGCCAGTGCGGTCTCCGCTTCAGCAAGAAGTTGTTTACGTTTGGGAGCAATCTGCTTTTCGATTCGACTGAGTGCCAGTCGTGCCCTGAAATAAGCGGGCGAGACATCGCAGCAACGGTTAAAAATTTCAATCGCTTCAGGAATGCGTCCAGCCTTCTCAAACGCAAATGCTAAGACGCACCACTGATTCACGCCGCCACCCGGTGTCAACGGAATAGTTAAAAGCTGGGTTTCAAGTGCTTTAATAGCTGCATCACCCTCACCCTTTGCTGCACGACAAACCTGAATGTAATCAGGTGCAGGAGCTTTTTTAGCAGGAGCGTTAAAGGTCTCCAGTGCCTTTCCATAGGCTTCATTCGCTTTGTCGGCCGCGCCGGCTTCATCATAACACTGCGCAAGCATATACCACGCCTTGGGATAGGTGTTATCTTCTGCGATGAAGGCCTGCAGGAGATCAATCGCCTGCTGCGTATGTTGCAAATTGAACTGTGCCTCAGCCAGCAACAGGAATAATGCATGCGGTGTCTGAAACTGTTTGACCTGGGCTGCAGCCAAGAAACGTTTTTTCTCCGGGGAAGCATTGGCAACTTGCTGTGCCTTGGTTAAGGACTCTAAGGCATCCTGATAGCGCCACTGGGACAAACACATCACGCCGTTCTGCAGTAATTTGACTGCATCATCTGGAGCACAGGCTGATTTAGCCAGAAATGCGGTAAATGCTTTGTCCGCTTCGGCCTCCATGCCGAGCGCACGATACGCGTTGCAGAGGCGCAGCAAGGACGCGGTCTCGACCGGAGCGATCGCATGGTACTTGGCGAAGGTAATGATACATTCATCGTATTTACAGAGGTAGTATTGAGCTTCGGCTGAGGTCTTGAGAACTTCGGTACGCGAAGGATCGAGCTGCAATGCATTATCCAAAGATGTCACAACCTGCTGGTAGTCTTTCTTGCCAAAATAGGCTGAGCCCAGGCTGATGTAAAGTGCGGCTACCTCGCTTTTCGATTTGAGAGAGGATTCCATCCGGAGTTCCGGTGAGAGCGGCGGCACGTCATTTGGAACGGCCCCGATTTGGTTATTCATCGTCTGCATTGTGGCGGCCAGCATCTGGCCTTGCATGTTGCCCTGTACCCCGGCGATACCTCCAATGAGTCCGAAGATCTCATTCATCTCCTGTTGGGACTGTAAGGCCTTCGCGCGCTGCATATCCGCCTCGCGCTTGGCCTGCATGGCGGCACGTTGGGCAGCCTGTGCATCCGCCTGTTGTTTTTCTGTTTCAAGGATCGTCGTGGTTGCGTGGAGTGCCAGCGCCTGCTGGAACGCTGCCACCGCCTGATCATAACGCCCCTGTCGGCAGTAGACCGTGCCCAGGTCGCTGAAGACGCGCCAGTTTTGAGGCTCGCGCGCCGCAGCGGCTTTCGCTTTGGCAATCTCCGCCTCACGTGCTGCCGCCAGATCTTCCGCGGTTACCGTGCGAACAGGGGCTGGCACGGGCGTCGTCGCTGGCCTCACCGTTTGGGAGGGTGTCAGCATTTTCTCCTGCTTGCTTGCCGTTGAGGCGCACCCCACGAGAAAGATTCCGAACATGATAAGTCCCACCTGCATGAGTTGCATTTTTTTCATAGAAACCTCTTTGTTGTGTTGAAGATTGTAATTAAAAGGGAGCCACCGTCTCGGTCGGTATCGGGATTGCCGGTGTAGCCACAGGGCTCGTCGGCAACAAGGTGGGTGAAGCGCTCGCACGCGGCTGCGCGGTCCAAAACGCTGGATCCTTTGTTGCAATCAACTTTGCAATAATAGTAACCATTTGGGGGGCACGTTTCTGGAGTCCAGCATCCTCCAAGGCTTGCACGTTGAAAATTACAAATAAATTTGTCCATTGACGCGCATGCTCCTCTCGTCGCATTTTGGCTTCGACTGCTTCACTGCGCAGGTCCTTGCGTCCGGTCCAAACCGACACCCTGACGAAGCTTTCCTCTTCCGAGTCATACGAGTGCATAAATCCTTGAGCTTTCATATTGGAGATGGAAAATTTGATCGCTTCCGACTCAACCAGGAGTGGAATCGAGCCCGTGGCAGTTTCGGAGAATAGTGCTGGATAGCGCTTGCAATATTCTTTGCGCAACATCGGCAAATAACGCACCTGAAATTCCTTATCCTTCACAGCTGTTCGCGGGTCGGTGCCATTGGAATTCAACCTCAGTTCCGCAAGATAAAAGGTTCCGGCCGGTGATTTCAGGTTTGGATCTGAACCGGGTTCAGGGTCTGAAACCACGCGAAAGTACGTCGAACATCCGCTGAGGAAAACCCCACCTGTTAAAGTCATCAAAACGAACAATTTGTTTACGGTCATGGTGTTGTCTCTTAAAATGGGGTTATGGGTTCAAAGGGTAACGGTATAACCCCCGGCGTATCATTTGGCCGCGTCGGAGTAAAAATAGGTGGATTGTTCATCCGTGGTTGTGACGTCCAGAACTCAGGATCTTTTGCCGCAATCGTTTCAGCCAGCGCTGTCGCGAGTTGCGATGCAAGCTGTTGCAGATAAATTTTCTCGCCTTGGTGAATATTAAGAAGCGATGCTGATGCTTTTGGCAAGTCGGACTCTCCGGGGATGGGGATCAAGGCAAGTGGCGTTAAAATGCTGACCCAGCCGTGGAATTCACGACGGAACTTTTTCTGCAGCAAGGCAGCCTGGCGATCTTCCCGCCCTGTCCAGACCCCCATTTTTAAAATAAAGTCCTCATCCCGTTGATCAGGGCAAGGCAGGATCAACCCAACAATCGTTAGCGTGCAAAGCATCCAGCACTTTGTCTTAAAATCATGCGAAGTTGACGTGTAATCCGCTGTCAAGCTGAGCGGAATCGAAGAGGCTGAGTCATTCGCAAACAATGCTGGATAGCGCTCAACGCATTCCTTTCTCAGAAGCGGAAGAAGCATGCGTTGGTACTTTTTATAGGTTTCAGTGGTTTGCGGACTCGGATCGTCAAGAATAAGGTTAAGCTTGAGATCTGCTACATGAAAGGTCCCAGCTGGAGATTTCAACTCCGCATTTTTTGCCGGCTTCATATCAGTCACTATACGTGAAGACGCACAGCCACCGACCAATAATGAACCCACCATACAAAGTGCTGTGAAAATTTTAATCTTCAACATAATCAGACCTCATTTTAGCGCAATCAAAACGGCGCTACCGAATCGCTTGGTAAAGGCTGAACTACCGGTGCAGTTCCCGTCCGTGCGGGCAATCCGATGGATAAATTGTTCAGACGGGGTTGCGTTGTCCAAAATTCAGGATCTTTTGCTGCAACCAACTTAGCTATCGCTGTCGCGACCTGTTGTGCGACCTGTGGAGCATCGTAGTATCCAACGTTATTTTTAAAAGGCTTCGCCCCAGAGGCATCTATGGCCTCGGACTTTTTAGGCAAATCTGATTCTCCTGGAATAGGAAAAAGCGCCAAAGGAGTTAAGCTTGTCCACGCATATTCCTCACGTCGGAACTCCTGCCGAAGCTTCATGCCGGCAATGCTATCCTTGCCATTCCACACGCCAACGTCTACACCGATCGTACGATCCATTTGTGCAGGCATTGGAAGAATCATCGGTGTAATCAGGACCGTACAAAGCATCCAGATTATTGTGTCATCACTTGCAGAATTTGAATCTGAAATATCGATCCAAATTGGAACGCCTCCAGTATCACTTCTTTCGAATAATGAGGGATAACGCACGAGGCATTCTTTGCGAACAAGGAGCAAAAGATCTTTTTCATACGCTTGGTCATACATAGGCGTAATATTCGAATTGTTAATGTATTTCACACCAGCAATATAGAAGCGTCCAGCTGGCGATTGCAAGGCGGGATCCGCTTCCGGTTTCAGGTTCGTTAACACACGATATGACGCACACCCGCTACAGAAAAAGAGTCCCACCACACCGAGCATCATAAGAGATATTTTAGTCATCGTTTTCGTCTCTTCGAGATTTCGTAAGTAAACCAAAAGATACCGCACAACCGATTAAATGCTTATCCAAAACCGAACTCATTCAATTAAATGAAATTCTTGGTATTTAGGATGCCAAATGCCCGTTCTGATGTCAAGTAAACCCCCAAGGCGGTGCGATTTTAGTTCGTTGCAACGCACCCAGAGGTCAGAGGGCAGAGGTCAGAAGTCAGAAATTAGGTGGAAGCCTTGGCGTAGGTGGACGTCTCTGCGGGGAAAACTCACCACCATTCACTACTCACAATTCACAACTCTCCCAACTAACGCACTAATGCACTAATGAACTAACGCACTTCCCACGAGGTCTTTTATCACTTCGCCGGCGATTATCAAGCCGGCGACTGAGGGGACAAACGAGAGACTCCCGGGCACCTGGTGGCGCACGGTGCATTTGCGGACCGTACCCGCCGGGCAGACGCAGTTGACCTTGCAACTGTTGTGCACACTCTCTTTTGGGGTGATGGGAAGCTCCTTGGAATAGACCACTTTCAGGGAGGGAATGCCACGCAGACGCATCTCCTTGCGCATCACCTTGGCAAGCGGACAGACCGACGTTTCAGAGATATCTGCCACTTCGAACTGTGTGGGATCCATCTTGTTTCCCGCGCCCATGCACGAGATCACCGGCACATGGGCCGCATGGCTGCACTCCACCAGGGCAATCTTAGCGGTCACCGTATCAATCGCATCCACGACATAGGAGTATTGAGTGAAGTCAAGGGTGGCCGCATTTTCCGGCATAAAGAAGACCGCATGCGTGACGACCTTTAAGTCCGGGTTGATGTCGAGCAGCCGCGCCTTCATGGCATCTACCTTCATCTGGCCGATGGTCGAACGCGTGGCGCAGAGCTGACGGTTCAGGTTCGTGACACAGACCTTGTCATCATCAATCAAGTCAATCGCGCCCAAACCACTGCGGACCAGCGCCTCGGCAGTATATGAGCCCACACCACCCACACCAAAGATGGCTACCCGCGCCTTTTTGAGAGCCGCCAGCCCCTCGGTCCCAAGGATTAATTCCGTTCGTGAAAATTGGTTCAACATAAGGGGGTTACAGTATCAAAATGGCCTCACGACGGCAAGTGGCGAGTGGCGAATGGCATGTATAGCGATTGGCAGGTATGGCGGATGGCATGTATGGCGATTGGCAGGTATAGCGTTTGGCATGTATGGCGGATGGCATGTATGGCTAGTGGCAGGTATAGCGTTTGGCATGTATGGCGGATGGCATGTATGGCGATTGGCATGTATGGCGGATGGCATGTATGGCGATTGGCAGGTATAGCGTTTGGCATGTATGGCGGATGGCATGTATGGCTAGTGGCAGGTATAGCGATTGGCAGGTATAGCGTTTGGCATGTATGGCGGATGGCATGTATAGCTAGTGGCAGGTATAGCGACTGGCCGATCGCGCTGCAAGTTCCAAGTCCACGAACTATCCGCCATCTCCCAACTTTAGAACTTTAGCATTTTAGAACTTTAGAACTTCTCTCTCAATCCTAACCGTGTAACTCGCTTTCATCTCCGTCGGAAGCGGGAGGAGGATAAAGCGGGAGGTGACGATAGGATTCAGCTCTGAACCCTCGGCCACACGCGGATTCTTCAGTCGCTCAGGCAGAAAGGCAATAATGGGACGATTGCCACGTTCCGAACCATTATAGCTCAGTAGTTTGAAGGATGTCTCGCCACGCAAAGGCTTAACCGTCAGCGTATAGCCATCCTTTGTCTTCGTGAGTGTCTGCTCATAGCCCGAAAGCACGGACGCCATACGCGCCTCCCAGAGCGGGTCCCCGTAGAAGGCCACGACCGTCTGATCGAACTGGAGTCCCCGACTTGGCTTCTTCAGCAGGAGATAATCCAGCGCAAGCTGACTAGCCATAAAGGCCTCGGCAAAAGTGTAGCGCCCAGGCATCTCAAGCAGATAGTCCAATATCCCCCACCCTGCATAACCGAACCAGGTGGGCACCGTGTATCCGGCCATCTGCAACACATTTGCATCTCGCATCCAGGCAAGCGCCATGGCTTGCGTACCGTTCACATGGCCCATCAAACAATTTCCGCACGGCAGATAAATCTTGGGGTTGGTCGAGAGAATCGGAATCTGCTTGATCTCAGAATATGTCAGCGCGTGCAACTGATTGTTGTCACAGCAGAACGAGCCTGCCGCATAACGATAACCAATCTGCCAGTCGCGTTCCGTCGCGTGTCCCGATCCGACAATCAGGTCCACGGTATTGCTATTAATTTTTCGTGCAAGAGGTCCAGCTGGATCCTTCTCCGCCTGCGTATCCCTGACGATCCCCCCGCCCCGCTGTTTGGAAACATGCAGGGACTGCTGGAGTTCATCATACCATTCACCTGCCAGAAGGTTTTCAAGGGGAATGGCAGTATTGGCCAGTGTGTTGGTGACCACCAACGGAGTTGCGTAAGCCGCGCGTGTACAAGCCTCTTCAGGCGTGAGGCCTGTGAGAATGCCCCAGGGCGCATCTGTATAGACATCCGGATCAATGGCCCGCATGACAAGATGGATCTCGCGGACAAACTGCTTGCCGCAGTTCTGGGGCGTGGCGACAAAGGCCACCGCGCGCGGATCAGCCTTTTGCAAGCCCTGCAGCGCATTCGTCACACTCCCTGGATACGTCAGAAGTTTCGCATCCGCGTGCTTGGCGAGCAATGTATCGCAAACCTTCTTCCAGCCGGGTTGCGCATAGTCCGCCTCCGACACCGCGACCAGATAAGGGTCAGCGCGTAACGTCAAACACATGCCGGCAACTACCACCAACGCCAAAAGAAAATCAGATCTCATATTTATTTTCATGCGTCCTACTTTAGCATAGCGCTATGGTACCCGCCAGATTATCTTGTTTTGCGAGCCGCTGTGATTTAAGGGACGGTAGTGACCTAGCCGGCTTCGCTGCTAGCTACGCCGCGCCAGGAAGGGACCAAGCCTTGGTATGCTTGCGCACCAAGTGTGTACTCCCCGTGCGAAGCCAACTGCCAACTGCTACTGCCGACTGCTACTGTGTCCCTCCCCAACTAACACATTAACACACTAGCGCACTAACACACTTCTCACCGACTCTCGCTCGCCACAGGCAGTTCGGGACGCGCGGCCCACTCTGTCCAGCCGGCATCATACCAGCGGATGTTGGTGTATCCCAAGAGTCGCGTCAGAACGAAATAGGTCTGACTGGCTTGATGTCCGGTACGGCAGTGTAGAATCACAGGTGACTCCTTGGACGGAATCAGCTTGCCATAGATGGCGGAGAGATCGGTTGCGGACTTCAATGCGGTGAACCCCGCACCCTTCTCCATGTCATCCGTGTAAGGCCTGTTGATTGCGCCAGGAATATGACCGCCCCGCGCCTCGTCACGCTTCTTGCCCGTAAAGAAATCCACGGGCCGGACATCGAGAATCACGATTCCAGTTTTCCCCATCGCAGCAAGCACTTCCTTGGCGCCAACCGTGAAGCTGTCTGGCTTCTCGGGTACTGGATAGTGCGATGGTGTGACAACAGGCAGCAGCGTGTCCACGGGACGCTTCTCGCGCTGCCATTTAGCGAAGCCGCCGCGCAGGACCGCAAAACGGCGGTGTCCGAGACGTTCACATGCCATGCCAACGAGCGTGGCATCTTGCTGCTTATCATCCCAGATGGCAACAACTGTATCCTCCGGACGAATCCCCATGAGCGAGAAATGTTCTGCCAGGATTGTAGCGGGCAGCAACATGGAGTGGATACCGTTGATACAACCACGCAAACTTTCAATGTTCAGGCTGATTGCTCCGGGAACATGTCCGCCGTTGTAGTCCTGCTGGGGACGCAAGTCAATCCGTTTCACATCAGGCCGGCTGAAGTTCTGCGCCAGCCACTCAGCCTCGACTTCCGGGGTCAATGACGCTGCTTCTTGAGCAGAAGGTGTTGTCGGAACAGTCACAGGTGGAGGCGTCGAGAGGAAGAAGGCGCGCCACGCGCGAATCTTTGCAGCCTGCACAGGTGATACAGGCTCATCCCGCAACGAGATGGGTTTGAGACAGGTGTCCAAAAAGCCTTGCAACCCGTCTGTAAGCTGATAGACATTGTTGAACCCCAGCCTGGCTAGACTGTCGCGAGCCTGCGCAGGATGGGTCATCCCGTTAGAGTAGAGGACGATTACGCCCTGATTCTTGTGCGGCACGAGCGCTGCAGGCAAATCAGCGGCCTGAAGGTTGAGCGCGGTGCGGATATGGAACGTTCCAAACTCTGCCGGTGTGCGGATGTCAACCAGCACGAGCGCCGGGTCGCCGCCCAGCAGTCGGTCCGCAAGCTCCTGGACCTCGATGTGATCCACCCCCTCCTGCATGCCAGTCAACAAGGCCTGCTCTTGGGTTGCAGGGCTCTGTACAGGAACTGGACGTGTCTGCACAACAAAGAGTCCGAAGGCTCCAACAACCAGTAGCGCGCTAAAAACCTTGAGGAAACGCGAGTTCCAATATCCCTCTACGCCGTTACGCATTTTCTCGATCGCCTCAGCTCCCCAGAAGCAGCCCACTGCAATCAGAGTGAAGACAAAAGCAAAGCCCGCCTCGGAGACCCCTAGCGACTCGAAGCCAAAGACAACCCCGCGATCAGCAGCCGTCAACGGCGCGACCATTGGATAGAGCTCGTTGTAAAGGATGCTTCCGCCAACCGCGCCGAGCAAAAAGATCAACGCATCAATCTTGCCCGAGGCCACGCCAACAGCCGCCGTACCCGGACACCACCCGCCCATCACGAATCCCGCGCCAAATATCAAGCCCCCTAAAATCTGGGCCGCATAGAGCGTGTGCAGGAAGTAGACATTCTCAGTTGTCACCCAGCCAAAGGCCTTGGCATAGGAGAGTCCCAGCATTGCGACAATCACGGCGGTGAACATCACCTTCAGCACCGCCATGTCACGAAAGTAAAAGATACCTGCCAAGCGGCGCGAACTGCTGAACCCCGCGCGCTCCAACGCCACACCAAAGGCAAGACCGATCAGGAGGCTCGCAAAAAAGGCCCCGGCAGAGTCCAGAGTTCCGCTGTTAAAAAATGTATTAATCATACCACTGCCTCCTGACAAACCAAGCGGTGAGATAGCCGCCTGCGAAGACACTGACGAGGAAGAGCAAACTGCCTGTGAGCAACAGGGCGCTGCCCGAGAGCGCCTGGCCTGAGGTGCAGCCATTTGCTAGGCGACTGGCGAAACCGACAATGAGGCCGCCGAAGAGCGCTAGGCAGAGCCGCTTTAACGAGGAGCAGCGTGCACCGCGCTCCACACGGATCGCACAACGGTCGGCCAACAATGCAGAGAGGAGGCCACCACCGAAGACGCCCGCCAACATGAAGACCAGATAGTAGCGAAGTGGCTGGTCGCCATACGCGCCGAAGTATTGACTAGCGAGGGTATGCGCCGGAGCCACGATACTCTCGCAGAGGGCGCCCACGCGTGCAATGGCTGCCGAGGCTCCCAGACCTGCTCCGAGAATCAGGTAGGAGGCTAGGAGTGTCACCCCCAGCAACACTCCGACGAGATACGGATTTGAATAAGGCTTTGGATTCATGGTTAGCACCCCGCACTTTTCTTTTTCGGCACTTGTGGCGCTGGTGTCTCAGGCTGCGGCGCTGCCGATGGTTGCGTCGTAGGTGGCGTCACCGTCGCAGGTGCGAGTGGCACAGCCTTGACAGGTCCGCCCATCTCCACATCGCGCCAGTAGGCCAGAAGCCCGCCGAAGAGAACCTTGATGGGGCGTTCGCTCTTTTGTGAGAGTATGCCCCCGATGGCCATGGCCAATGAGCCATCACGGTCCACAATCACCAGCGGCCCTGCACCCGTCAGGAAGGAGGGATTGGCGATTACCTCCGCAAGATCGATATTCCGTGCACTGGGCAGATGATAATCCGCGAACTGTTCAGCCGGCCGGATGTCCACAAGGTCGTAGGTGCCAGGAAGATCCATGATCATGCGCTTGAGCGCGGCCGGGTCGATCCGGTCGGGCAGACGGACCACGCGTTTTGGGGATGCCAGAGATGCCCCGCCCGGCGCGACAGGTTGCGTCACGGGCAACCCCTGCTCGATCCATGCCTCGCTGCCACCAGCCATACTGGAGACCTTCTTAAAGCCCTTGCGCTCCAGAAT
>CAIZQW010000358.1 GCA_903935195.1 uncultured bacterium
ATCGAGGAGCAGACGCGGCTCTTCGGCACTGACCATCTCTACGACGCGGATTCATTCATCGAGATGGAGCCCCCCAGCGGCGATGTGAACTATCTGGCCGGTGTTGGCCGCGCCATTTACGACGGCATGGTCCAGGCGGATCCCCAGGCAATCTGGCTGTTGCAGAGCTGGCCCTTCCATCCCGCCCGGCCGTTCTGGACGCAGGAGCGGGTGAAGGCGTTGCTGAGCGGCGTTCCGGACGACCGGCTGCTGGTCCTGGATCTGCATTGCGATGTCACGCCGTTATGGAAACGGCGCGAGGGGTTCTTTGGCAAGCCCTGGGTCTGGTCGGTCATTTACAACTTCGGCAACAACACCATCCTCGGCGCCTCGGGACCGTTGGAGCGGTTCAACGACCTGGCCGCGGCGCGGAAGGATCCGCTCGGAAAAAATCTGCGCGGCGTGGGGCTGATGATGGAAGGGTTTGACCACAACCCCATCTTCTCCGAACTCCTGTTTGAACTGGCGTGGCGCGACGGGGTGGAGCTGCAATCGTGGATGAAGGAGTTCGCCCGCTTCCGCTACGGCAAGGAAAATGCCGATGCCGGGGCCGCCTGGGAAACGCTGCGTACCGGAGTCTACGCTCGCGGCGTCGGCAGCAATGGCGGCCGGACCATCGTGACCCAGTTCCCGTCCACCGGCAGCGGCTATCACACATACCCCGAGGCCGCCCTGGTTGCGGCCTGTCGCCAGTTGTTGAGCGCACAGACCGAACTCGGCGCCACGCCGACCTATCGCCATGATCTTGTGAACATCGCGAGGCAGGCGCTTTCCAGTCACGCCGGTGGGCTGTATACCAAGGCCATGGCCGCGTTCCAGGTCAAGGACGCCGCAGGTTTCCGGCAGGCATCCGCGGACTTTCTGCAACTCATTCGTGATTTGGACGAACTGCTGGCAACCAACGAGGAATTTTTGTTGGGGCGCTGGATTGAAGAGGCCAAGCGCTGGGGCGCGACGGACGCCGAGCGCGCCAGGCTGGAGTGGAATGCCCGTAACATCATCACGCGCTGGGGGCCTGGTCCGGCGTTGCCCGACTACGCCTGGAAGGAGTGGTCCGGCCTGCTGGCCGGCTACTATGGCAAGCGCTGGGAGATGTTCTTCCAGCGCCAGCAGGAGGCGCTCGATACCGGCAAGGCATTTGATCAAAAAGCCTGCCGTGCAGAGATCAAGAAATTTGAGGAGGCCTGGTGCGGACAGCGCGAAAGCTTTCCTTCCAAACCGCAAGGTGACAGCGTGGCCGTGGTCGCCCGGATTTTGGAAAAGTACATACCCGTGCAGAATGGAGGATCCAAGTGACCAGACGAGAACGACTGATGGCGACTTTGCGCGGCGAGCCGGTGGACCGGCCGCCGGTGAGCTTCTACGACGTAGGCGGATTCAAGGTGGATCCTGCCGACCCGGATCCCTTCAACATCTACAACGCGCCCGATTGGCAGCCGCTGCTGCGGTTGTGCGAGGAGCAGACCGATGTCATCCGCATGATGAGTCCGGTGCGCGCGCGTTCGGTTGACCCCTCGGGGTCGGCCTCTGGCGCGCAATGGCAGGAGTTTTTCCGGGAGGAAACCATTTTAGATCCCGAGGTCCGGACGGTCCGGACCTCGCTCACCGTGGCGGGCCGGACTATGACCCAGACCACCAAGCGGGAGCGGGCGCTGGACACGGTGTGGACGACCGAGCATCTGCTCAAGGATGTGGACGACCTCAAGGCCTACCTGCAGGTCCCCGACGAGGTCTTTGCCGAGACAATCAATCTGGATCCGCTCCTGGAGGAGGAGCGATTGCTGGGCGAGCGCGGGATCCTCATGGTCGACACGGAAGATCCGCTCTGCGCCGCCGCGCAACTCTTCAGCATGGAGGATTACACGATTATCGCGTTCACGGAGCAGGAGCTCTTCCACCAGTTGCTGGAGAAGATGGCCCGTCGCATCCAGAAACGTACAGAGGAGGTCAGTCGTCTCTTCCCGGGGCGCTTGTGGCGCATTTACGGACCGGAGTTCGCCTGCGCGCCGTATCTGCCGCCGGACCTTTTCAAGGAGTATGTCGTCCGGTATGTGGAGCCGATGATCCGAGCCATCCAGCAGCACGGCGGTTATGCGCGTATCCATGCCCACGGCCGGGTGGCGGATGTGCTCGACGCGATCGCCGGCATGGGGGCGGACGGGCTCGATCCGATCGAGCCACCACCGCAGGGCGATGTACAACTGCGTGATGTGCGGGAGCGGCATGGGAGCCAGCTCGTGCTGTTCGGCAACATTGAGATCAATGACATCGAGCTGCTGCCGCCCTCGCAGTTCGAGGAGAAGGTCAAGCAGGCGCTGGAGGAGGGGATGGGCGGCTCTGGGCGCGGCTTTGTCCTCATGCCTTCGGCAGGTCCCTATGGCCGGACCATCTCTGCGCAAATGATGCGCAATTACGAGACAATGGTCCGACTCGCGGAACGAGGCGGATGATTTGCGGTTGGGTTAGTGGCTGAAAAGCCCGCCGCCCGGGGCGGCTTGGAAGTGTCAGTAAGTCTAAGAAGTGTCAGTAAGTGTCAGTAAGTTGGGAAGTGCCACGGCAATAAGCAC
>CAIZQW010000359.1 GCA_903935195.1 uncultured bacterium
CAATACCTATTTCGGGGATAGTAGTTACTGCGGGCTGAGCCCCGCCGCCACCTATGTGCTCACCTACTCGCTGCCCCTGAAGAAACTCGTCATCACCGGCCGCGATGTGAATGCTAAGGGTTGGCTCGACAAGAAGGTCGCCGCCGCCACCGTGGCAGCCGGCCATTTCGATCTCGATGCGCGAACGATGTCCCCCGCGAAGTTGGTCGCCGCCTTTGACAGCTGGTCGCCGCCCGTCCGTGGCTGGGCGGCGCGGGAGCTGGCAACACGCCCCGAGGCCAAGGCGATGGTGCCGGACCTCATCAAACTCGCCAACAGCGGCACTCCGCATCAGATCCAAGCTGCCTGCGAGGCGCTGGGGCTCATCAACACGCCCGATGCTCTGCAGGTTATCGTCAAACAACTCGCCCATTCGGATCGCGGTGTCCGCTACAAGGCAGCCGAAGCCATCGGAAAAATGGGGGCGACTGCCAAGCCTGCCTTGGAAGACATTCTCAAGGCCCTCGCTTCCACTGCGGAACCCTCATGGCCGATCCGCTGGGAAGATCCCATCCAGATCGCCCATGGCGAACTGGCCCGTGCCGTTTTCAACGGTCCGTTCCGGGACGAGGTCATTAAGGTGGCTTCCCGGCTGCTTCATCCGGCCATCCGCGCCGTAGCGGCGAATCCCGATGGCATGGCCCGTTGCCAGCTCGAACACTGCTTCCAAAATCAACTCAGCGAGGCTGATGTGGTTGCACTCGCCCCCGTCATTCTCGCGGCGGTGGAAGAATCCTGTCCGGCGGACACCATGTTCAATATTGGGATCCGCATGGCCGGCTTGCAGGCGCTCACCAAATATCATTTCAAAGAGGGGATCGCGGCAGCGGTCGTTCTGGCGAAGACCCAGGGCGGGCATGGCAGCGAAAGCCGCACGGGCGAGATCATGAAACTGATTACAGGTTACGGATCTGCCGCCAAACCGCAGATCCCGGCGCTGAGGGAGTTGATTATCAGCCTCAATACCGACGTCGAGGACAAGGCGTTTCCCGGCGATCTCAACAAGCTGCGTGTCGGCGCCGTGGAGGATGCCATCAAGGCCATCGAAGCAGCGACGACCCACCCGGAGTTGCGCAGCATCAAGCCGAAATAACTGGAATACGGGAATGCTGTAATGATGGGACGAACAGGAGGATGTAATGCTTAATAAGACTTTTACAAGAGCAGCTGGCGGCACGGCTGTCTTGATCGTGTTGACGGCGTGCCAGGCTCTCTGCGTGCAGGTAACTGACGGAAGGTCGCCGATTGCTGAGCCGTATCATGCTGACGAGACGGCAATTATTAAACAGTTGACAGGGCAGCTTAAGGTTTCATCGGAAAAATCAAGTTTCAGGGGTTGGAATTCACAAAGGCTCGGTAATGGGCTGGTTGAACTGCAGATCGTGCCTGAGATCGGCGGGCGGGTGATTCAGTTGACGATGGGTAATAAGGATTTCCTGTGGGTGAATCCGCAACTGGCCGGCAAGCTGCCGCCGGAGGGCGGCGTGGGTCCCGACAATGCGTGGCTCAATTATGGCGGTGACAAGCTCTGGCCCGCACCACAGGGCTGGGACAACGCGGAGCAGTGGCCCGGACCGCCGGATGCGGTGCTGGACGGCGGCGCATATATGATGAAGGTTCTTTCAAGCGGTGGAGGGAAAGCATCTGTCTTGCTGACGAGTGGCAAGGACAAGCGAAGCGGAATCCAGTTTTC
>CAIZQW010000360.1 GCA_903935195.1 uncultured bacterium
CTCCGCCGCGAGCTGTTGGATCATCTTGCTCATGTTATCGGCTGCTTTATCGCCAAGCTCGAGATGGCTCTGGCTGCCCACGACATCGATCTTGCACCCCTTGTCGCGGAGCTTGCGTACGAAGGCCAGAATGGCTTTGAGACGGTCGGGCTGCTCGACGGAGAAATCATTGTAGGTGAGCTTCGCTTTCGGATCGATCCCGGCTGCGATTTTGAACAGCCGCTCCGGGTAATCGGCTCCCAGCACACGGGTGAGATCCGTTACACGGTATCCGGGCGCGGGAACCTCGATGAATTCGTTGAGCACGTCCCATGAGTCTATGCGTCCGGCATAGCGTGACATCAGCTTCGCAACATGGTCTTCGACTCGTTTCCAGACGAGCTTGGCATCGGCTTCTTTCCCGCCGTCCCGAAAAATCCAGTCCGGGCAGTTCTCGTCGCGGTTGAAAATCAGGGTGTGACCGACGACACTCTGTTTGTTCTTCGCGGCAAAGGCCATGAGCTGATCGAGCGGTTCGAAACGGTATTCGCCCTCCTTCGGGCAGAGATATTGCCACTTCATGCAGTTCTCCGGCGTGACGCTGTCGAACTGCGTGGAGAGGAGGACGGATTCCTCCGCGGTGAAGAGCTTCTCGAAATTGTTAGGAACGGCGGTGCCCATCAACGGTTTTCCGCCCGCCAGTCCGCGCAGCGAGGGAAGGGGAGATTGATTGGCCAGGGCGCGCGGAGTCGCAAGCAGTACCCCGCTTGCGGAAACACCCTGTATGAAGCGTCTGCGGGTGATCGGCGGGAAATTTAAGGATGTGTGATTCTTCATAACTTTAATAAGTTACCACATTGACCACGGTTCGTCTATTCCCTAGTGGAGAAGAGTGTGGAGATGGTCTTTATCCTGACCTGCCGTGGTTCTTGCAAGACATGCGTCCGCGCGGTTTTCTTGGCATTGTCAATCCCCGTCTTGACCATGGAAAGCATTCCCATCATCTGTTGCTTTTTTAGTTTACTATGTACCCTTTTTCAAAACAATTATACAAGGGGTAATATTTTATAATACATGCCATAGAATAAAAGTTAAACTGTAAACCCATCACAGGATGTGCTACCTTCATGTCCTTGTATTGAGGGGGGGGAATATGAATGTAAGAAAGTGGCTGGGGTGTCTCTTGGGGTCAGTTTTTCTGGCAGGCTGTCGTACAGAAACTATGGCGCTACCGGAAAAATATCTGCTGCTCGATGTGCGGACACGTGAGGAATATGATTCTGGACACCTGAAGGGGGCCGTGCTCATTCCGCACAACACCATTCGCGATCAGATCACTAACATGGCACCAAACAAAGAGGCCAACATCTTCCTCTATTGCCGTTCAGGACATCGTGCATCAATTGCACAACAGACCCTGAAAGCGATTGGTTATACGCAAGTCATCAACTTAGGGGGAGTCTCGGCGGCATCCCAAAATACCCAGCTACCTATTATCCGGTAAAAATAACACTTTCTTACACTGTGAAACTGTGGCATTGCCCTGTTGCACGCGAATTCGGTATGATGTTTACACTTCTATACAAAAAGGATGGCTCATTTTATGACAAACACTTTTAGATCTCTGGGGCTTATTGCCCTTTTACTACCGCTAACCCTTTTTGCCGAGGCGCTTCCGGCGAACCGGCTAGCGTTGAAGACAAGGTTGGATGCCATCCGCGTGGAAGCGATTGGCTTGGCTCTGCAAGACATGGAGAGTCAATGGCCTGGCACCACGTCTTTCAAGGCCGAAACACTCCCGTCTCAGCTCAATACCCTCACAAACCGACTCTCCAAGCTTGACGACCCTGCTGTCGAAACCGATGCAGAAAAACTGCTTGCCGAGGTCCGTTCTGCCCTCTTGAGCCTTCCTGCGCTAAAGGAGGCTAAGCTACTACTGGTCAAGCGCGGAGCGAAAGATTTGGCTCTGCCCTCCAACTGGGACAATGTTCGCGGAGGCAGCAAGAATCTCATCAATGAAATCATCGTGATGGAGAATCTGGCAGGGGTTCCTACGACACGGACCGCGATCAAGCCCCGCAAGCCGAATGACTACCTGGGTGAACTCGCCTTGCACTGGGATGCCAAGCGCTTGATGTTCTCTTCACAGAACGAGAAGGGGAAGATGCGTGTCTATGAGGTCAACCTTGACTCCCCGGATACCTTTATCGAGAGACAGCAAATTCCGGATGACGATGTGGACAACCTCGCGGGCTGCTGGCTGGCGGATGACGCAACACTCTTCCTCTCGACCGCGACAATGATCGGCGTGCCCTGCGTACGGGGCGGCTCCCATATTTATCATCTTTATCGTCAGGATCAGGAGGGCATTCGCCGTCTGACCTTTGACCAGGAGCATAACTGGAATCCGACCATGCTCCCCGACGGACGCGTCATCTATCAACGCTGGGAGTACAGCGACATGCCTCATTTTGTTTCGCGTCTGCTCTTCAGCATGAACCCGGACGGAACGGCTCAACGCGAATACTATGGCAGTAACTCCTACTGGCCCAACTCGATGTTTTATGCGAAACCGATTCCGGATGGGGCTGGAAAGTTTGTTACGATTGTCTCTGGCCATCACGGCGTGAACCGCATGGGCGAACTGCTGGTCTTCGATCCGTCCAAGGGGCGCTTTGAGACAGAGGGCGTGGTCCAGCGCATTCCCGGTCGAGGCAAAAAAGTGGAGGCGAAAATCCTAGATCACCTCGTTGATAACTCCTGGCCCAAATTCCTCCATCCGTTGCCACTCGGCGGGAACTACTTTATTGCACCGATGAAGCCGGACGCCAAAACACCCTGGGGGCTCTATCTGGTGGACATGTTCGACAACATGACCCTCATCGCTGAAGATCCAGCAAACGCCTTTCTGGAGCCCGTCCTCCTCAAGCCCACAAAACGCCCACCCGTTCTGCCGTCGCAGATTGCAAAAAACAAGCCCGGCTATATCAACCTCCTCGACATCTACGCCGGCCCTGGGCTAGCAGGGGTTCCGCGTGGCACGATCAAGTCGCTTCGTATCGGTACGTATGCCTACTCCTATCGTGGCATGGGCGGACAAGTCGACCGCGTGGGCGAAGACGGCCCCTGGGATGTGCGGCGCATTATTGGGACAGTCCCAGTTTCTGAAGACGGTTCAGCCTTCTTTGAAGTTCCTCCGAATATTCCGCTCATGATCCAACCGCTGGATGAAAAAGGTCGCGCGGTGCAACTCATGCGAAGCTGGGTGATGTCCATGCCCGGCGAGATTCAAACCTGTGTGGGCTGCCATGAGCCATTAAACCGTTCAACGCCGGCTAATCGTATTAATGCGCACAGCAAACCCATCGAAAAGATCAGACCCTGGTATGGTCCGGCACGCGGCTTCTCCTTTAATCGGGAGGTTCAGCCCGTCCTCGACAAATACTGCGTAGGCTGCCACGATGGCGAAGATAAAGAGTTGCCAGAGTTTAGCCAGAAGCCAGACAAGACGTATCCGGCTCTGGAAAAGTACTACCAAGCCGCCCATTTCCCGCCGGCTTATCTTGCTCTCAAAAAATATGTGCGAAACCACACCATGGAAAGCGACATGCATCTGTTGAAGCCGTATGAATTCCATGCTTCGACAACTGATCTCGTTCGCATGTTAGAGGCTGGACACAAAAGCGTCAAGCTCGATCCAGAGTCTTGGGATCGCCTGAATACGTGGATCGATCTCAACACGCCGGCACATGGCACGTGGACCGAAATCAGTGGCGAGGAGCGGACCAAAAATCTTGCGCAGCGCCGGCGCGAACTGCTGAAACAGTACGCCGCCATTGACGAAGACCCGGAGGATTATGAATACAGAGCCAAACTGCACAAGCTCAAACTGGACGGCGAGCCGATCGAGAATACCCGTCCAAACATGCTCATGGCTCTGCGTCCCGCCCCAAAGGGTAAGCCGATCGTCGTATCGCCCAAGGAGGTGACCAATCAGGAGTTTGCCGAGTTCGATCCACAACATGACAGTGGCATCGAGGTAGGGAGCTTCCTTCAATTCGGTGTTTTGGAAAGAGGCTTTCCTGTGAACAAACCCGAACAGCCTGTCGTGCGCGTCTCTCAGTCGAGAGCAAAGGCCTATTGCGAATGGCTCAGCCAGAAGACCGGCAAGCGCTACCGCCTGCCCACGGGTGCTGAGCGCATGGCCTTTGCCAAGACCGCCGCCCGAAAAGAGGGGAACTTTGCAGACCTGACCTTCCATCAAGAAGCGACCTTTGCCCCGTGGAAGTTACCGAGTGGGGCCGTGTTACCGTGGCGACCTGCGGATACAAACATGAATGACAAGTTCCGCGCGACCGCGCCGGTAGGCACCTATCCTGCCAGCACAAACGAACTTTACGACGTCTTTGGCAACGTGTGGGAGTGGACTTCGGAGTTGGACAGCGGAGGCCGCGCGATTGCGATGGGGGGTTCCTTCGCCTCGCTCGCCAAACAATTGACCGAACGCTCCTGCGTGTCCTACTTGCCCTGGCAGCCTGTCTTCGATGTCGGCTTCCGTGTCGTCTGTGAAGAGACACCCGAGGTTCCGCGAGCTAGCAAACAATCTCCTCCCTTGAAATAATCCCTTACCTATAACTTGAAGAGTTTTTCAACTAATTAAACTAATTAAGCTAATTGGAATTCGTTCAATTCGTTTAATTCGTTGATAAAAGTTACTCTCTCGTTTATTCCCGGGGCCCCGGGCGGCGGGCTTGCCTATAACTTCATTGGAATGTTGGAATACTGGAACGGTGGAATGTTGGGGAAAGACTGTTCGACATGCTGGCGTGCAGGCGTCCTCGCCTGCACACGTACGGGCGAGGACGCCCGTACGCCGATATTGAAACACCCC
>CAIZQW010000361.1 GCA_903935195.1 uncultured bacterium
CCGGCCGTCGGCTACCGGCGGCAGATTATATTTCCGTAATAGGAGGCAGGAAAAGAGTTGGCTCATGAAAATGAGACAACAACAAAAACCAAAGAACGCAAGGAGCTAAGACTATGAAGAGTGCTATTCTGAGCGTCTCCCTCGTGGCGGCGCTGATGACGGGCGGAGCCCACGCGCAGACGACGACCCTCATCGGTCCGGGAACCGGTGCCGGTGACGATATCAAGAACGGCGGGTTCGAAAGCATTGGTGGGTCGGGCACCTACCGCCCGTACACCGTTATTAGTGACTGGTTTAACTATGGCGGTAACGCCGCTGTCAATGTGGTTGGTTCCGACAGGGAGCGTACGGGGACGTTCGGAGGGTCGGTAGCCAAACCGGGCTTCGGGGCAGCGGCAGACTGGTCACGTCCCGCGGTTGACACGGGCCACACGATTGCCGCCGGTGAGACGTTCAGCCTTACCTTTTATTATGGCTATTGTGAAAATTGGGACGTTGGAACTGACAAGATCAATGTTGTTCTCTACTCGACCTCAGGTGTCATTTGGTCCGACGTGGTAACACCATCCCAGAATGCCCTGTCGGGAGCTTTTACTCAGTTCACCACGAATAACATTCCCGCGGCAAACATTGGTGAGACCTTGCTTCTGCGGTTTGAGCCCAACGCGGACTTGGGTGAGTTCGCAGCGATCGACGACGTCACGCTCGAGTTCACGAAGGCCCCACCCCGCGGGACGCTGGTCAGTTTTTTTAATGAATAAACCATCATCGTTAACAACGTTCATCACCGGCGCGGTGCTGCTGGGCTTGGCCCTCGGCGTGACCGCGGCGGAAAAAGCGGTCAATGTCGCCGGGCCTGCCTGGGGCACGCAGATCACGGCTACTTCCGCCTTTTCCGACGATCACAACGCCTTCAACCTTACCGACGGATCAGCCGATCAAGGCCGCGGCTGGCTTAGTGCGGACAACGCGCCGCTGCCGCAAACCGTCACGTTCACCTTCGCCGAGCCGTTCCGCCTGACCTCGGCCCGCGTGCGCCAGGCCCAGTGGGGCGGCTCGATGTATCACACGAAGGATTTTCGCGTGGAGGGTTCGTCCGACGGGAAAACGTTTCAACCCCTCGCCGCCGGCACGCTGGCCGACAGCAACGGGGCGGACTGGTCGCAGCCGTTGACCAACGGCCCGTTGCGCGCGGTGCGCATCGTCATCGTCAGTTCTTACACGCCCGTGCAGACGTGCGGCCTGGGCGAGGTGGAATTGCTGGCGTCGCTGCCGGCGGATCGCAAGCAGCCGTTCGCCTCGGCGTCGCGGACGATTACGGCGTCGCGGACGATTACGGCGTCGCCGACGATCAACGGGAAAAGCATCCCACCCTCACACGGGTCGGCAGCGGGTGTATGGTTTTATGCAGACGGTGAAAAGGGCGCACAACTGTTACTGGCGGGCCATACTTCTGTACCGGGATCATGGCGCCTGACGGCCTCGCTCAATGAGGGAGATCATGTGCGGATACCCTTCGCATCCGATATGACCGTCCCGGCAAACATTCAATTTCATGTGGACGCGCTTTCACCGGTTGCGTTGCACTGTCAGGTGGAAACCAATGCTCTTGTTATCAAGGCGGTCTCCGGTTCCGGCGCCGCAAGGCTCACGGGGTTCGCGTATCAGAATGCCCCGGTTTCCTTTGTGCCGGAACGCCGGCCTTTCTCGCGGACCCCGGTGCTGTGTTCTCCGGACCCGCAGCCAGCCATTGCCGACGCCCTGGTTGAATGGGATTGGCGCATGCAGGACGGCATTCAGACGCCCCGTGAACCGCGGACGTACGGCCAGGCAATCGAGAAGCTCTTGCGCCAGACCGGGTCGCTGTTGGCAGAACGGATCGACGAGAAAAATCTTTGTCCGGATGAACGGACTGCCTGGGAAAAACTCTGTGCCGAAGGTCAGGAAGTGATCAAAACAGACGATACTGCCAAGCAGGAGTCTGTGTGGCTCAAGCTTCATCAGCTGCGTCGCAAGATCGTACTTGCAAATCCGCTTTTCAAAACGTCGCAAGTGCTGATGGTGAAGCATGTTCCTTCCGTCATGAGCCACCAGCTGACACAGGTATACGGATATTGTTCCAGGCCGGGCGGCGGCTTGTTTATCCTGCAGGAACCTGGCGTGAACATGCGAACGAAGAACATCACGCCCGAAACACTTCCTGCCGGGAATTTCATGACACCGGAACTCTCCTGCGACGCCGGAAAAGTATTGTTTGCATACTGTCCCGTGAAAGAAGCCCCGGCTTCATGGAGTTATAACGAGCAAACGAAGAAACTGCGGTATCACATCTACGAATTATCCCTGGCTTCCGGAACGGTCCGTCAGCTCACACAGGGTGACAGCGACAATTTCTCTCCCGTTTACCTGCCGGACGGTGATGTTCTTTTTGTTTCAACCCAGCGCGGGGGCTATCACCGGTGCGGAAGAGGTCCGTGTTTTTTATACACCACCGCGCGGATGGGTGCAGATGGCGGGAATCCCCGCAGTCTCTCGTTCCACGAAACCAATGAGTGGGATCCCTGCCTTTTAAATGACGGGCGCGTTATTTACACGCGCTGGGATTATGTTGATCGCAACGCCGTGTTTTACCAGCAACTCTGGACGGCTCGGCCGGACGGCAGTAATGTCCGGATTTATTATGGAAACAACACCTGGAATCCGGCGGGTATCTGGGAGGCGCGTTCCATACCAGGGTCCTCCCGTGTCATGGCTACAGCAGCTGCGCACCACGCCATGAGCGCAGGTTCGATTGTTCTCCTGGACACAGCGAAGGGTGTGGATGGAAAAGACCCGGTGACTCGTTTAACCCCGGATGTGCGTTTCCCGGAAGCAGAATCCATTCTGGCTGCTGGTCCTGGCGGTATTGCGTATGACTTCGACACGCCTGTTTCCGGGCATTGGGACAGTCCGATGAAAGAAGCCTGGATGGAGAAAACACCCCCGGAAGAAGAAAAGCGCTGGCCGGGACACTGTTACAAGTCACCCTGGCCGCTTTCCGAGAAATTCTTTATTGTCTCTTACAGTTTCGACCGGCTCGTTGGAGAGCCGGGCCCGAACATTCCCAATATGTTCGGCGTCTATTTTGCCGATGTCTTTGGCAACAAGGAGCTGGTTTACCGCGATCCGAACATTTCCAGTGTCTGGGCCAGGCCGATTGCCAGTCGTAATCTACCTCCAGAGTTGGCGATGCAAAGCGCTGATACCGGGAAGAAACGCGGAACGTTTTTCCTGAGCGATGTCATGGAAAGCTGGCCTTACCTCCCGACGAATAGTCCAATCACGCATTTGCGCATCGTGCAGGTCCTTCTCAAAACAACACCCAACGCCAACTCGCCAAAGCTCGGCGCTGCCAATGCTTCGCCGGGCAAGCAGGTCCTGGGAACTGTACCGGTGGAAGATGACGGCTCTGCCTATTTTGAAGCACCGGCCTGTACCCCCATGCTTTTCCAGGCACTTGATGCCAAGGGACGGGCGGTACAAACCATGCGCAGTCTCGTTTATCTGCAACCTGATGAAAAAGAGTCCTGCATCGGTTGTCATGAACACCGGATGAAACAGAAGACGCCGCGACTCCAGGCCAAGGCCATCCAGCGCGCCCCCTCAAAAATTACACCGGGACCAGAGGGTTCGCTGCCGTTCAGTTATCCTCTCCTGGTCCAGCCCATACTGAACCGTCACTGCGTGAGTTGTCATAAGGGAGAGAAGCCGGGTCTACCAGTTTTGACTGGCGATCCTGAAAATGTTTTTTCAAAATCATACAATGCCCTGGTCAACCGCGTTGCTTTTTCTGCCTGGGGTAATCCGCATAACAACTTCGAACCTCTTACGGAACCCGGACGTTTCGGAGCGATTAACAGTCCGCTGGCAAAAATGCTGGAGGCCGGCCACAAGAAAGTCCAGTTGACACCGGAAGCGTGGGCGTCTCTTTATACGTGGATGGATGTGAACGCCCTTTTCTACGGAACCTTTGATGTGACCGAACAGAAAAAACAACAAGCCGGCGAAAGGATCGAACCGCCGAAAGAATAAGAGGGAAGCGCTATGAACAGAATGAGTATCCTGGTCGCCGGATTAATGCTCGCGATAACACAGGTTCATGCAGGTGAAAAACCATGGACAAAAGGTGAAGAGAAATATCGTCCGCAACTGTTCAAACAATTCGGCGATCTGCTCAACACGCCGGACGGACTGGCAATCGACAAGGCCGGGAATGTTTTTCTCTCCGCTGTGAATGGCGTGGACGCTTCTTATCCCGGTCATATCTGGAGGATGGAGAGGCAGACGGGTCAATGGTCGGTGTTTACCCCCTGCAAACCCCATCCGAAAACGCATGGGGCTTTCCCGATGGGTAGGACGGCTAGGGGTCGTAGTACCACATGCTACGACCCCTATACGCGGGTTTGACAGCGGTAGGAAGAGAGCGTCATGTTGAAATGCTTCTTGTAGACCATGCTCAGGTGACTGGCACTGGCGAAGCCGCAGGTGTCCGCAATCGCCGCAATCGTCATGGGCGTCTCGCGCAACAGCATCTGGACGCGCTC
>CAIZQW010000362.1 GCA_903935195.1 uncultured bacterium
AATTTGAAGTCCGTGTCCGCCCGGCTTGAAAAGGGCGAAGGCACCTTGGGCAAGCTGCTGTCCGCGGATGATACGCTTTATCAGGATGCGAAGGTCGCTATAGCAAATATCAAGGGTGTGACGGAACGTCTCCAGAAGGGCGAAGGCACCCTGGGCAAGCTGACGGCTGATAATAACAAGCTCTACAATGACTTGGACTCGGCCGTGAACAGCTTCAAGGTTGTGGCGGATCGCCTCGAAAAGGGCGAAGGCACGCTCGGCAAGCTCTCGAAGGACGAGGACCTGTATAAAGATGTTCATGGTCTCATCAAGGATGCCCGCCAGACCGTGGATAACTTCCGCGACACTATGCCGATCACGGCCTTCACCAGCTTGCTCTCAGGGGCACTTTAAGGGTCATATCCCGGATTACCGGGCAGTAGCAGTCGGCAGTAGCAGTGGGCAGTGGCCAGGGTGAAGTTATATAAACGCATGCATGAGCAAATAACAGCAGATGATCTCTGCCTCGCGCCGTTGCGCGGGGTGACGGTGCGGACGTTTCGCAATATCCACGCGAAGTTCTTTCGCGCACCTGACCGTGCGGTCTCACCCTTCATTGCCACAGTCTCCGGGATCAAGATTAAGCCCATCTTGCTTCAAGATGTGAATCCCGCGTTGGAACAAGGTGTTCCCCTCATCCCGCAGGTGATTGGCAAGGACCCAGTGCAGTTGCGTACCCTGTTGCGAGCCTTCAAGGATTTAGGGTACACCTGCGCGGATTTGAATGCCGGATGTCCCTGGCCCTTCATCATCAAGAAGAGCAGGGGGGCTGGCCTAATGCGCGATGAGCGCCTCTTTGCCGCGATGCTGGAGGCAGGCTGCGAGGAGATGCCCGAGGGGTTCTCTGTCAAGGTCCGCCTGGGCATTGACAAGCCGACCCTGCTGGCTGAGCGCATGCCACTCATCAACTCCTTTCCGCTGCGCGAAGTCGCGATCCATGCGCGTACCGCCAAGCAGATGTACGAAGGCACGGTGCTGCTCGACGCCTTTGAACAGACCTATCCGCTCTGCAAACACCCCGTGGTTTACAATGGCGACATCCGGACCGCCGAAGATTTGCAACGCCTCAAGGCGCGTTTTCCAGCCATTACGCGCTGGATGATTGGCCGCGGACTCGCAACCAACCCTTTCCTGATTGAGGATATCCGGGGGACAACGCAGACGCCCCACGCCCTTGAGCGGTTGCACGGCTTCCTAGAGGCTTATCTGCAGGCGTGCGAAGTTGAACTGCATGGACCCGCCTCTGTACTGGGCCGCATGAAAGAACTTTGGAGTTACCTCAAGGACTACTTCCCCGAGGGCGAGAAATTGTGGAATCAGATTAAGATCTGCCGCACCCTCGATGAGTATCGCCGGTCGGTGAGTTTGGAGAAGTGTCAATAAGTCTAGGAAGTGTCAGTAAGTGTCAGTAAGTCTTAAGAAGTCAACGTACTCACTCGGTCACTCAGTCCGCACCAGCACCAGTACCCTAGCCCCGAAATATTGACGCACCGCCTTTCCCAAGGCCGGTACTACGGTACTACGGCACTACGGTACTGTTGGGTGACCCAACGACGCAAGTCAGGCCTCTGGTCTGCGTGATGGGCCGAAGGCAGTGGTCAGGAGCTGTCTGACGGCTTCGCGGTCGCTGAGCGTCCAGGAGACGATCTTGGCTCCGGCCAAGGTAATGCCGATGGAGATCCATGACAGGATAAAGGCCATGCCTCCAAGCGTCGCGAGTGCGACGGGACGTGCCCCGTGAATCACCGTTGGGGTGCCCGCGACGGCGATATCGAGTTCCTTGGCGCCGACAACGGTCACCCATTTGTCGAGCGTGTCTTGGAACGTTGCAGGATCGTTCAGTGCAGCGAAGACAAGTCCGAAAACGCGGGTGGCGTAAAATAAGCCTACTCCGATCGCGATCACGCCAAGAATGGCTGCAATAGTCCGAATAAATTGCAACAAGGGTTGCAGGTTAGGTGATGTGCCTGTGTTCGTCTGTCCGAAATCGCTCATGTCTATCTCCTGTTATTTACTTCAACTTCATTCCCACGAAACACACGAAACTCACGAAAAAATCTCCTCTGCGCCTCAGCGTCTCTGCGGGAAGAAGCTACCCATTCGCTTTGCGTTTAGCGCGTACGGATTTGATCTCTGCTTCTACATCGCTCGTGGTTAGGCTTGGTTTCTGCTTTGCGTCACGACGGATTTCAGAAACAGCCAATCGCACCTGAACAAGCTTGTCCCCGAAAAATTTCACGAAAAGCGCCTCAGCTTTTTGGATGCCCTCTTCTGTCATGCGGACAGACTTCGATTTGCTTTTGGGGTCCATGAGCAGGCCTTTCTCGTGCAGGCGGTTCATGGTCTCCCAGTCGAACGATTTCCAAGCTCTGCCACCAAATCCCTTTTTTCGCTCGCAGATCACGAGATAAAGAAGCGCCAATGTCATCTCATCTACTTTGTCTTTATCGAAGTCCATGGTTGACCTCCCTTCACTTCGGATCTGTATTTTTGAGCTTTTTGACATTTAAGGCAAGTAAAAACGGCCCCAAGACACCCTTATTCCAGTATTCCGCGATTCCAGTATTCCGCTTAAAAACGTATTGTCAAATAGTACAATCGTATGATATAGTAATACATTATGAATTTACTTCAACAGCTTTTTTGTTCACGGACACGCGCTGGGATTCTTTCGAATTTATTCCAGAAAAGGGGTGCAAGAGCTCACTTGAGAGCTTTTGTCCGTTCGACTGGAATGTCACTGGGTTCTGTTCAGCACGACTTAAAGGGCCTGCTCGAAATGGGGCTGGTCAAGGCGGAGCGTGATGGAAATCGGCTCTACTATTCAGCCGTGGAGGAACATCCCTTATATGCAAACCTTGCAGACTTGGTTCGACAGACAACAGGTGTCTTTGCTATATTACAACATGCAATTGGCTCGGAACATGTGCGCTTTGCTTATGTCTTTGGTTCAGTCGCTGCTGGGAAAGAGAAGGCAGGTAGTGATATTGATTTGATGGTGGTCGGATCCTTGAGCTTGCGCACGCTCGTGGGCCGCTTGTCAGGTGTCGCGGAGAAGTTAGGTCGGGAAATCAATCCGCACTGTATGACCGAGACAGAGTATTTTAAGCGCTGCGAGAAAAAGGATCATTTTATCATCTCGGTTGTCCACTCCGAGCGAAAAGTGATTATTGGAGACGAACGTGAGCTTAGACGATTGGAAAAAGAATGGATGGCTTAAGGAGCATAATGAAAAAACAAATCAATAAGACACGTGTGGCGGAGCTGACGCGTCAGCTTCTGGTTGAACTGGGTGAAGATCCTGATCGTGAAGGGCTGAAGGGGACGCCGAAGCGCGTGGCGGAATCGCTCGCCTTTTTAACGGGCGGCTATCGCCAGACCACCAAGCAGGTTGTCAATAATGCGGTCTTCCAGTCGCACACGAACCACATGATCATTGTGCGGGACATCGAAATTTATAGCATGTGTGAACATCACATGCTGCCCTTCTTTGGCCGTTGCCATGTCGGGTACATCGCGAAGGACAAGGTGATCGGCGTCAGCAAGATCGCGCGTATCGTGGATTGCTTTGCGCGTCGCTTGCAGATCCAAGAGCGCCTGACGGAACAGATCGCAAACTCCATCATGGAGGAGGTTGGCGCCGAAGGCGTCGGTGTCGTCATGGAGTGCCGCCATCTCTGCATGATGATGCGCGGCGTGGAGAAACAGAACTCCGTCATGACCACCTCCGCGGTGCTCGGCTCCTTCCGCACCGAAGGCGCCACGCGCCAGGAGTTCTTGTCACTAATTAAGACGCACTAGCGCTGGGTGAACACAGTTCTAAAGTTCTAAAATGCTAAAGTTCTAAAGTTATGGTGGGCCAGGGGACCGATGGCGGCCATGATGTAAACTACTAATTTTCAATCGCAGACAGGACCCGCCTTTGCCAAGGCTACGGCGAGGCAGGATGTCGCGCCACTTTTGCTAGAACTTTAGAACTCTCGAACTTTAGAACTTTAGAACTTCTTTCTCCTACCAACTGCGTTCGATCTCTTCGAGCGACTTGCCTTTGGTCTCTGGCACAAAGAACCAGACCACTCCGATCAGGATCAGGCAGAAGATCGCGTAGAGATAGAAGGGGAAGGCGTGGTTGAAGTGTGCGACAAACCAAGAGCCCTTTGCATCCATCATGGGAAAGGTTTGCGTGATCGCGTAATCTGACACCCACAAACAGAAGGTGGCTAGTCCCAGCGCGCGTCCGCGTACTGCCGTCGGGAAGATCTCTGAGAGGATCACCCAGACCACGGGTCCGACCGACAAGCCGAAGCAGCCGATGTAGAGGATGATGCAGGCCAGCATCAGATTGCTGGCTGCCGCAGGATCGCTCAGGAGCTGAGCCATGAGTCCCATCGCCACAAGACTGACACCCATGCCTGCTGCGCCAATCAGCATCAGTGGACGCCGTCCCCAGCGGTCTACGCTCGCAATGGCGATCAGGGTGAAGAAGGTGCAGGAGCCGTTGATGATAATCTGTTGCAGCAACCCGGCGTCAACACCTGTGGATTGACTCATGTTCTTAAAGATTGTGGCGCCAAAATACATAAAGACATTAATGCCGGTGACCTGCTGTAAAATAGCCAAGGCGATACCGATCATTAGCGGCAATCTCAGACGGCGTGAAAAGAGTTCGCCCCATGTTCCCTTCTCCCCGGAGAGCGACTCGCGGATACTGGCGATCTCTGTGTCAGCGAATCCACGGCCCCCGACGCGTGCGAGAATGGCTCGAGCCTGTTCGACGCGTGACATCTCCACCAGCCAGCGCGGACTCTCTGGAATCAATAGCAGGAGCAAAAAGAAGATTACGGCAGGCAGAACGCCAGTTGCGAACATCCAGCGCCATCCTGTCTCAATGAGCCAAGCCTGATTTCCCGCATGGGCAATGAAGTAGTTGACGAAGGAGGTTGCGGCGATGCCGCCCACGATCGCAATCTGATTCACGGCCACCATCCGTCCACGGACATTGGCCGGTGTGATCTCGGCTATGTACATGGGTGTTGAGATGGAGGCGATGCCGATGCCTACCCCGCCCAGAAAACGGAATAGAATGAAGACGCTGATATCGTTCGGCAAGGCAGTTCCGATGGCAGAGATAAGAAACATAATAGCAGCAAGAAACATCGCGGTCTTGCGCCCGAATTTGTCTGACAGAGGACCTACTGCCAGCACGCCTGTTGCGCAACCGATGAGGACGCAGCCAGAGGCCCACCCCTTCATAAAGTCGCTCAGATTAAACTTGGCGGTCAAGGGTTCGATCGCGCCCGAAATCACGCCCGTGTCATAGCCGAAGAGCAGTCCGCCCAGCGTCGCTACGAGACAGACTAAAATCAGATAGACGGAGCTTCCTTTATTTTCGATACTCATGGTGGTCTCGTTCATAATCAACCTCTTTCGTTATAAATCGATTGGAATGTTGGAATAGTGGAATGTTGGAATAATGGTTTGAAGGGCGAGACTTTGGCGAGCCGATACTGGGAGCACAGGCATCCTGCCTGTGCATTCGTTCAAAGAAACAGGCAAGATGCCTGTTCTCCCAGTGTCTGCCAGCACTCCATTATTCCCATATTCCATTCTTCCATTATCCCACTCTTACCACACCTTGATTTTGCCGGACATGGGCTTTTCAAGCGGACCACTCAGTGGCGACGCAGCCCGCGCATTTCCGAAATAATCCATGTCAACGGTGATAGGGGACCCGTCAGCATTCACATAGGGCAACTGCGGGATCTTGGCCTTGCCCAGGCGTTCGGTGGTGACGAGTTTCGCTGCGGGGTTGAGAACTCCTTTCAGCGCCTCGGTTTGCAGATAGACATCCTTGCCCTCTTCCACAACCGTTACCGGGCTACCCTTTTCAGGTGTGCAGACTGCGTCTTTTTCCTGCTGATAGGGTGCCGCCTTATGGAGATAGACGTTGCCTCCTACAAACGAGGGGAACGGACGCTCGTTGTAAACATAAAGTCCAAAACCT
>CAIZQW010000363.1 GCA_903935195.1 uncultured bacterium
GATCGTTGGACGTGTCATCCGCAGGACGAGCCGCCTTGCCTTGAATTGAATAGACCCTCGGTGGCTTGGGAGGACGATCAGCCGTCAGATTTTCAGGAACAATCACCTTTCTCCGGATACGCACTGGGCGGCCCAGGTTTTCCTTATCCGTCCACTTAGGAATAGCAGGACCATACTGATAACCGCTTTGAACGCATGGGAAGGCATTGGGCACAAACTGCCAGAACGCCATGCCGGGGAAGAAGCCTGGGGCTGAAGCATAGGGCCGCCATTTTGAATCTGGGTCCTCCGTCTTTGCAGACGGCACACAATAATCCCAGGAAACATCACTGACAATGTTTGTGAAGAAGGCGCTAAACCCGCACGAGAGGAAGGAATAGGCGTGGTTAGGCGTCACTTCAACCTCCAAGAAATGTTCGCCGGGGGTCAACTCGACAGGAAAGGCACTCCATATTTGCGGGTGGTTCCCAGAACCGATCGGCTTCCCATCCACAAAGAGGGTATAGGCACTAAAGCCATGCGCACCAAAGATTCCGCGTCCAGGTTTCTCGCCACGCCACCGCAAGAGTTTTGCCTGCTCGGCAATCTCCTTCGGCACTTGGGGATCATCAGCCAGCGAGGAGTAGACATTGCGCACAGCCGCATAGCCATTCAATATCTCAGCATAAGCAGCGGCCCGTAAGACGAAGATTAAGCGATTGGGATCATTTCCAAAGGCTGCGCCATAGAACTCGCAACGTTCCTGTGCCTCACGGATCAGGCCTGCCCGTTCGAGCTCAAACAATTCTGCCATGATTGCCGCAACTCCCACCTTATCAATGGAGGCGAAACGCTTCTCAACTGGTGGTATCTCGCTCTTGACTCCCAAGGGCTGATCCTGATACCAATACGCAGCAGCCGACAGATAGCCACCGGCCGAATTAGCATCCCCAAATTCAATCTCCATCCGCAGATCCTTTTTAAACGTCACGGGATCCGTAAGATGAAAGCGATACTGGGCCGTCCGCATAGCGGCCTTCTCCAGGAGGCCATGCAACGGCAACTCAAACAGACCATAATAGTACCACCCCCCATTAAAGTAGTCCTCTAGCCCTGTTCCATGATGGCTGAAGGTCGTACTCCCATCCCTAAAGAAACGTTCATCTCCCTCTAAAATATTCCAGCCACCATCCATACCCAAGGCCATCAGATAACACCCGACATACTTACCGTTTCCAGTGGTCCGCATGATCTTGAAGGGCTGTCCCGTGGAGACCTCCGCATTAAAGGAGGCATGGAGATAGAGACGATCGCCGATCGGTTCAGGAGTCCACTCCACCGAGGTCTCACCCTCCACTTGAAAGGGTCCATCATTACAGACGACCAAGCGAGCCCCCTTCCTGAAGGGCATGGGCAAGGAGCAACTATAGGTTCCGTCACTGAAGGAGAACGTCATATTCGCAAATTCACGCTGATGGAGACCATTACAGAAAAAATCCCCCAACGGAACACGCACACTCGGCTCCTTCATGCCATTCCAATACATTTCGAGCACCAGATTACGGAGCATCAGTGATCGCGTCACCGCATTTAAAGAGGCATTATTAGGTTTGAAGCGAAATGACGTGATGATCCCCTGCTCTGTTGTTGAGAAAACGGTAACCTTTTGTTTTGAAGGGATGACCTGTTTTTGAAAAGGCGCACGTGTGGAGCGAGCAATCTGGGTTTGATTGCTCTGCGTCAGTCGCCACATCGCATTACACGCGATGACCTTGTTACTGGTAATCGAATCATAGGCCTTGGGCCATAAGGTCACTTTTGTTCCAGAAGGATAGCGTTCCGAATTGATTTGAAAATAGGGACGTCCCTCTGGCGTGTAACCAGGGATCCGAAGAACAACCTTCAAGGACTTTTCGTAGGGCAGCGGGAGATAGGAATAGGCGCCACCACTCGCCCCTCCCTGAAGAGGATTAAACAGCTCGCTCCCTGTGAACAGATTGGTATTTGCGATTTTGAGTCGAGCCTCTGGTTCTCCATCAAAAAAGAAGAGCCACTCCGTCACGGGGATATTAGTCTGCCAGATGCGCGTCAAACAGCCAGGACCTTTTAACGTGGTCATCTCATAAAGCTCCTTGCCATCGATCGGCGGAGCAAAGAAATACCAGTCAACATTACCCCCACGTCGGTCATAACTTGAGAACATGTCGCTTTCGCTTCTAGCAGGCTGACAAAAAGTCATCACGGTTGACAACTTTTCCAGTTGCGAC
>CAIZQW010000364.1 GCA_903935195.1 uncultured bacterium
AATCCGATAACCGCCGCCACACACGGACTAAGTGAAATGCCAATATTGGGCAACCCGTAATAAATGATATAGAGTTGTATCAAGAGTGGTGTTCCACGGTAGATTTCGATATAGGCGGAGGCCAGGTAAGTGAAGGGCGGACGTCCGTACAGCCGTATAATCGTAATGAAGATTCCGAGCGTGACCGCCAAGGCCATGGAGACAGCCGAGATCAGCATCGTAATTCCAGCGCCTTTGAGTAACGAGGGCAGAAACGTAAGGATCGAACTCTTCCGGCTCTTTTCAAGGTTCACATACCCGTTCTCTTTCACACGCATCAGCTCATAGAGTTTATCTTGTGCCTCGTTCCATACATCCCATTTTTCGCAAATCTTTTTCAACTCGCCCGTTTGCAGGAGCTCCGCCAGGACCTCGTCGATCTTAGCTTTCAAGTCTGCATCCTTCTGGCGGATACAGATTCCGTATAACCCCTCCCCCATGGGCTTCCCGGCGTATTTCAGCTTCGGATTGGTCTTGCCATAATAGGCTGCAATCGGCAGATCCAACAACACCGCGTCGAGTCTCCCGATGGCCAGATCGGTGTAAGGTTCAACCGGTCCGGGATAGATCTTGACGTCAACACCCCCAAGGTTCTCAAGGATCGTTTGCGCGGCTGTCCCTGACAACGTCCCCACTTTTTTTCCTTTAAGGTGGGCAAGCTCATTGATGTTGTTCTCTTCCTTGCGGACCACGAGCTGCTCAACGTAAACATAATACGGGTGAGAAAAGATGATCTTCTCTTTACGCTGGTCCGTGATCTCAATGCCATTCATCGCGAAATCAGAATCACCGCGCTCAAGGGACGGGACCAAGCTATCCCAGGCGTTCAGCCCGAATTGGATCTTCACCCCTAATTTCGAGGCGATGGCCTCGACGATATCCACTTCAAAACCGATAATGTGCTTTGGATCTTTAGGATCCGGGAAAGCGAGTGGCGCGCCACCTCCAATGTCAACACCCCAGATAATCGACCCGCGTTTATTAATTCGCTCCAACGCGCTCTCTTCAGTCTTAACCACGTTAAGATAGACTGATATGCACACCAATAAACCTAAAACAAAAAAAATAATTTTTTTCATTGATGATCGTTTTCCACCTGTTTGAGAAATTATTACAAACAGCATGCCGTTCGTCAATAGTCGCTTGGGTTTCGTGCAAAGATTTTTAATTTGTTGCACAGCAAGGAGTTACAAGGCAATGCCCTGGGACCGCGGACACTCTTGTCCGCCAGAGTAACTTATTAGCCATGGATTTAAAAAGATGACAGAGGTTGTTGAAAGGTCTGGGGCTTGACATTGCGAGGGCGGGTACGACAGGTTGGCGGACAAGAGTGTCCGCGTTCCCAGGGATAAAAGCTCCAAACAATCTATCGCCACAAATCTAAAATCATCCGCCCTCTCCTAGCGGGCCGCTCACATCCACTTCTTGCGTTTGAAGAACCAGACCTGCAGGCCTGCGATACCGACCAAGAGGAGGCAAAATTCCAGGAATGCCCATTTGTTATCTGCACCTGGAATCCCGCCGACATTGATACCGAGAATCCCAGTTAAGAGCGTTAAAGGAAGGAAGATGCCTGCGACGATGGAGAGGATATACATGGTCTTGTTCATCTGTTCGGTAAGCCGGTTGTTGAGTTCTTCCTGGGTAACAATGGCACGGTCCCGGATCGCATCCAGATCTTCGACATAACGTGTTGTGCGGTCGGCGATCTCCCGGAGGCGCATGCGCTCCCTGTCGTCCAGCCACTCCACCTTCTCGGTATAGAGGTGCGCCATCACATCCCGCTGCGGCGCTAAATAGCGGCGCAGTGAAATAACCGTCCGCCGGATGTCGGCGATTTTCTGGCGGAGCTCATAGCTCTGCTCAGTCAAGATGACATCCTCGAGCGCATCAACAGCATCATCCGTATCAGAGATGACATTGCCCATGCGGATGACCAGGCGGTCAGAAAAAGCTTCCAAGAAGGATCCAGAATCGGTTGGGCCATTCCCGGACAATACAGCTTGCCGTATATCCTCAGTCGCCATGACACGGCGATGGCGCATGGTGACGATCCGATCCGCCTCGATCCAGCAACGGATGGAGACCATATCCTCCGGGTCCGACCCTGGATTGAGATTGACTCCCCGCAGAATCAGCAGCATGCCGCCCTTGTGCACCAAGCTACGCGGACGCGTCTCTTCGGTGGTCAACGATTCCGCGATGACGGGATCTATCCCGCTCTCATGGTCGAGCCACTGCTTCGCATCATCACCCGCATAGTCCAAATGGATCCAGAGTAGGCCCGCTTCGCGGCGCCACGTCTTAACACCCTCCCAGTCGAGACTTCTTCCACCGCCTTTTGCATCCAGCGCAAAGGCAAAAATAAATCCACTATTAGCATTCATGCCATGTTCCTTTTCCAGTATTTAAATTGTTGATAATGTCCAAAAGTTTGTGACGGAGAAATACTTTTTCGCTAGGATCGCTAGTTGGGTGAAGGACGGCGTGCCCTCGCTAGCCCGTGGATACACGGGGGGCACAGCTCGTCCTTCACCCAGCATCCTGCTAACAATGACATGCAGGTGCTTGCACGAGATAAGCCCTGGCGGTATCCCGCCACTCGCGGGGCTTTCCGTGCAAGCACCCTAATAGCGTTCTTCGCGAAAAACATTCTCAAAATAGTCGTTTCCAGTCAAGCTCCTGATTTTTTAGAACAACTTAGCATCACGAACATTTGGACAATAACAAATTGTTACTAATATACAATAAAGTATTTCTCTTCTTTGTGGTCCGGCAGCTGCCGGATGCGATAGAGTTCCTCATTTATCTATACTTTGTTGTTTAACTGCCAACTGGTACTGCCGACTCTAGTTCGGCGAAGGCGGCTAGAACTTTAGCACTTTAGCACTTTCGAACTTTAGCACTTCTCCCCGCCCCTACTCCACGGCTGTTTTATACTTGATGCGCTTTTCCATGCACTGGTCGTATTTGGTGCGCTCGGCCTCACTCCATGCGTTCGCCTCGAGATAGTTTTCACAGAAGGGCACACCGAGGTCGACCCACATCGCAAGGGTAGCGAGCTCCAGTGCCGTAAGGGTTTTACAGTGGCCTGCATCAAGCCTCTTAAAGAAGGCACTGGTGTTCGCTCCCTTAAAATAGGGTGGAATCAGTTTAACTGTGGACCCTGAGGACACCCAGTTCAAGAGCTCATGGTCAGCATTGCCGCTCCACCGCTGTTTTGAATTTTTATCCGAGGATTGTGCATGGGTCAGCGTCAAATACGACTGTAACCAAGTCCGCTTGGCGCCAAGGTCCAAAACAGCCGTCTTTGTCAGATCAAAGTTCCTCGGCAATTTATCTCCTTTGCCGTCGTGGCACTTTATGCAGTGGCGGTCGAGTATAGGCTGAACCTCCTTCGTGAAACTAAATCCGCGTTTTGGTCCGTTAATCCCTGACAAGTTCTGCGCACCGAGCGTCAACGCCTGTGTTGTGCGTTTGGCATAGCTGGAGGGGACACTGTTCTTGTTTTCGTGGCATCCCACACAGGAGCCGTTCTCGCCCTGTTGAAGCGTTGTCCAGCTTCGCATGGTCTGCACCATGCGCCCCTTCGCATCCAGAAGCATAAAGTAAATCGGCTTACAGGTTTCGACTTTGAAGAATACGGAACCATCCTCATAGACCTTTGCATCGCCCACCAAAATTTTGGGATCCCAAGAGCCATTACCAATTGCAACAGGCGTACTCACCAGTGCGCTACCACCAGGTCCACGATTGTTGTTATGCCCAATACCTGCGACACGGAACTCGAGTTCCACCACGCGCAGGCTCTTTACGGTCCCGCGTGGAACCCCCTTCATGGCTTCGCCCTCATAAACATCTTGGATATAGAAGGATCCCTCTCGTTTGCCCTCCTGGACCATGGAGGGACGCTGCAACGGCCGCTTGCGCGGCGCGAGGGGCACCACGCGTCCACAGGCCAAGCCTTGCCTTGAGGCGAGCAACTCGCGCTTGCCGTCAATATCCATCCAGTAAATACCAAAGCCGGTCTTGCGATCACGGCCACGATTTCCCTTTCCGCTTCTCTTGCCCCAACCGAGGGGATTGTAGGTGACCAGCAGTTGTTGCTGGTCGATCGGATAGGGATAAGCGAAGAGATCCTTCTCTTGCCCGTAACTATCGATGATAATTGGCCGTTGAGGGGGTGGCGGACGTACTGGGGCCAAAAGCGTGATGCCGTCCGTCTCCTGGCGTCCCTTGGCGGGCTCAATGAGAATAAGTTCTCCTGGTTGGTAGGAGTGGTGGCCCGTTGCAATCGCAAAGATGTTCGGAGAACCCGGAATGGCACGGGCGTGCGCGATGGTGGTCGGGAACCAGGAGTTCTCACCATAGACAGCAGTCTGCGCGGTGCCATCAGGAAACATTTGGAACAACGGCTGAGGATACATCTGCGAGCGGTCATTGTACTCCCAGCGCGTATAGAGCATGCGATTGTCCCATGAGATTGCGGGATAGTTGTCATGAACCTGATCAAACGTGAGACGCCGAATATTCTTTCCGTCAGCATCGCACCCGTACAGGTTGCTCACCTCTGTCCACCAGCAATCGACAATCTGCATACAGCGCGAGGAGTTGAAGATAATCTTACCATCGGGCAGATAACAGCCTTCATAATCTGCAACACCAACACCCTCTGTGAGTTGACGTACCTGGGCGATCTTCTTGCCGGTCGTGTCCAACGTACATTCATAGAGGTGAAAGTCATCCCCACGGTCTGACTTTTTCCATGCGAAGAGAATCTTCTTTCCGTCATAGTCCACATCGACATCACGGATAATTCCCTCCTTTGTTTCCAGAAGAACGGTTTCCTTCCAGAGTCCGTCGGGGGTCGCCTCGGCGAGGCACAGTTGGCCTCCGGCCTCAAAATTACGTTCCGCCTGCGCATCGGAGAGAGCTTCCGTATAGGCGTAGTGCGAGCCACCCATGACCGCGTGACGCGCATAGACAAGCTTCGACATTCCCTCAACAAGTGGCTTCAAGCGTGCTGCGCGACGAGCGAGCGAGAGCTGGCGGTAAAAGTCCAGCAAGGGCTTCATTTCTTGTCCTTCGGGCACTTTCGCGTCAATCCACGTGCCGCCGACGCGTGTGCGCGTTTCCGCAAGAGCCACGTCAATGGCACCTTTCAGGTGCGTGACACCCTCAGGTGAGTTGAGTAAATCGGTGGCATAAGGGTTCTTTAAGTCTTGTTGAAGCCAATCCGTAAGAAGCTCATCGCTTTTCTCACGCGCAATAACGTTGAGATTTTCTTCCAGCGCAGCATCTGCCCCACTCACAATCAGCCAACACGCCATAAGGACGACGATTCGGTTCATTCGCTTACCTCCCCCTACTTGTAACTCCCGCATTTAAAGACTTATACGTTATAACAAATAACAGGAGAGCGTCAAGCCATCAAGCCCGATGCGCGGCTAAAAAACGTTGCAGTAGAATTAGACGGCGGGAAATGGATCACCCATGCTTCATCGGGCGGAAGCGCACGCGCGTGGGGCGGTCTGCCGCATCGCCCAGCAACTTGCGGCGCTGTTCGTGATAGTCGGCATAATTGCCTTCAAACCAGGTCACCTTGGAGTCGCCTTCGAAAGCCAAGATATGCGTCGCAATACGGTCCAAGAACCAGCGGTCATGGCTGACGACCATTACGCAGCCACCGAAATCGGAGATTCCTTCTTCCAATGAGCGCAGGGTCGCGACATCCAAGTCATTTGATGGTTCGTCCAAGAGAAGCAGGTTGCCACCCTTGCGGAGCAACTTGGCCAGATGCACCCGGTTACGCTCACCGCCGGAGAGCACCCCTACCCGCTTCTGTTGATCAGCGCCCTTGAAGTTGAAGCGACTGCAGTAGGCGCGGCCATTCATCTGCGTCGTACCCGCCAACATCACAAATTCGGAGCCACCTGTGATCTCTTCATACGTCGTATGGTTCGGATCGAGGGCATCGCGCATTTGATCCACATGTGAGAGGACAACCGTCGGACCGACTGTCAACGTGCCCGAGAGGGGTTGGAGTTCTCCCGTGATCATCTTAAAGAGCGTGGTCTTACCCGCACCATTTCCGCCGATCACACCGACAATGCCACCTCGCGGCAAATCAAAGTTCATATCCTCAAAGAGTAGATTATCCCCGAAGCCCATGGACACCTTATCCGCTTTGACCACGAGATCGCCCAGGCGTGGACCGGCTGGGATCTGGATACTCAAATCATCTTCACGCGTATTGACCTCTTGACCAGCCAATTCTTCATAGCGGCGCACACGGGCGATATTCTTGGCGCGACGCCCCTTGGGATTTGTCCGTACCCATGCCAATTCGTTCTCAATTAATTTCCGGCGCGATTCGCTCTGCTTGGCTTCGCGCACCATCGCATCCTGCTTCTGTTGCAACCAGGCCTCGTAATTACCCTTGTACGGATAGGCACGCCCATTATCCAATTCAAGAATCCACTCCGTCACATTCGTGAGGAAGTACCGGTCATGCGTCACCACAATGAGCGTACCCTTAAAATTCTTCAGATACGTTTCGAGCCAAGCAACAGAATCAGCGTCCAGATGGTTGGTCGGTTCATCGAGGAGGAGCACATCGGGATTCGAGATCAGCAGACGGCAGAGCGCCACACGGCGACGCTCACCACCTGAGAGTGGCGCGACAGGCGCATCCGACGGAGGCAAGCGCAAGGCCTCCATGGCCAATTCAATGTGATGATCGAGACTCCAGAGGTCGTTATGGTCAATCGTGTCCTGAAGTTTTCCGAGTTCGGCGTTGAGCTTGTCGGATTCCGCATCGGTTAAATCATTGCCCAGCAATTCGCAAATTTCATCATATCGCGCCATGATGGCCTTTGACCCTGCAACGCCCTCTTCCACACACTGAATCACGGTCTTCGTCATATCCAGTTCAGGTTCCTGCGACAAAAAACCGACCTTCGTCCCCTTGGCGATCTGGCACTCGCCCATATACTCTTTGTCGATTCCAGCCAGGATTCGCAGAAGCGACGACTTGCCGGAGCCGTTGGCCCCGATCACGCCAATATGCGCACCGTGGTAAAACGAGAGATAGACCTCTTCGAGAATGGTCTTCTTCTCATGTTGCTTGGTCACATTGATTAAACTGAAAGCGTATTCACCTGCCATAAAAATCCTTATTCGGGTTGGAAGACGCACCAACATACCGAATTTTCCATAACGTGCAAGCTTAAATTTAATGGAATATTGGAATAATGGAAGGTTGGAATAGTAGGATCTGACTTATGTGACTCTGAATTGCTGACTTGTCACCTGGATATTCACCATGGTATTCTGTGAAAATGAATCTGGCTCTCCTTGAAAGACTTGAACAAGCCCCTTTGGTCGGTGACGGCGCAATGGGGACCTATCTCCATGAACTGGGGTTTGACTTACGGAACCGTCCGGAGCAACTCAATATCACAAACCCAGATGCCATCCGTCGGGTTCATGCCGCCTATCTGGAGGCGGGAGCTGAGCTTTTACGGACCAATACCTTCGCAGCCAACAGGTTTTCCTCTGACCAGTATCAAGAGCTCTTACGCGCAGGCGTCGCCTTGGCCAAAGAGAGTGCAAATAGCCGTGCCTATGTCGCCGGTGCCATCGGCCCAATCACTTTATCAGATGATGATGACCAGAGTGATGAGATCCTGCGGACGGCGTATCGCGAACAGTTTGACCTCCTGTGCAGTGAGGGAGTCGACTTGCTCTTACTGGAAACCTTTGAATCCTACGATCATGTCGTCATCGCGACACAGGAGGCACTTGCCGCAGCTGGCGGAAAGATTCCGGTCTTCGTGAACATGGTCTTTGCAGAGGGGGTCTTAGCGAGCGGCGAAGGCGCACAGATCATCGCTGAGCGCCTTTCGCGTTGGGGGGTGTCGGGCGTCGGGGTCAATTGCGGACGTGGCATGCAGGCTGTCCGCGCAGCCATTGACGGCCTAGCGCTTGGCGGTGGCGACCGCTCGTTCACCTGCGTATTCCCCAATGCCGGCTATCCGGAACGCATCGGCGGACGAACCGCCTATATCGATACCTCGCTCTATCTTGCGCGTGAAGTTGTCACGTGGGTCCGTAAAGGGGCGCGTATCATTGGCGGGTGTTGCGGCACAACGCCGGAAACCATCCGTGCCATCCGCCAATCCATCGCAGGAATGCGCAATGTCCCAGCCTCACCCGTCGTCCCGCCTCAACACGGGCAGGTGCGCTTGACACCACTGACGCCACCTCCACGCGAAAACGTGACCGAATCAAAGCCGATTTTAGGCGGTTTTCTGGAAGCAGTTCAGAAA
>CAIZQW010000365.1 GCA_903935195.1 uncultured bacterium
CTGTTCGACATGCTGGCGTGCAGGCGTCCTCGCCTGCACACGTACGGGCGAGGACGCCCGTACGCCGATATTGAAACACCCCATTATTCCAACATTCCAACGTTCCATTATTCCCTTCCAAAGTTACTCCTCAGTTTATTGCCGGGGCCTCACTGCCCACTGCTACTGCCGACTGCTACTGCCCCGCCCCGGGCGGTGGGTTTGCCTATAACTTCACCCTGGGAGCTAGGTCACGAATAACAAAAGAAATAACTTCTTAGGTTAAGCGTTAAAAGTTAAACGTTGAGCGTTTGAATTAGAAGGGCTGGGTGCTTATGAAAACAAAAACCGCTTTTAGGAAGACAAGAAGGAATATCATTGGATTCGTGGTAGACAAATCCGCTCTGAAGAGCTAAAATAAACCCACTTTTTAAGCTTTCGATGCTTTGTACTGGCCGGAAATAACCATCTTTATGAATCAACCTCCAAGCGGAACTGACAAGCCCCAGCATATCTGTCTAAGCCCGGCAGAGCTGGCGGAATTGCGCACTGATTCCCTTGGCGAAAAACTCGGATTGGTCATTGACAACCTGCCCCCCGATCAAATCACCCTCGACGAAATGAGAATACTTGTCGGACAAGACGGACTCTTGCTGCTGGTTGTTTTTCTCACCCTTGTCTTTATGGTTCCTGTGCAGCTTCCAGGAATGGGGGGCGTGTTTGGTACAGTGATCGGCTTGATTGCGATCAGTCGCCTTAGGGGTCGCACCCTATGGCTCCCACGGCGGATCGCCCAACACGTGATGCCCTCTGAGAAGGTCCGAGAGACCCTCCGAAAAAGCAGTGCCTGGTTGAGACGTCTGGAATACTTGAGTCGTCCCCATCGCTTAAATATTCTGGCTGGGGCTGGCTTCATGGAGTTTTTTAATAGTTCTGCAATCCTCTTTGGGGCTATCTTGCTGGTTGCCCCAATTATCCTCGTCCCACTCAGCAACACCTTGCCCGCAATGGCGGTGCTCTTCCTCTGCATCGGCCTCCTGCAACGAGATGGCCTCTGCATCCTTTATGGTCATTTTATGAACATCTTCACCGTCGCCTATTTTACAGCGCTCTATATTGGGGGTCACGAGGCCTTCGACAAATGCATGCACTGGTTCCATTCATAACTTCAACGTTTAACTTTTAACTCTTAATTTAAGAAGTTACTCGTACCGCAGACAATCAATGGGGTTGAGGCGGGAGGCGCGGAGGGCTGGATAGAAGCCGAAGAAGATGCCAACAAAAGCGCTGAACCCAAACGAGATGACCACCGAAATCGGTGTCACATAAATGGGCCATTTGTTGATATCCCCCACCGTGTAGGCGCCTGCCACACCGAGAAAAATGCCGAGAACTCCCCCGAGGGTCGAGAGCACTGCGGCCTCGGTCAGGAATTGGAGTAGAATTGCGACAGGTGCTGCGCCAATCGCCATGCGCAGGCCGATCTCACGCGTACGTTCTGTCACGGAGACGAGCATGATGTTCATGATGCCAATTCCACCGACCAGCAGGGAGATCGAGGCGACCACTGCCATCAGGATGGTCATCATCGAGGAGACGCTGGTGAGCATATCCGAAATCTCGGTCATGTCAATAATCGTGAAATCATCTTCTGTATTCGGCCCCAGGCGATGACGCTGCCGAAGCAGGTCCGCGAGGACACTCTTGGCCTCTGGCATCTGCTCCATGTCGTAGATACTGAAGAGCAACTGGTCAACATTGTTAAAGGACCCTCGCTTCAAAACACGCTTCACCGTTGTCAACGGCATGATGATGATATCGTCTTGGTCCTGACCCATGGAGGTCGTCCCTTTTTTGGCCATGACCCCCAACACCCGAAAGGGTATGTTCCGAATCCGGAACGTTTCGCCAATGGGGTCCTGTCCGTCAAAAAGATTGTCCGCGATGGTCTGTCCTACAACGCAGACCCGTGCGCCAGCACGCAAATCCGCATCCGTAAAGAAGACACCGGATGCCACATCCCATTTTCGGACAGCGACATACTCAGGTGTGACGCCCTGGATTTGCGTGGACCAGTTTTTTTCCTGATAGATAGCCTGGCCGCCACTACGCACGAGCGGCGCATAGGCCTTAATCAGCGCCGGATAGTCACGGCGCATGGCTTCGCCATCTTCGCTCTTGAGGGTCTGATAACCACCTGAGCCCCCATGCACACCCCCTTTTTTCATGCTACCGCCAAAGACAATGAGCATATTGTCGCCCATGGAGCTGATCTGCGCCTTCATGCTGGTGGAGGCGCCCTCGCCGATGGCCACAACAGCGATCACGGCAGCGATGCCGACAATAATGCCCAACGCAGTCAAGATCGAGCGGACTTTATTGCGCAACAAAGCCCTGAGCGCCACTTTAAAAATCATCATGCCATTCATGAGACCACCTTCCCGTCTCGCATGACAATCTTGCGCTTAGCATAGGCTGCAATATCAGTCTCATGGGTCACCATCACAATCGTCTGCCCCTGCTCATTCAACGTACGGAAGTATTGCATGATCTCAAGACTGGCATGGGAATCGAGATTGCCGGTCGGTTCATCAGCGAGGAGCAACGGGGGATTGTTCATGAGCGCCCGAGCGATGGCGACGCGTTGCTGTTGTCCGCCGGAAAGCTGTCCAGGGGTGTGTAGCATGCGATCACCCAGTCCCACATGTTCCAGCAGATATTCCGCACGATCATGCAAGGCTTTTCCACGCGGAGCCGTGGGATTATAGAGCATCGGCAACTCGACATTTTCACGTGCCGTGGTACGCGAGAGCAGATTGAAACTCTGAAAGACAAACCCGATCTTCTGGTTGCGCACCCGCGCCAAGGCCGCACGATTCATTCCGGCAACCGGCGTGCCGTCCAAAATGTACCTTCCGGAGGTCGGCACATCCAGACAACCCAGCACATTCAGCAGCGTGCTCTTTCCTGAGCCGCTGTGGCCCATGATTGCAACAAATTCACCCTTCTCCACCTGCAAGGTAACGCCATTCAGGGCCCAGACATCTTCTTGGCCCATATTATACCCGCGTTTTAAATCTTGGATTTCAATTAACATAAAACCACACTAGAGTATTTTTTCTCACAGAGCCCACAGAGTTCACGGAGGAATCCAATTGAATTACTAATCATGTATGAAATAGGGCAGCATAAAAGGTCTTTATCATTCATTCGGAATACCTATTTCTCTGTGCTCTCTGTGTCCGGCAGCTGCCGGATGAGGGACTACACATTTAATTAACCTGCTCTAGCGCGCAGCATGACGAACGCTATGACTGGGCATTTTGGGCGTAAAGGGATTAACACTATCCTTATCCGTAGACGAGGCGGATGCGGTTTGCGAC
>CAIZQW010000366.1 GCA_903935195.1 uncultured bacterium
CAAACCAGAGGGTTTCACGGAACAGAAAAAACAGGGGTGCCGGAACACCGTGGAGGCAAGATTCGGTTCGGACAGTTGCAAAGAGTGCGCCTCCCAGGGGAGCGGGAAAGCACCGGCGAGAGCGGAGCCGACGGCGCGCGGGGAGGGAACGTCCCCGATCCTTAGACATGCTTGCTCGTTGCACAAGAATAAGCGGTGGAATGTTAGTATGGTTCAGTGATTATGCGGCCCAAGATCCGGTCTATTTATTTTCTGTCCCCTCATAGGCGAAGTAGTCATTGAAAAACCGATGTTTATTATCTATAATCATGAAATGAAAAATTATGTGCGTGTCTATAGGTACAGTTCTTTTCCATGCCATTTCTTACTGTATTCGCTTTGTTACGCGCCTTTATTTTTATTGATTTCGTGTTCTAGCAGTATGCCTCGGACATACTCAGATTATTATTTCTCAAGCGGCGTGCCAGAGAATAGCGGGTTTACCTTATATGATGTTCGTACAAGGAAAGATGCCACAAACAGGGCAGATGTAACGCATTCAAAAGGCGGTGGCGAATGTATAAAACTATTTTACGAGAAGACCAATTTGATACTTACTGCTGCCACATTTGTGTCACCAAAAGGAAACTATACAGAACAACAATTATTAATGAGAGATTTTGATCTTCACGATGTAGCGATTAACGATCTACCTAGCGGAGATAAAATTCTGACTTTCGGACGTAAAGATATTGACGGATTTACGGTGTATTTCACCTTCAAGCAATATGACGGTAAATTTCTCATACCGTTTTGGGAACATCCTTATTACAAAAAATATTGGATGGAAAGGCAAAAACAAAAAAACGCCAACGTAGATAAGAAATCTCCATGACCCTGGGGCGGTGGGCGGGCTGGGTAACAGAGGGTGCGGAAACTCGCCGCGAAGGTTTTTCACCCAGTCACAAAGCTTGCTACTGACCGGGTGAACCCGGAGGGCTTGAAGCCTTCACGTTGAGTTTCACGGTTTCCGTTTACGCAGACGGAGGGCGAAGAGGCAGGGCGGAAGCCAGCAAACGGCGACAAATGACAGCGCGCAGCGACGAAGCCCATCTGCACGGGACGGAGGCCTTGTATTCGAGGTGTCCCGTGCGCTGGGCAAGGGAAGTGGAGTAGCGAAAATGCGAAAGCCGAGAAGCTGACTGACCGCCTTGCCGGTCCCGACGGCGGAGTGCGCCGGAGGATGCGCATCAGGAACTTGCCCGGGAAGAAGGACAGGCGAAAGTCGAAGGTCCCCTTTGATCCGCAGGACGCGCAGCGCTTTTGAATGGCCTTCGAGCGGTTAAGTTCCGCGCATCCCCTGACCTGCCGTCCGCTTGCGGGGTGGCAGGACATCCTGTAGCTTGCGAAGGGAAGTCTTGGCACAAGGCGGGGCAGGTCTGAAGGCGTTGTTTCGGTTCTTGACGGGTGCCTTTTCTTGCGATAACCTAATCACCATTCGCTTGGGGAGTGGCCTCCCCGTGAAGCAGGATCAATAACACTATTGGCATGGAAAATTAATGAAAAATGCACTTGCCTTAATAATGATTTCGCTACTCGTGAGCGTCAATCTCGCAGAGCCCTCGGAAAATCATATCGCCCTTAAAAAAGCTGCCGGATGGGCTGTTCTCAATTCAAATGTTGAACTGTTACGGGCACTTCTGCAAGCCGGAGCCCAAATTGACGAGCCTGTTGACGATATCGACATGGATTGGAGCATGTTACATTACGCTGTTATACACAACAAACCCAGAGTGGTCCAATTTCTCTTGGACAACGGAGCGATGCTGGACATTCGCAGTAAGGGTGGAGATCGACCCATTGATATGGCCTTTGAGGAGAGTTGCACGAACCTCTGCCGTCTTCTTGAGAAACCGACCCAAAAAGAAGAGCTGATCGGTGATATTCCTGAGGCAGTCCTCGATGAAGTACTGCAACTCCAGTATTCAGAAGAACCAACCTTCGTTTCCTTCAATGGCACCAATGCCCCGGCGGTAATGGTCGAGTGGCTTGGTCGATCTTTGAAAGACGTCCGTCCTGCCTCGCAGGCCGAACTCACAAAAGGAACAGAGGGTAAAACCGGCCACATTCAAGACAAAGAGAAACACGATTCCGGGAGACGGCTCGATATTGAAATCAAAAAAACGGCAGATGGATACGACTGGTCTGTGCGTTCATGCCATGGCCCACTTGCCGCGTGGGGACAGTCAGGAAAACTTATTAAGAAATACGGGTACTGGCTTAAAATCGTGGAAGATGGGTGGCAGTCATAAATGGCAAACCCTGCGCTCTTGCAGGGGGTTCTGCATTGGCGGGAAAATGGTTGTGCTCGTGAACATTCTGTTACGCCATTCGCCAGTGATGCCTAGAGCGCGTCAGTTGAGTTTTAAGCTGCAAGGGCGTGTGATTCATCGTCTGATAGACGCAAGCGAAACAGCGCGAAATTAGCGCGGTTCGGAGCCTCCCCGGCAGATCACCCCTTGCCAGATATCCGCAAGGGGAAGCTGGCGGGGCAGTAGATTGGATTTCGGGTCGGGATAAGGAATTCAAAGTTTCAGGTCTTGATGTTATCCGTCTAAGATTTAACCTTATCGAAGTTTCCGTCGGGGAGTGGCCTCCCCGTGAGGTAGATTCAAAAACGCTGTTGGGCAGGCAGAATATGAGCGCAGCTCCAGTATTTCTATTCCGTACCGATGTGCCTTGCATTACTATTCAGGAGCATGTCAGAACGCTATGGTCTGATTATTTCGTTGATGTCACCCAAGACGAAACTGACGGACCCACTGAGGTCGAATTTGGTTACTTCATGAGACAAGGTAACCATGCTGCTGAAACTCTTAATATCATCCGCTATCTCCTCTCAATAAGCACGGATGGTGTAATTCACTACATTCGTGATCGTGACGGTTACTCCTGGCATCTTCCGCCTAATGACTATCCATGTCCCTTATCCCCAGAAGATGTTTTGCAACCCCATTTCGAACCAGGAATGTATAATGGAATCCAATTCAGGTGTGTCATTCAAGAGAGGCTGCCCAATAACACTGTTCGGCCAGATAAATGATATGAAAAAGCGGGAACAACAATTCGCGAAGATTGATGAATACGCGGCGCGATTTCGGAATACATCATCCGAAAAACTAGTAGCCCGTTATCACAACGGGTATGCTATGATTAAAGAGGGGTCAATAGCGTTACGTCGGGTGCTTGAGGAACGTGGTGAATTGGAATTGTTGAATCTGGAACCTGATAAAGGATAACACCGAACCAGATCATCTGGCTATCGGTTACGCCTCAGCTAGATGATCAACGTTGGCCTTCGAGATGGCGCGGGTTTGTGATTAAGCCGTCGCCTGGCTCGAAGCCCCCGGAGGATTGCCGGCCGCCAGATATTTGCGGACGGAAGCCGACGGGTAGTACACTGAAAACAAAAACGCCCTTGGGCCGTCAGAGACTGATCGGTCGAGGGCGTTTGCATTCCGCGAAAGAGCGGACAGCTAATTTTTACTCAAGGAGGGAAGGCGGTAGCTATTTCCGCCTGACCGTGGAGCATGGCGCAGAGGCCACGAAGGACGGCGCGCAACGGAACGTGCGAGGAACGAGCCGTGACGGGGCGCACTACAAAAAGCCGTCCGGCTGGCCGGTGTCCGTCCGGGGGCCCGACTGAATCCGTATCCGGACCTGCTACGGAGTGCAGGCGTCGAATCCTCCCCGTCCGCAAAAGGACTTATCAGCCGTTGCGGACATCGAACGCCTCCCCCCTTAGCCGATACAATATTCTGGAGGGGTCGGCTGGGAGGGGGGTCCTAAGGGGGGAGGCGTGCCGGGGAGGGACGTGAAGGAGGGCCAGCGAGGACGGACCGGAGCCATGCGACGGGCGGGTGAGGCAACGAGGGGCGCAGCCCCTTACCGAAGGCCGACCATCGGAAGGCCGCGGACTAGCGACGCGCAGGGCGCCTCCCGTCCGGCTATCCTGCCGGACTCGCCCGAGCGGCGCGGGTGTCGGGCTAGGCGACTGGGCTCTCCCGTCCGCTACCTGCGGACTGCCCAGGAGCCGGGCTGGGGTCAGGATGTGCGGAGGGCGCTCTCCCGTCCGCTATCTGCGGACTGCGCCCGGAGCACAGCCGATGGGTCTAGGCGGGCAGGCGCTTCCCGTCCGCTATCTGCGGACTCGCCTGTCCCGCCGGGCCTCCCTCTCCCGGATCGGGTTCTGGTGGGTTGTGTGGGGGTGTTTTAGGGGTTAAAAATTGCGTCAAATAGTCTCAACTTGGCTATTATGAGACAAATTTGTCATAGTCAGCTATAGCAGAATTGCGTGTGGCGGTTAATGGGGGTTCATTCCCGTGCCGATTTGGCAGGCAGTAAATTCTGCAAAAGCGGCTGCTTGGCGAGTGCCTGGGCGAGCAGTTTTTCAACCGCCTGACGGGAGCACCCAAGACGCTTGCCGATCTCCGAATAGGGCAGGTTGCCCATGCGAAGCTGAAACACTCGGCGGGCGGGCAGGCTGAGCGAGAGCCAAAGGCTCATCGCGGAGACGAGCGCGGAGATCGGTACGCGCGGGTCTTCGGGATCTTCGCCGTCCAGGTGTGAGAAGGGCTGAGGTGTCTGACTGTCCGGCGTCTCTGGTTCGCCGGGATCTTCGTCATCGTGGTTCGCGTCCCAGCTCGCGTTCTCGATACGCGTCTCGCTGTACTCGAACGTACCGAATGAATCCTCGCTCAGCTTGCACGTGGCGCAAGGCGTGGTCTCCCACGGTTCGCCCTCATGTTTCCTGAAATGCTCGCACTTGTGACACTCCATGGTTCAGCCCTCCTAAAAAGTTTCGATCTTGTATTCACCGCTGGACTGGCGTGTGGCCCAGACCCAGAAGAACATCGGATAAGCGGCTACGCACTCCCTGAAGGCGGTACGCGCCCTGCCGTGGGAGTGGAGCCGGTAGCTCCCCTTCACCTCGTGAAAGGTGATGCGCCCCTCGGCGTCCACGGTCATGTAGTCGGGCGTGTAGCGCGATCCGCCGGGCAGGTGGAAGGTCACGCGCTCATAGAGTCCCTGGTTGCCCAGGTAGCGGCGGTTGTACTCCAGCTCGGTCTTGTTCGCCTCGCGCCGTTTGCCGCCTGCCGCTTTGGCAGGAACCCCCTGCTCCGCCCCGGTCACGGCTCCCCGTGTCTGGTTGAGTTGCCTCCTGACCTGTTCCCGGTATTTCTCCGGCAGGTCATCGATTGTAATTCCGCGTTTCATTTTTACTCGTCCGCCTTTCGCTTTTGGTGTTCGTTTTTACGTTCCTGCCCCTGTCTGTTTTCTCACCGCCGGGGAAGGGACAAAATTCAAAAAACATTATGTCTCCGGTACGTGGGACAAATTACCCCTCCCCCTACGTAGTAGGGGGGGTATTTTGTCCACGGGGACATATTAGTTTTGTCCCCCTATTTTGTCCTTTTTGTCCCCTCATGTTTTCAACCCTCCCCAGACCAGTCGAAAGTGGTCGGTTTTTTCTCGCAGTTGAGCTTGCCGCTGTCGGTCAGAACGTACCGTCGGAAAGCGCTGTCCCCGTGTTTCTGGAGCAAGCCGTATTCCACCATTTCGTCCAGGAAGCGCTGCGCCGTCTTCAGGCTGACCTTGGTCGCCTTGCTGAACTTCTCCGTGTAGAACACGCGGTTCTCGCCCGGGAAGAGGCGTACGCAGTGCAACATCTCGCAATGGTCGAATATCTTGCCGCGCCCGGCTTTCTTCGGAGCACGGTTGGCCTCCAGCCCCAGCTCGGCCAGCTCTTCGGGTGCGGGGGTCCGCCAGCAAATCACGCCCTCCGCGCCGTGGTGGGCGATGTACTGGCTGGTGGTCAGGGCTCCGGCGTTATCCTTCATGCCGAGGCGTTTCCCGCGCTTCCCGGCGATAAGCTCAAATATGTCATGCGAGCCGACCGACCGGATCGTCATGGTGCAGCGGCAGGGGTTGGCCCATTCGGAAGACCCTGAACCGGCGTAGGCCCAGTCTCCGGCCTCCCAGGCGGTCTTCTCCTTGCCGCTGGGAGGTTTGACCGTGTGGTGGACGATGATCATGCCGACCTTGTGCCGCTTCGCCAGCGGATGCATAAGCTCACGCATGAAGTGGCTTACGTCCCGCTGGTTGTTCGAGTCGCCCCCGAGGTAGGCGAAGGCGGGGTCGATCACCACGAGGTCGCACGGGTGCGCCAGAATCAGACCCGCGAGTTCGGAAGCGAACCCGTCCGATGTCCGGTCGCAGATCGTGGCTACCTGGATGGCCTTCACGCAACGGGACTGTTCCTCCGGCGACAGCTCCCCGCAGCCGCGCAGGACGCCGTCGCGCATTTCGGCAATGTCCCCGTCGTCGTTCTCCGCCTGGACGATCAGTATCCTCATGCCGCGTTCGAACATCCTGCCCGGACGGAGACCGAATATCTCCTTGCCGATGCCCATGTGCATGAGGAATTGCATCAGGAAGCTTGATTTCCCGATGCCTGTCGGCCCTGTGAAGAGCATCATGCCGCCCAGATACAGGAAGCGGTTACGGATCAGTTCCGTGCCGTCCGTCTCCGGGACCGGCGCGACGAAGTCGCCGAGGCACTTGACCTCAATCGTCCTCGGCAGCGCGGAAACGGCCTGCTCGGCGCTCACGGCGACCGCCTCCGCTTCAGGTCCGGTCTGGGGCAAGAGCCCCTGTTTGATAAATATGTCGATCGGTCTCATACCGGATCACCCCCTTTTTTCAATCGTGTTTATGGACGCGCCTCTTGCCGGTCCGCGTTGGCGTTCCAGTAGACAACCTTCTGCCGTAGCTTCGGCTGGCCCTCCTTCGTGCGCGTGCCACCCGGCATACGGACGAACTTCGAGGCGTCCCAGAGTGTCCGGTCCGCCCCGAGGGCACAGGCGGTGTAGAAGAAGCGGCCGGCCTCCTGCTCGCTCAGCCCTTCGCAGCGGAACCACGCGTGGAGGCTCTTGCCCCCGGAGTCCACGACCAGCTTGAGCGGCAGGAGGAGCGCGAGCGCGGAGATGAGGCGCGCTTGAACAGCCTTGTTGAAGTCGGGCTGATCAAACTCCGCCACAAGCCAGCGGCGGGTGAGTACATTGGCCTTGCAACGCCGTTGCCGCTTTCCTTCGTCCGTGTAGACTTGGAGCGCGCGCATGGGGTTGGCGCAGACGAACTGCGCAAGCCCCGCCTTGTACCAGTCAGCCGTACGGGTCACGATCGGACGTTCCACGACCCACGCACCGCAGACCAGCTCGTCCGGGGCGAAGAGTTCTGAAAGCGCCTCCTGCGACGTGAGCCCCGTGTCCTTGGCGGGATCGAAGAGGTCGGTCACGGCTGAAGCCTGGAGCGTCTCGGCGATGAACGCGTTGTTGCGTTCAGGCCAGTTGACGCGCGGTGTTGTGGACTGGGCGGCGAGTCCGTAACCGAAGCGCACTGCGGCAAGGATTTCCGCGTCTGGGATGGCTCTGTGCTTGACGCAGCAGTCGCAACACTCCCGCAGGA
>CAIZQW010000367.1 GCA_903935195.1 uncultured bacterium
GGGATGATCAAATCGATGTTGCACCCGAAACGTTGTATGAAAAATGCGAACCATACACTACTTCGGAGGGTTAATAATCTCCGCTGAGAGTTCGAAGTTATGCCGCAGGCGAACATTTACAGTGAAGCTGTTGACAGGGCACTCGGAAGTGATGGGCAGCCCCCTCAACCACTCGTGATCGGTCTCTCGGCTACGGAGCGCGACTCCGTGTTGGAACAGTCGCTCTTTTCCCCGGATCGTCAGTTGCCCACAGGCGAACTGGCTGATTGGGCGATTGTTCTCATCGACCTCGGAAAGGACGCGGCTGTGATGGCCTCGGTGGTTGCTGTTGAAACAGCCGTGCGTTTGACTCCTCCAGAAAGCCCCGATCTTCCTTTCGTAACCAAAGTTCTTACTGAGTTGCATGTGTGGGAGAACAGCACAAAGGGCATAGAAGATTTGCGAAAACTTGGCGATCTCTGGTGGGACCTAACACGCAATCCACCACAATCCGCGAATACGCCTCTCGGAGAAGCTGCTGTTATGGCATGGATTGTTGCCGGGTACGATCCTGAAGGTTGGGGCAACCCACCGGAGGATCCAGTGAAACTACTAGAGTGGTTGAACGAAGCCGCTAATAATGTGACAGCTGTTGTGGATGTCTTCAGTTGCGTACAACAAGCTGTCGGTTCCGAAAATGAATCGTCCATGGTTCAGAGCGTCAGGTTGGCTGTCTGCAAATGGCGCAAAACAGTGATGGCATAATCATTCAGCTCCCGTAGGCTACCGAATCACCGTACACCAGAAGCACTCCAGATTTTGTGATTTTTGTGGATTTTGTGGTTACAAATTTAAAGTTATAACGAACAAGGATTCTCAGATGAACAGAATACAGCAACGGAATGGCTGGAGCTTTGTGGTAAGTTGGTTGGCAGCGTGTTTAGTAGTAGTCAATCTGTTGCAGGCAGGTGAGGTATTAGTGGAGTCCGAGAGCTTCAAGGTTTCTGGCGGATGGGTGCTTGATCCGCAATTTGTTGATATCATGGGCTCGCCCTATCTGCTGGCGCATGGTTTGGGTAAACCCGTTCAAAACGCAAAGACAGAGGTGACTTTTCCTGAAGCCGGAACGTATCACCTCTGGGTGCGGACGAAAGACTGGATTCCGGAACCGCAATGGGCACCTGGGAAGTTTCAGGTCGTCGTGGACGGAAAGATGCTCGCAACGGAGTTCGGTGTCACTGGCGATGGCCACTGGGTCTGGCAAGCAGGGGGCAGCGTTGAGATCACGAACAAAACTGTGACGCTTGAGTTGCAGGATCTGACCGGCTTTGAAGGCCGCTGCGATGCGCTTCTCTTCAGCACGGACAAAAGCTTTGTTCCTCCTGCGAAGGCAGACAAGGAGATGCGCCACTGGCGAAAGCAATTGCTCGGGCTGCCAAATGATCCGCCGTCCGCAGGTAGCTTTGATGTCGTAGTCGTGGGAGGCGGCATTGCAGGCTGTTCAGCTGCGATTACAGCGGCCCGTCTGGGGTGTCGCGTGGCTCTTGTGCAGAATCGTCCGATCTTCGGCGGGAATAGCAGCCCTGAGATCGGTGTGCGCGGCGCAATGTGGGGGAAGCCCGGTCCCTTTGTGACCCGCGAAATTTACGGTCAGAAAAGCACGGCGGAGCTTCAGAAGGGACTGGATCAAGAGACCAACATCAAGCAGTTCCTTGGCTGGCATGTATTTGCTGCGAATACGCGCGAGGGCAGGATTCAAACCGTAGACGCGCTCGACATCTCCTCGAATAAAGAACTCCGCTTTGCGGCTCCGGTCTTTATTGATTGCACTGGCGACGGCTGGCTCGGGTTTTATGCAGGCGCTGACTACCGTTACGGGAGTGAAGGCCTCGGCGATAACAACGAGCCCCTGGCCCC
>CAIZQW010000368.1 GCA_903935195.1 uncultured bacterium
CGCATGCTTTCCGGTGCCGAAGCTGAGTCCGGGATCGAGCGTAATGACCACCTCGCCGGGCTTCGCCTCGTATTTTTCCCAGGAGGGGCGCACCACGATGTGCTCAGAAATTTTTTCCACATGGAAGAAGCGCTTCCAGGCCTCCGCCCAGTCCGCGCGCGCAAGGGTGGAAAGCTCGGGTTTCAGTGCAGGTAAGTTTGCCAGTTCCGCAGCCTGTTGAAGTGATTGGCAGACGCTCTCCACCTGCGAGGCATCTTCCAAAAAGACATCGAGGCGGCAGACCTTGGTCTCCACGTCAAACCAGGCCGTCGGCGTAAACACATCCGAGTCCAGCAGTTCAAAGAGTGCGTCAACATGCTCCTCCGCAATCGCGCAGGAGACAACAGTCAGGGTGTCAGGTATCATTTGCAAAATATCATAGCATCTGCGTGAACGCTCGGCTACAGAAAAGGAAGGCTTTGCGTAATGTTCACCGGGAAGTGCTGGTGTCCCCTGCTGAAAAAAAATCACCTCGTGGTGTCGCTTCTAATAAGCATGCAGCTTCTTATAGGCGCGCGGCACCAGGCCCATGATATCTGTGAAGGTCTTGGTAAAATGGCTGTGGTCGTAGAAGCCTGTCTCGAGCGCGATATCGGTTGTCTTCTTTGAGGTTTCGCGCAGCAGTTTCGCTGCGGCGTTAACCCTCACGCTCTTCAGATAATCATGCGGGGAGAGGCCGAACATCTTCTTGAAAAGACGGCCAAACTGGCTCCGTGACACACCCGCCTTTTCCGCCATCTCGTGAACCGTTAACGGCTCGGCGTACCGTTCATGGATCATCTGCAAAATCCCGGACAGCCTGTTGTAAGCTGGGGGGAGAACGCTGACTGAGTTGGTCTCCCTCCAGACCCCCGCAAGCCCGATGATTGCACCCTTGGAATCCCGCAGTGGAAATTTACTAAAAATAATGACGGCGTTTGAACCTTGTTCGGGTGAGGGACAGAAGGCGTTAATGATGGGAATGCCCGTGCGCATGACCTCTTCATCCTGTTTTAGATAAATGGCCACTTTCTCTGAATTCCAGAACTCGAAACCGACTTTGCCGAGCGTTTCCTCTTCTGTTGACACGCCCGCTGATGCCACGGCACGCAGACTGTTCATGGTTTGCCGTGATTGTCGATCCTTGAAAAAGAATGCGACATCATGAAGACTATCCAACAAGGGCAGTAGCTGATCTGCAGGTCCGACGCGATCCCAGAATGCGCGTTTAAATTGTTTAGTATTCATGCTTCATTTATACACAATTTAGAGCCGTTATTGCAAGCGACAAATACCCCAAAAAGGGTAGTATTACGACCAGTGATAGAAATAGCGAAAGGAGTTCACATGCAACGTAGGACATTTTTCATCAATTCAGTGGCTTTGGCGGTAACCGAAACGCTCTTCGCACAAACCAATAAAGTGACAGCAGAGCTTCCGGCGAAACCCCTTGAGGATCGGTCACGGAAGATCAAGGTCGGTTTTGTCGGCGGCGGTGGACGCGGACACTGGATTGCCGGCTTGTTCAAGGAGCACGGCGGATACGAAGCCGTCGCCGTGGCGGATTATTTCCAGCCTGTGGCGGACAAGCTGGGAGACGTATTTGGGGTGGCACGCGATAAACGGTTTTCGGGGTTGTCGGGCTATAAACGTGTTATCGAAAGCGGAATTGAAGCTCTGGTGATTGAAGATGTGCCCTACTTCTATCCTGAGCAGGCCGCGGCAGCAGTGGCAGCGGGATTGCATGTTTACATCGCCAAACCCGTGGCGGTAGATGTACCCGGAACGCTGGCCATCGGCGAAGCGGGAAAAGCGGCGACGCGGAAAGAGCGCGTCTTCCTGGTCGACTATCAGATTCCCACAGATCCGTTTAACAGTGAGGTCGCTCAACGTATTCAAGCCGGAGGCCTGGGGCCACTGGCACAGGTGCAGAC
>CAIZQW010000369.1 GCA_903935195.1 uncultured bacterium
ATAATTTGAAGTCCGCCAGCACCATCCATCCCGGACAAGTGCTCTTTATCCCAGACTAAGAAGAATGTTTTTTTTCTCACAGAGCCCACAGAGCTCACGGAGGGATCCAGTTGAAATATCAATCATCTATGGAACAGTGCAACAAAAAAGCTTATCATTTTTTCAGGATACATATTTCTCTGTGCCCTCTGTGCCTCTGTGAGGAACTACACATTTTAAAATAGGAGATGAAATGAATTTTCCAGAGATACGGTTACGTCGACTCAGAAGAACCCAAGCGCTCAGGCGCCTCTTTGATCAGCCCTTTCCAGCGGCTTCGAAGTTTGTCTGGCCGCTCTTTCTCGTCGAAGGGGAGAAGCGGAAAGAAACCATCTCCTCCATGCCTGGTCAATTTCGCCTGAGCACAGATGAACTGTTGCGAGCTGTTGAGCCAGTCGCGAAACAGGGCATTGGCGGTGTCTTGCTCTTTGGCCAGACCGAGGGGAAAAAGGATAAGGTCGGTTCCGGTGCCTTTGATTCAAAGGGCGTCGTGCAACGCGCCATTCCGTTGCTCAAGCGCGCCTTCCCCGAGCTCGTGGTGATGACAGATGTCTGCCTCTGCGCCTACACCGACCATGGGCACTGCGGTCCGCTCGACAACCATGGCCAGGTCGACAATGATGCCTCCTGCGAACTTCTTGCGCGTGTGGCTCTCTCCCATGCCGCAGCGGGCGCAGATGTCGTTGCGCCGAGTGCCATGATGGATGGCCAGATTCTGGCGATCCGCCAAGCGCTGATGGAGAATAATTTTAACGACACCTTGCTCATGGCCTATTCCACCAAGTTTGCCTCCTCGCTCTATGGCCCCTTCCGGGAAGCTGAAAATTCAGCGCCCTCCGCAGGAGATCGCAAAAGCTACCAGGCGTCGTATGCGAGTCCGCGTACCGCGCTTCGTGAGTCGGAGGTTGACGAAACCGAAGGCGCGGATATCTTGATGATCAAGCCGGCACTCTTCTATCTTGATCTGCTGGCCGAAATCCGCGCTCGCACAGACCTGCCGGTTGCGGCGTACAATGTGAGTGGTGAGTATAGCATGATCCATGCAACAGCCGAACGTGGCTGGGGTGACCTCTATGCCATGGCGCGCGAGTCGGTCATGGCCATTGACCGCGCTGGTGCAGATATGCTTATCTCGTATTGGGCCCCGTTCTACAAGGAACTCGTATCAACGAATTAAACGAATTTAACGAATTCCAATTAGCTTAATTCGTTAAATTAGTTGAAAAAAAACCATTGAATTTTTGGGCAAGGAATTTTGTTTAATGAAAACGCGAATTAACGCTCTTTTGACTTCTCCGAAGCGCGACATCCCTGTACAGGTGGCCGGCTGGGTCCGGACACGCCGGGATTCCAAGGGGGGCTTCTCGTTCATTGAGTTGAATGATGGCTCCTGTCTCGCCAACCTCCAGATCATCGCACCCGCCACACTGGCGAACTATGAGAAGGATGTCCTGAATCTGCATCCAGGGGCGTCGATCCGTGTCGAAGGCCTGCTCGTGGCCTCCAGTGGCAGCGGACAAAGCATCGAGGTCAAGGCCGACCAGCTCACGGTCTATGGCTTCTCGGATCCGCTTGCGTATCCGCTCGGAAAACAAAAAATCAACTTCGACCGCTTGCGCGAACTTCCTCACTTGCGGGCACGCACCAACACCTTTGGCGCCATTGCCCGCGTGCGCGATGTGCTCTCGTATGAACTGCACCGCTTCTTCCATGAGCGCGGTTTCTTCTACGTGCATACCCCGATTATCACCTCAAACGATTGCGAAGGCGCGGGCGCCATGTTCCAGGTGACCACGCTCGATCCGCATAAGCCCCCGCGCCATGCCGATGGCAAGGTCGACTATGCTCAGGATTTCTTTGGAGCAAAAACCTCGTTGACCGTGAGCGGTCAGCTCGAGGGCGAAACCTACGCCTGCGCCATGGGCGACATCTATACCTTCGGACCGACCTTCCGAGCTGAAAATTCCAATACGCGGCGCCATCTGTCGGAGTTCTGGATGGTCGAACCCGAGATGGCCTTTGCTGACTTGAACGATGATGCCCTGCTGGCCGAGGCCTTTTTGCGTCATCTCTTCCAGGCGGTTCTCGCGCAGTGCGGTGCAGACCTTCAATTTTTTGACCAGCGCGTCCTGCCGGGTGTGGTGGCGCGACTCGAGCGCCTAGCGACCGCGCCCTTTGGCCGTGTGACCTATACCGAGGCAATCCGTCTCTTGGAGGCTGCCCCAGTCACCTTTGAGTTTCCTGTGAAGTGGGGCATGGATTTGCAATCGGAGCATGAGCGCTACCTTGCGGAAGAGGTTTTTAAGGGCCCTGTCGTTGTGACCGACTACCCTGCGGAGATCAAAGCTTTTTATATGCGCCGCAACCCAGATGGCAAGACGGTTGCAGCCATGGATGTATTGCTGCCGGAGGTGGGGGAGATTATTGGTGGCAGCCAGCGTGAAGAGCGGTTGGAGGTGCTCGAAGGGGTGTTGCGTGACGCAGGGCTCAATCCGGCGGAGTATGGACATTACCTCGACCTTCGTCGCTATGGGAGCGTGCCCCATGCCGGCTTTGGCCTTGGTTTCGAACGGCTCGTCCAGTTCTGCACCGGGATGCACAATATCCGCGATGTGATCCCATACCCCCGCGCACCAGGGTGCATGCGGGTGTAGGGCGATAGTGTCAATAAGTCTGGAAGTGCCAGTAAGTGTCAATAAGTCACAATGTCAACGCAATCAATCAGTCAATGGGTCAATCGGTCAATCCGTCCTCACCACCCCAGTACCGTTGTCCCGTTGTACCGTAGCCTGCCCGCCGTAGCCGTATTCGCGAAGGTGGGTACCGTAGAGAATTTTTCTCACAGAGGCACAGAGAGCACGGAGGAATCCAATTGAAGTATGAATCATCTATGGAACAGCGCAACGAAAGGTTTTATCATTCATTCTGGATTCATATTTCTCTGTGCCCTCTGTGCCTCTGTGAGAAACTACACCTTTAATTGACCTAGTTAGAAAGATAAACAATATGAAATGGATCAAATGGGTTTTAGAATTGGTGATTGGCGTGGGCCTGTTGGTCTGGGCTGTGCAGTTGGTGCTGACTGCTCAGCCGACACGCGTGGCCTCAAAGAAACGCGACACCTCGCCTCCGCTGGTGGTGGTGAAGCCTGTCGAGAAGATGACGTTCGAAGATACGTTGATCTGCCTAGGAACCGTTTCCGCACGTGAATCCGTCGACATCTCTGCACAGGTGACGGAGAAGATTATCGCGATTCACTTCGACCACGGGCAGCACGTCAAGAAGAACGGTTTGCTTGTCGAGTTACAATCCGCGCAGGAGAAGACCGCATTGACCATCGCAGGCTTGTCTATTGAGGAGCATGAGCGCGAAGTGAGACGCTTAGAAGAGCTGGTCAAGGCGGATGCGGTTCCTCGGAAAGAGCTGGAAGACCGCCAGACGCGTCTGGCGATGGCGCGGGCTGAAAAGGCCAAAGCCGAGGCCGATTGCGCAGACCGGGTAATCGTCGCACCCTTTTCAGGTGTCGTCGGCTTACGCTTTGTCAGCGAGGGCGACCTTGTCACGCCGGGCACGAAGATTACGACGCTCGATGACCTTGAGCAGGTCTATGTTGATTATCCCGTCCCTGAAAAATACACCGGCAAACTTAAAGAGGGGATGCCCTTCAATGCGCTAAACAACGCGTATCCAGACGTTGCGTTCACGGGCGTGATTCGTATGATTGATCCGCGTATCAGCCTCCAGACACGCAGTGCACAGGTGCGAGGGGTCATGGAGAACAAAGAGCAACGGCTGCGCCCAGGGATGTTGATGGCCGTGCGTCTCAATATGGGGGTTCAGGAGTGTGCCAGTGTGCCTGAGGAGGCATTGACCAGTCTGGGTGAAAAGCAGTTTGCCTTTGTCTATCAGCCAGAGCAGAAGAAGGTCGTGCGCACCGAGGTGATGATTGGTCGACGTGCCAAGGGTCGCGTCGAGATTCTTTCGGGTCTGACGACGCAAACGTTTGTCGTCACCGAAGGCGTGGCTAAAATCGCCGACGGCATGGCTGTTAAAGTTGAAGAACGGCAATGAGATGTATTTTACCGCAAGGAACGCAGAGAACACAGAGAAAAGAGATGTACGCATGGTTGCAGATAAGCGCCCCGCCAGGGGTACAAGGAACAAACAAACGAGTAACTTTATCAACGAATTAAACGAATTGAACGAATTCCAATTAGCTTAATTCGTTTAATTAGTTGAAAAGCTATTTGAAGTTATCGATAAAGCATTTAGAAGTTGATCTTTGAGTTCTTTGTGTTCTTTGCGGTAAAAACATACACAGCTTTGCATCAAGTAGAATTGGACATTAACAATGAATATCTGTCGTTTTTCCATTGTCCGGCCTGTCGCGACCATCGTGCTGATCTTGATCTTGATGGTCTTCGGGGGCATTTCTTTCCAGCGTCTCACGGTCCGTGAGTATCCTGATATCGAGACCCCTGCGGTCTCGGTTCGTACGACCTATCCGGGCGCAAGCGCTGCCGTGATCGAGAGCAAGATCACGCAGTTGGTCGAAGATACCATCGCAGGTATTGACGGTATTGTCATGCTCGAGTCAGAGAGCAGCGACGGCGAATCGCGCGTCACGGTGGAGTTTAATATCTCGCGCGATATTGACGATGCCGCGAATGATGTGCGCGATCGGGTCTCCCGTATTATGGGGGCGCTACCAGAAGAGGCCGACTCGCCTGTGATTTCGAAGGTGGATGTCACGATGATGCCGACCATGATCATCGGGATCACGAGTGATACGATGGGCCGCATGGAGCTTTCAGACTATGCAGACCGTTATTACACAGATCGCTTTTCCGTGATTGATGGTGTTGCCAATGTGCGGATCTTTGGCGACCAGCGCCAGGCGATGCGTATCTGGTTGAAGCCTGAGGCGATGGCAGCACGTAAGATTACCTTTGAAGATGTCGAGGCTGCATTGATCTCCGAAAATGTCGAAACCGCAGCAGGCCGTATCGAATCTGTGACACGCGAGTTTACCGTGCGCGTCTCACGTCCCTACGCAACGCCCGAAGAGTTTAGTCAACTGGTGGTCAAGCGCCGCGCAGAAGGTGATTTGATTCGGATGCAAGACATTGCAGAGGTTCGCCTAGAGCCCCGTCAGGTGCGTTCTTCTTTTGTTTTTTATGACAAGAGTCGTGCAGGGGTTGGTGGCAATGCCATTGGTCTAGGCCTCTACAAGCACTCCAAAGGCAATTCGCTGATTATCTCAAAGGCAGGCACGAAGCTTGTGGAGGAGTTGAATAAGACCGCACCTGCGGGCGTTAAGCTCTTTGTTCGTCGCGATGAGGCGTTGTTTATCAATGAGTCCATCAAGGAGGTCAAAGACTCTCTCTTGGTCTCGTCGGTCTTGGTGGTCGCGATCATCTTCCTCTTTCTCGGCAACCTGCGTGCCGCACTGATCCCCTCTATTACCGTGCCGATCTCGCTCGTCTGTTCCTATATCGTGCTCTATGCCTGCGGCTACAGCTTAAATATTCTGACCCTGCTCGCGCTGGTGTTGGCGATTGGCATGGTGGTGGATGATGCCATTGTGGTGCTGGAGAATGTCCATCGCAGGATCAAGGAGGGGGAGACGCCCCTCGTGGCTGCCTCTCGTGGTTCAACGCAGGTGATGCTGGCCGTGATTTCGACGACAGCCGTACTGTTGGCCGTCTTCCTGCCGATCCTGCTCTGGGAAGGCAAGGCCGGCAAGATGTTTACCGAGTTTGCAGTCGCCATGAGCGCTGCGGTCTGCTTTTCAGGTCTGGTGGCCTTGACCCTGACGCCCTTGCTCTGTTCGCGCTTGTTGAAAAGCCATGAAGAGGTCTCCCTTGTCGGGATGGGTGTCGACTGGTTCATGGGCCACCTGGAGAGGGGCTATCGCGCGCTCCTCAAGCTGATTACACGCCTTAAAATTGTGACCACGCTCTTCTTTGCGGCCCTTTGTCTCCTCGTGGTCTGGGGCTGGAAGATTATCCCGACCGAGTTTGAACCGCTTGAAGATCGTGGCTTCTTCTTTGTGATGTTGCAGGCGCCGGAGGGGACAGGCTTTTACGAGATGAACAAGCTTGTGGATCAATTCATCCCAGCCTCCATGGCGGCCTTTGAAGACCATGAGTTGAAATGGGGTCTGCTCCTTTTGCCCGGCCAGCCCGATGCCGTGGGCGCAGTGAATAACGGACGCCTCATCCTTGACTTCACACCGTGGCGTGAGCGTTCGCGTCCTAGCATTGATGTGGTCAACCAGTCGCGACCGCTGCTCTCAAAGATCCCTGGCGCGCGCGCCCTGCCCTCCCTGCCCACCGGTATCAGTACCCGTGGCATGCCCGTGCAGTTCGTGATCGGGGGCCCGGATTACAAGGAGTTGATCGCCTGGCGAGACAAGCTCATGGCCAAAGTGAAAAGTTATCCTGGCTTCTTGGATGTCGACTATGACTACAAAGAGACCACCCCTCAATTGCATGTTGAGATCAACAAGAATCGCGCAGGCGAGCTGGGGGTCTCCACCAAGGCCATCGGCGGCGCCCTCGAGACGCTTCTGGGCTCGAAGCGCGTCACGACCTTTATTGATCGCGGACAAGAGTATGACGTGATGTTGCAGGCTGACCTCAGCCATCGCGCCTCGAATGAGGACCTGCGGAACATCTATGTGCGCTCCACAACGCAACAGGAGCCGATTCCACTCGACAACCTCGTGACCGTCAAGGAGATCGGCGATGCCGCGACCCTCAACCGTTTCAATCGGATGCGCTCGATCACGCTGACCGGCAACGTCGCGCCAGGATACAGCCTCGGCCAGGTGCTTGAGTATTTAGAGAAGACTGTGCGCACCGAATTGCCCCCTGAAGCGCAGATCGGCTACAAGGGGCAGTCAAAAGATTTCAAGGAGGCCTCCGGCTCCATGGCGCTCATCTTTGGCTTGGCCCTGCTGATCGCCTACCTGACACTCGCCGCGCAGTTTGAGAGCTTTGTGAGTCCGCTCATCGTCATGCTGACCGTGCCCTTGGGCATGATCGGTGCACTTGCAGGACTTTGGTACACCGGTGCGACCATGAACATCTACAGCCAGATCGGTGTGATCATGCTGATCGGCCTCGCCGCCAAAAACGGGATTCTGATTGTCGAGTTCGCCAACCAATTGCGCGATAACGGCATGGAGTTTGAGCAGGCGCTGATTCAAGCCTCCTGCCTGCGCCTGCGGCCGATTCTGATGACAGGGATCTCGACGGTGGTTGGCGCGATTCCGCTGCTGTTGGCCAGTGGGGCAGGCGCGATGAGCCGTCGCTGTCTCGGCGCCGTGGTCGTGTATGGCGGACTGAGCGCCTGTCTGCTCACCCTCGTCGTAGTCCCAACAGCCTACCTGCTACTCGCCCGCTGGCAAAAACCCCCGCATGAACTCGAGCGCAAGCTTGAAAGGTTAGAGAAAGAGTAGCAGTTGGCAGTACCAGTCGGCAGTGTTTTTACTTTTTCGCTAAGATCGCTATTTGGGTGAAGGACGGCGTGCCCTCGCTAGCCCGTGGATACACGGGGGCACAGCTCGTCCTTCACCCAGAATCGACCAGACAATGACCTGCAGGTGCTTGCACGAGATAAGCCCTGGCTGTATTCAGCCACTTGCGGGTCCGGCAGCTGCCGGACGTGCAAGCACCCTAATAGCGATCTTAGCGTAAAACATTCTCAAAACTAATGAACTTTTCCCAAAGGAAACCTTATGAGTAACACGCTCTTAATAATCGCGCGCATCGCGGGCCTCGTGGCCATGACCATTATTCTGTTTCAACTGCTCTCTATGGGCAAGGGGCGGACACTCGACAGGCTGGTCAATAAAGGTACGTTGGTCAAACTTCATCGCACAGCGGCGTTTACGCTGTTGCCGCTCATTGCGCTGCATGTGTCGTGTGTGCTGTACGGCAGAATGTTGGAATACAACGATTCGCTTCGCGTCACGCTGGGAGACTTTTATCTCGATGGCAAATTGGGCTCGCTCACAGGGGTAGGGGCCGCGCTCCTGATTTTTGCGCTCGTGATGGCTCTGCTCTTGTTGCAGAAGCGCATCAGCTACGTGACCTTCAAGCGAAGCCATCTGCTGATGTTTATCGCACCGCCCATGATCTTCATTCATCAGCTCTTCTTCGGACTCCACTTTGCCGCGAGCGATTGGCTCGCGATTCTCTGGAGCGTGATCTTCCTTCTTGTCGCTGGCGATCTGCTGCTGTGGAAAGTGAGGAAGACTCTACCGCAAAAGCCGCTAAAATGAGGGCGGCTAACGCATCCGCCTCGCGCTGAATAAGCACGCGCAGAGGACAAGTGTATCCACGCAGTCCGAACGCTCGCTTAAGGCTTGCAGGCAAGAGCGATGAGCGTTAGCGATAGAGCGACAATACAGCACGGCGGAATGGTTAGCCAACCCGAGGATACTTCTTTAATACTCAGCAAAAAACAAGTTTTTTGCTGATGATGTTTTGATTCGGTTCCGCGCAAATGCCCGCTCCGCCGTGCTGTATTCAGCGCGAGGCAGGCGAGGCATTTGCGCTCTCATAGCGGCTTTTGCGGAAAAATCTTAAGGCGTTCGCTTTTCTCTGAAGA
>CAIZQW010000370.1 GCA_903935195.1 uncultured bacterium
CAAGTGCGTTTTCAGCGGCGGTCTTCACATTTGGATTCATGGTCATTCCATACGCCTCACATAGTGCATACGTTGCGATCGCATGGGAATAACTTTCGCTGATACGACCATTCGATAATTGCGACTTCATCAGGAATTCCAAGGCCAGTTGGACCGTGGATCCGAATTCCGCTGAATCGCCTGGTTTTTCTCCATGAGCAAGAAAGGTCAAGACTGCCAAGCCCGCCATGGCTTGTGGATGGGCGCCCCACGACCCATCCGCTTTCTGGTTTTTCTTGAGCCACCGGAGGGCGCGCATCACGCAGGCCTCGGTCTGTTTGTCGCCGCCAAACTTGACCATCTGGGCGCCGCGCGTGCCAGTGTTACGTGTAGAGCCATAAATGTTTTTGAGGATCACGGGACTTTTGACAATCTGTACAGCATCAAAGGTCTGTGGCTGAGGACTCATCACCGTGTCAGTCGGCTTCGCGTCGGACACATTAGGCGTGTCAACCTGAACGTCTACAGTGACGTCGGTTGTCTGCTCTGGCGGTTTCTCCAGTGGCTTGACCTCTTCCAGTTGCTTGACCTCCTCAACCTCCATGATCTGGGTCTCAATCACACGGTCTTCGGGTTTGGCTGCAGCGGAAAGGAGCACCAAAATACCGATTAGGAACATGGGAAGAAATACAGCCACAGCAGGCGCAGAGAGTCTCTGCAACTCAATCATCGCCTCTTTGTGCTCTTTGCTGTCACGCGCACACTTCAACCCCGCCTGCATCTTCTTCATGCGTTGCCAGTAGGAGGCTTCCGAGTATTTATCATCAATCTGTTTCATCTGGGCATTGATGACATCATCCATGTGCTGATTGGTGCTCATAACTTTTCCCTTACATCGTTAAGATTGAGAGGTTCTGAAGTCCGTGCTTGTTACAGGTATCGAGAGCCTGTACGAGGAATTTATGGGGAGAACTCATAGTACACTTGACAAGCACCATGGCTGTCTTGCTCGAACGCGAAACGCGCGCTATTTGGCGATCCAATTCATCAAGCCGCATCGGGAGTCCATTAAAGAGGAAGCCTTGATCGCAGACAATAATCGTTGTGGGATCGGGTTGCTGGTCAGGTTTTGCGTTTGGATCGGGTGCGGGACGAGCAGCCGAGAGCTTTGAGAGGATATCCTCCTGCTTCAGCGTGACGACAAAGAAGATGAGGAGCTGGAAGACGACATCAATCATCGGCGTCATGTCCAGTTTCGGATTCTCACCCTTGTTATTTCTGCGTTTGTAAGCCATAAAGAGTCGTCTCCATTACTTCTTTTTTGCCTTATGTTCTTGGATTGCGACAAACGAAAGTTTCCAGATGCCTCTTCGGGTACAGATGTCCATAACTTTCTTGACCTCCTCATGCTTGGTTCGGAAGTCCGCTCGAATTAAGATAGGAAATTGATTTCCCAATTTGTTGACCCGATTACGAAGAATGGTGTCGAGTTGGTCTTGATTCATGCGTGCATTGTGTATGGTAATCATGCCACGCTTATCCACCTCAATCTCAAGCGTTGAGGGTGGACGATTCTTCTCGGTGATTATCACACCATTTTTTCCGTCTTCAAGGATGATGTCTTTATTTGTATCACTGGTCATCTTCAGGGTGACCACGAAAAAGATAATGAGCTGAAACACGACGTCAATCATGGGCGTCATATCCATCTCGCATTGGTCTGATCTTGTTTTAGCCATTGTACAACCCTTTTGAGGGGTTTAAAAAACTATTTTGCTCTGTAGGTCAGTTGCCTGTCAGTGCGCAGCACAACTGACCCCAGCACCGTGTCTTAACCGCCACGATTAGTCGTTAACAACTTCGACGTTACGCAGATCTTTGATCAGCTCCATGGTCATGGCTTGCATGCGCAAAATCAAGCGGTTGGCGTTGTTACGGAGGCTGTAATAGGCCGTGATCGCAGGAATCGCGACCACCAAACCACCTGCGGTCGTCCACAAGGCCTGTGAAATCGCGAGCGCCAGAGAACCTACATCAGGGGCGCCCGTTGCCAGCGTTTCGAAGCACATAATCATACCTTGCACCGTACCGAGCAGACCCAACATCGGCGCCAAGTTTGAGCAGACGGAGATCCAGGTCAGACGCTGCATCAAACGTTCGGTCTCCAAGTCGGATGCTGCACCGATGGACTCCTGGATGACTTCAAAGCCCTCTTCGACGTGGGAGAAGCCGGCCGTGAGGATGTTCGCCAAAGGCCCTGGTTCCACTTCGCAAGACTTGAGGGCCTTCATCACATCGCCTTCAGCCATGGCAGTTTTCACATTTGAAATGAGGGACTGGGGCATGATCTTCTGGGGGCGAAGCAGGATCGAGCAGTCCACGGCGAAATAGATTGCCGCGACACCGGAACCGAAGAGGGCGAGCCAAAGCACAATACCGAGCCATCCGGAACCAGTAATAACGTAATACAGACCTGTTTTAGGTGCCGCTTTTGCTGGTTGCGCATCAGCGGAGGGTGTCAATTCAGTTGTAGCGGCGGCTGGGGCAGCCGCGGGTGCTCCCTGGGCATAAAGCGTTGAACCTGCAGTCATCATTCCCATCATCAGGATGAACATCATTACCAATCTCTTCATGTACTAACCTCTTACCTTCTTTGCGGTCGCCTGTTCAGGCAGGACCATATTAATTTACTGTACCAGTGACACGTTTAAAAAACACCTCAGGGCTACTTTTGCGCCCAGGGCGATGTCGAAAAATCCTTTTTTAATTCAGTGCGCATCTGCTCGGCGCGAGCAGACTGACCAGCCTTTTCAAAACATTTTGCAGCTTTGTAGAGGGCTTCGGGCATCGCATCCTTCTCGCTCTTGTAGAGAAGAATAACGCGCAGATATCCATCACGAAGCGCCTTGTTTGCATTATCAGGCGTATCGCCCGTTGCAAGGACCAGATCACCCCTCATGATTAACGCAAAGGCGCTAGCCAAGCGGTCGCCGCTCTTGATCGCCTTCAAGACGCACTCTTCAACCTTGCTTGTACGGTTGAGCTTTAAGAGAACCTGCCAGTAGATTGGAGCGACTTCCCCTAGGTAGGAGGCTGTGGCGTCTGCGGCGATAATGGTTTCGCAGGTTTTAAGCGCTTTATCGGTCTCGCCAGCCTTTAGATTGGCTTCCGCGAGTAACCGGATGGCTGGCTTATCCCACTTCAACATCAAGTAGTCTTTGGTGACCTTTTCAAGGAGGGGAATGGCGACAACCGAATTGCCCGCGGCGATCTGTTTCTCGGCATTGTCCAAATCTTTGGGTTTTGCGATCTGGATATCGGCGACGCTCGCCTGGGGAATCTCCATATCCATGTTGTTTGCACTGACGGTATACGCTTTCGCCTGTGTCTTCCACTTGAGTAAGCCAGGGAAAGATTTTCCGTCAGTATTTATAATGGTTCCTTGAATCTGTCCGAAAACAGCACCCGTCATCAACAGGGAGACCATACACACGACCGTTACGTTTTGTCTGCTCATATTCATTCCTTTTCTTTCCGTAAAATTACTTGGTAATCTTTGCTTGGTCAATCCAAAGCTGTACATCTGTGCGATACTTTCCATTCGGGAACTGTTTCAAATAGTTCTCCCCGTCGGCAATCACATCTTCAAATACTTTATGTTCCACCATCAACGGCAAAGCATTATAGTACGCTTTTTCGAGGACGTTGGCAAGTGCGGCATTGTTGCGATCAATCGAAACCACGATGCCCGTGAAGGCGACGATCGCATGGCCTCTTGTCTGGACAGCCTGCTCGTTGAGCCCCAGCGCCTTTTCAGCCTGCATCTTTCGAACAAGCACTTCGCCAGCCTTCAGGTCCAATTCCTTCAGCTCAGCCGGATGATTCAAGGGCTTGCCGGACTTGATTTGGGATTCCTTGTAACGTTTGACCATTTGAAGGGCTTCAACAGCAGTGTTAAAATAAGACTTTCGCAGATCGTTGTCCTTTTCAGTCTTGCCCACTTCGCTGGCGACTTCAACCAACAATAAATTGGCGTCCACCACAATTTCGAGCTTGGCGTACTCTTTGGAGAACTCCTTTAACAGTGTGAAGGCATCTGTGAAACGCTTTTGACCTGTAAGCGCCGTTGCCCGTCCAAGCTTGGACATAGCGATCAGACTTTTATCTTTGGTCATGGCCAAGACATTGTCATACGCTTGAAGCGCAAGGTCGAACACCTTGGCGGATTCCAGCGCCTGGGCAGCATCCATGAATTGGGTGTCGGAATAGGCACCTTTTGTGGCAAACATCTCACGGTATTTTGCAGTGCCTTCGCCGACGAGGCCCATTTTAATCAAGCTGTCTGCCAGTCGGGGAATGGAGTTTTTAGCTTCATCAGAAGCTGGATAGTCCTTGCTCAGCTTTTCAAAGGCCGCTTGCGCATTGGGAACATCCTTTAAAATGGTGTAAAGCGTACCAATTTGGAGCTGGGCCTTAGAGGCGTACTTACCTTGAGGATACTCTTTCACGTAGGATTCAAAGGACTTGATTGCAGCTTTACGCAAGGTTTCGAGCTTGTCTGTGGGCTGCTGAATCATGGTCAGACAGACGGCGCGTGTGAAGTCAGCGGCCTCTTTGATGGACTCATTACGCTTCTTTTCATCCGTGTTCACATAGTAAGTGGCCGGGGCCTCTTTTAACCGCTTGGAGATATCTGAAAGCGCGGAGATCGCCCGTGCCAGCCATTTGGCGACTTCGGCTTGGTTTGCGGAAACAGACTCCGGCGAGGCATTTGTAAAGGCATTCCTCGCTACGTATCCAGCATACTCACGCTGGGCGTCTGCCAGACGGAATTTCCCGCTGATGAGTTCCGCAGAGGGCTTGTTCAGCTCCGTCATCTTCTTAACATAGATTTCAAGAGCCTGAATCTCGCTTACGTGGCGGCCCTCTTCCTTTTCAATCTGAGCCAGACGACTCAGCGCGCTTAAGTAATAGACGGAATTTGTATAAATAGTTGCAATATCTTGATAACGCTTGATGGCTGCAGGATAGTTTTTTGCGGTAAATTCGCGCTCAGCGTCACTCATAACGAGCTGACTTGCAGCATAATGGGTTGGAAAGTCGCGGAAAAAGAGCGAATAGGTCTCGCGCCGATTTCTTTCCATCTTTGCCTCGCCAAAGTAGTCCGCGATGCGCCGCAGTTGGTCGCCGGCATCTCGCATCATAGCTGGGCGTTCACAGAAACGTTCAGAGAGGTGACCTGCGATGGTCTCAGCCAAGAGAATGTTTGTCGGCTCTGACGTGGAGAGCTCAATGTAAGCGATGGCGAGGTCGGCAAGGGCAAATACGGAACGGGAGGTTTCGGGTAGCTTGTTTAAGACCGCCAGATACTTTTCAATCGCCTCTTTGAACTGGTTTTGGCGGAAGGTGAGCTGGGCATCCTCAAACTGCTTGACGACTAATTTTTCGAGGTCTGATGCCTTGATCTCCTCCTTCATAACCACATTATACCGTGTTTTGATCAGCTTGCGGATGGTTTCAACCTTTTCTCCGGCGTCAAAGGCCCACTGACTCTCGGGGTAACGGACAAAGACGTTAATAAACTGGCTGTAAGCACCCTCGGTGGTGTTACGCTTGTTTGTTTTTGGGTCGCGTTCGCCCAAGAGCATCTCTTTGATCAGCTCGTCGTCTGGCGTGGCTTTCTTGGTTTCTGCTAAAGCAGTATCCAAGCGGAGGGCAGCCATCAAGTAGCGGCATTGGGGCATGGGGCTCATTCGGAGCTGTCCCAGGGAGCCGTCAGGATCCTCTTCCTTGAGGGCATCGTGGATGATGCGCAGTTGGGGCATATAGGTCTCGATCAGTTTTTGGGCGCCCTTGATGTCGTTCCTTAATTTATACAGATGCGCCTTCATCACAATCGCCTTGCCGAACCAGATATCCTGTTTCCAGAGGAGCTTGCCACAGAGCGCGTCAGCCTCTTTGATCAAGGCATCCTTGGCTGTTGTATCTTTTTCAAGCGGGGCCAGTCTGAGGATGAGCTCAGCGGACTCAGCCTCAATGCTCCGGCGAATACCCTCTTCCAGTTGCATGGCCAAGAGAAGACGGTAGGCTTTCAGGGCGTCAGCATCCCGGTTGAGGTAAAGGAGCATCTGGGCGTATTTATAGGCGGAATCACGGTAGAAACTGGCTAGACTCGGTCCAGGCTTCTTTACTTTTTCAAAAAAGTCATTATAAAGTTTGTCCGCTTCCTTATAATTCTGGAATGCATAATGCGCATCAGCCATAGTAAGAACAATGGCCCAAAATTCCGCACTGTTCTTGTCGGGCATTGCCGCGATGATCTTCTTGACCTCGTCCATCTTGTTTTGCCAAAGAAGGTTTTGGATCTCTCGGACCTTGAGCTTGGCAGTCACCTCTGGAAACTTGTCAGCTGGGAAGCTTTTGCGAATATCCTTGATCACAGCCTCGGCAATGTCGGACATCCGATTGCGTTGCAACTCGTCAACAAACTTGAGCTCGTCGTCAAGTTCATCAGCAAAGGTTGATAAGGGCCACAAAGCGCAAACCATAAATCCGAAGCTTGCGCAAACGAGTATGTGTCGGATACCACACCGAAAGAGAGCGTTATATTGAGTAAACATGATCTTTAAGTTATACGATAAATCAGCAGAATGGTCAAACTGAAAATAGGGGGTGCGCTTTTTTTCTTGCGATTCACTATTTATTTTTTTTGTTATTGCTTTTCAACCCTTTTTAATCTAAAGTTTGGCATTACAAAAAACGAGTCAACTCTGTTTTAAAAGAGGTTAATAAAATGGACAAAGCGTTACGTGTGTTAGCGATTCTCATTCTTCTTTTGGCAATCGTTGCGATGGTTTTTGCGCAAATGTCTTTCGATAAGCGTCAAGTCCTGCTGGGACGTAATCGCATGTTCGAGAAATATGTGATCAATGTGGCAAAGACAATTGAGGCTGTGGATGCCCCAGAGGTGACAGCACCGGAAGTCCAGAAAGATATCGCAGAAGTCGCTGATCGTGAAGTGGCCACCCCCGAACGCGAATCCCTTCTTGCCAATTACCCTGCGAAACTCGAAACCCAGCAGTTGAAAGCGCTCGATTACTCAACAGATGATAAGAAGCGTCTGCTTCGCAGTTATTATTTCCTAGATGCGGAAGGTCAGCGTGTTCGTTCTACGTTGGATGGCCAATATAAGACGGACGGCGATAATACGATGACTGTCATTCTGGAGGAGTTCCAGGCCCGTGCATTGGCCCAGAAATCGGCTTTGGAGAAGACCCGTAGCGAGTTGACCAAGATGCGCGAGTTGGTTACTTCCCTTGTTAACGAGATGAACAAGATGAAGACAGAGTGGCGTGTGACCAAGCGTGAGTTGACGGAATCTCGTGCAGAATGTGCAAAGCTGAAAGAGGAGAAGGCTGCATTGGAAGCTCAGATTGTCAAGCTGACGGCTGAGAAGAAGGAACTGGCTGCAGAAGTAGAGAATGAGAAGGCTGAGACCGCGAGACTGAATAGCGAAGTTTTAGGCTTAAAGGAAGAGATCGCCAAACTCCAAAAGATCAACAAGGAATTGAAGGACGGTATCAGTCGTGGAAAGCCAACTGGACCGACCCAAGAAAATGTTGCGCCACTGACCGCAGGTGTTAAGGGCAAGATTGTGGATGCGAATGACGAGTATAAGTTCGTTATTATCGAGTTAACGGATTCAGCGATGGTCGAGATGCTGGGCGAAGAACGTAAAAATGCATTGCCCCAATATGAACTCAATATTCGTCGCACCGGTCGCCAGAGCGCCAGCGGCGAATTCGTGACCCGAATCAAGTTGACTAAGGCTGTGAAGGGCAAGAACTTGGTTGTTGCTGAGATCCTGACAGATTGGCAGCAGGTTCCTGTGGAGAAGGGCGATGTTGTATTTTTCTAAGAAAATGAAAGTTGCCGTGGCTCTCTTTGTCGGGTTGACCTGTTCCTTCGTCTTGTCGGGGTGCATGTCGTATCGGCCTAATGACACGGAAATGCCTTGGTCAGCGCCCGCATCCTGGGAGGGTACGATGCCCCTTCCTGGCGGAATGAAAGATCGGTTTGAGTAGTCGAGCCGGCTGAAACAAAAAAGGCGGCGCAGATCTGCGCCGCCTTTTTTATGACAGATCAGACAGATCGGTCCGATAAAAGTAAAAAATTGCACTATGGAACCTGTTAAGAAAAATTCATTTACATTTGTCCTGACGAAAGAACAGCAGGAGGCACTTAAGATCCTCCTAAATATGGGCAATTATAAGCGCAAGGAGGTTCCCCATACCGTCATTGCTGTTGAAGCTCAGGACTGTATCGTCAACCTGTACAAGAGCGGAAAATGCCTCGTGCAAGGCAAAGGTGCTGCAGATTTTGTCCTCTTTTTCCTAGAACCTAATGTGTTGCAGAGCGCAACCCTTGGATATGAGGAAATTGTCAACCCTGACTCGGTCTCGCCTCACATGGGTATTGACGAGAGTGGTAAGGGTGACTTCTTTGGTCCCTTAGTCGCCTGCGCAGTCTATGTTGATCCTGATATTGCTCATGCCATGCAGGAGCTGGGGGTCAAGGACTGTAAGCTTTTGACCGACAAAGCGGTTTTCTTTATCGGAAATAAAACGCGCCAGTTGCTCGGACCTGGTAAGTTCTCGCTTGTTTCCATCGGCCCTGAGGCGTATAACCGCCTCTATGCAAAGATGCGCAATGTGAATACACTCTTGGCGTGGGCCCATGCGCGCTGCATTGAAAATATTCTGGAGACGGTTCCTGATTGTCCGCGCGCCGTAGCTGACCAGTTCGGTGCGGAACGGGTGATCAAGCAGGCGCTCATGAAGAAAGGGCGCTCCATTAAACTGGAACAACGCCATAAGGCTGAATCGGATATTGCGGTTGCCGCTGCCTCTATTCTGGCGCGTGAAGCCTTTCTTCGCTCGCTTGGGAAAATCGGTGAAGTCAATGGCTTTCAGGCTCATAAAGGCGCTTCTGAGCAAGTCAAGGCCTCTGCGATTGAGTTGGTGAAGAAGTCTGGCCCTGAAATCCTGCTTAAAACGTGCAAATGTCACTTTCGAACCACGGATCAGGTCTTGGCCGCCTGTGGTTCCTCGCGCGCGGCACTCGGCCCTGAAGGCCAAGCCGTCTCACGCACAATCAAAGAGCAGTGATCAGTAATCAGTGATTGTAGCCTGGGATCGCGGACACTCTTGTCCGCCAACCCACCTTATCTATAACCAGGCTAAATTATCTCGCATCCGGCGGCTGCCGGACCACGAAGCCACAATGAAATTCAAGAAAGAAGCTTCATTTCTTAACTTTGTGGTCCGGCAGCCGCCGGATGCGATACAGTTATTCATTCGTTTGTTCACAGGGATTAACTGCCAACTGGTACTGCCGACTGCGACTACAACGCCCCCGGGCGGTGTTCTTAAACCAGCGCATCAAGCACTGCTTGAAAATCCTGAGGCAAGGGCGCCTGTAAAATCAATTCGACACCACTCCTTGGATGACGGAAGCGAAGTTCCGCTGCATGGAGCATCTGACGCTGAGGCGGTAGAGGTAGCAGTTTGTCTGCAGAGGGACGTCCGTAGGTGGAGTCGCCAATCACCGGATGCCCAATCGATTGTAGGTGGACGCGGATCTGATGGGTACGCCCGGTTTCGATCTCGCAACGGATGAATGAGACACCCTTGAAACGCTTCACGATGCTCCAGTGTGTGCCCGCATGCTTCCCGTTACGTGTGACAATCGCCATCTTTTTACGGTCGACCGGGTGTCGCCCGATTAACGTCCGAAGCGTTCCGTTTTCTTTTAAAGGCGATCCGTGGACAAGCGTCAGGTAGGTTTTTTTGATCTCTCCTGTTTGGAAAAGGTTGACCAAACCAGCCATGGCGACGTCGTTCTTTGCAATGAGCATGAGTCCCGTGGTGTCTTTATCGAGGCGATGGACAATGCCAGGCCGCTCGACCCCGCCAATCCCAGCAAGGTCTTTGCAGTGATAGAGTAGCGCATTGACAAGGGTGCCTGTTAAATGGCCGGGTGCAGGATGGACAACAAGCCCAGCCTGCTTATTGATGACCAGAATGTCGGCATCCTCATAAACAATCGCGAGCGGGATATTTTCAGCTTTGGGAAAGGCAGGGGCTGGAGCCGGGATCCGAAGGCGGAGCGTGGTTCCCGCCTTGGGTTTGGAATCGGACTTAACAGCTGCATCGTCACAGGTGACATGCCCTTCCTTGATGAGGGCTTGAATACGCGCCCGCGAAAAGTCTGGAAGTTGTGTTGCCAGCCAAGCATCCAGACGTCCTTCAGCGTCAGGGGGTACAGAGACGACGATCTCCTCCCTCTCGGAAACAAAGGGGATCTCCTCTAAAATATCAGGGTCTTCATTCATCTTTTATTTTTTCACTTGTAAAAAGCCAAAGCGACCCTTAATATATCCTACGTTAAGTGTTTATTCCATACTTCTTTTGCTGAAACCTTTATTTTATGAATGTATCTTGCTCGCACGTCCCTTTTAAGAAACAGGATTTTAGAACTCGAATGATCTTAATTCGTGGCGTCCTGAGGCGGTTTTTCTTCTATCTTTTCCGTCCTGGATATGTCAAAGCGAGCATTGCCAAACGCAAAGGGGAGTGTGTACGCTGTGGGACCTGTTGCAATCTGACGGCCAAGAAGGGGTGCCCCTCGCTAGGATTTGAAGAGTCCGGACTCTCTCTCTGCAAGATTCACGGCTCCTTCCGTATGCCCAACTGCGTGATCTTCCCCGTTGACGCGCGTGATATCGCGGATCGCGACCTCGTCGCGCCCGATGGCGTCAAATGCGGCTTCCACTTCGAATAGGCAGCCTGCCTGTCAGTAGAGAACACTTTTAGCATCCGAATGGCACGAACACCACGAATAATCTAGGGCCGGCACATGCGTCGTGACACAAGGACGCAAGCCAACTGCCAACTGCTACTGCCG
>CAIZQW010000371.1 GCA_903935195.1 uncultured bacterium
CCATGCCTGTGGCATAGGCGCAACGAAGATAGCCAGCACCGCAGGCGCCGAAGGCTGAGCCAGGGACGCAGGCGACACTATATTCCTGAAGGAAACGCATCGCAAATTCATGGGCTGTCAGGCCGGTCGTTTGGATGGAGGGGAAGACATAGAAGGCGCCCCGTGGCATGAAGCAATCTAATCCCATTTCATTCAGGGAGGAGACCAGGAAGTTCCTGCGCTGATGATAGGAGTCGCGCATTTCGACGATATCTTCGTTCCCGGCTGCCAACGCTTCGATGCCCGCGTACTGGCTGACCGTGGGCGCACTCATCATGCAATACTGATGGATCTTCATCATCGCATCGGTCAAAGGTGCGGGCGCACAGACATACCCGAGACGGAAACCCGTCATGGACCATGCCTTTGAAAAACCATTCATGAAGATGAGGCGGTCCCGGATGCGCGAGATGGCGGCCATGGAGTGGCGTCCACCCTCGTACGTCAATTCAGAGTAAACTTCGTCTGAGATCAAGAGCAGGTTGTGCTTGATCACAAAATCCGCGAGCGCTTCGGTATCTGCCTTGGTCAGGCAGGCGCCTGTCGGATTATTCGGAAAGTTGATGAGCAGGACCCGCGACTTCGGCGTGACCTTCTTCTCAAGTTCCGCAACCGTGAGGCGGAAATCATCCTTGCGGAAGGTGTCCACAGCGACAGGCACGCCATGCGCCATGCGGATCAGAGGGGCATAGGCCACGAAACAGGGCTCATGGTAGAGGACCTCATCGCCAGGCGAGAGGACCGCGCGCAGGGCGATGTCGAGAGCCTCGCTCACACCGACTGTAACCAAGATCTCACTCTTCCAATCATACGTGGCATGGAAGGCATGCTTCATGTAGGTTGCCAAAGCTTGCCGGAGTTCAGGCATGCCGAGATTCGAAGTGTAGCGGGTATACCCGCGTTCAATCGAGGACATCGCCTTCTCACGGATATGCCACGGGGTCTGAAAATCCGGTTCGCCAATACCCAGCGAGATGATATCCTTGCGGGAGGCGACAATATCAAAGAAGTCCCGGATTCCCGACTTGGGGATGTCGCGCAGATGCGGAGCAATAAATTGTTCAGGGACTGACTTGGAGTCGGTCATCATAGCGTTCACCTTCCATCAGGATGCCTTGATCCTTATAGGTCTTGAGCATGAAATGGGTTGCAGTTGAGAGTACACCGTCAATCGTGGCAAGATTGACGCTTACAAAATTAGCGACTTCTTGAAGATTCTTGCCCTTCACAAAGAGCATCAAGTCAAAGCCACCGGACATCAGGAACATGGATTCCACCTGCGGACATTGGCTGATGCGTGCGGCTAAGCGGTCGAAGCCACCTTCGCGTTCCGGACGGATCCGCAATTCGATGACGGCGCGGACGGTTGGGTCTTCAATACGGGCGGAATTAATAAGTGCTCGGAAGCCACGGAGGACGCCGTCTTTTTCATACGCGGCAATACGTGCCTTGATATCGGCCTCGGTCGTGCCGAGCTCTTTTGCTAACACGGCGTCAGATTCCCGTGCATTCTTTTTTAACATCTCTAATAGCGGATCCATAATCACTCCTTGTAAAGCAACCCCCGAGGGGTTCGATTGATGAGCGTCAAGAGTATAGCGCAAAAGCGTGTCTGATTGCAAAAGCAAAAACTTGTCAAGAAGAGTACACCTGTGATCTTATGTATCCTGTAGCCGATCCCCCCGGCCTTGTGCCGGGGGTGAAGGAGGTTAGGATAGGGCGTTGCGCCTCCCGCTCCAACGTTCACCTCCACCGACACAAGGTCGGTGGGCGGTCAGAGGTCAACGAGTCGGGGATGCATCCGAACGCATGATCTTGCGTGCGATGGTGTCAATCGCGTTGGCATGGTTCTGTTCATCTTGAGCCAGCTTGGTAAAGATCGCCTTGACACCGGGCTCAGAAACTTGTTGAGCCAGATCCGCGTAGGCCAGTTCCATCCGCTTCTCAAGTTCGTGAACCTGAAGCGCCATCTCATTCCATTGCTGTTTACCAATCATGGCGTTCATCTCCTTTGATCTGTTTTTGTAGTGCTTCCAAAATAGTTTGATGCCGCTTATTCTCTGTGATCAGATACTCCAAGCCCTGACGTGCTTCCGTGACAAGGGCCTTGTCAATTCCAGTCCGCTCGGCCAGCGCCTGGAGATGTGTCAGGTAGATGGCCGTAGCGCTCTCTTCCGTGCGAATAGACTCTTGTAAACTATTTAATAGGTCTGTTTTTTTCATAGAACCTCACTTTTTTATCCTGCCATATCCGTTTCAGCGTACCTGCACTCTCGGCTTGGAGCCGCCAGTCAATCTCCTTATTTACATGAAACCACGTGATACCATCTAGTCCCAAAGTCCGTGTAGCTTCGATTGCGTGAGCAAGCCAATAGTGCTGGCATCCATCTTGTGTAACACTCGCTGTTTCGAAAACAAAGAGAGGTTTATGCTTTGAAAGTGTGCGCAACTCCGTGACAGCAGGACGGAATATTTCATCAAAACTTTTCGCATGACTGTTCCAACCGTTTTTTTCGAGCGTTTGTGTCGTGCCCCAATTGTACCCATCAACCCCGAGGCAATCTACTACATCGTCCCCGGGGTAGTAGGCCGAGATCGTATTCCACGGCGCGTGTGGTACAGACTCGGCATTTGGGCAGAAGGCCCAGAGGACGTTATCGGCCTGTTGTTTGTCAAACTGGCTGACGAGGTAACGGAACATCTGCTTGTAGAGTTCTGGCGAGTTCAGTCCATACGCTGCGTCTGTTCCTCCCCAGTGGTAACGGGAGAGGTTCATCTCATGAGCAAAACGAATCAGCAGGGGCTTCTTCCACTGTGCGGCCGCCTTTGCGAACGCCGTAATAAAGACATCATATTCGCCCGAGAGAATCGCCTGGGCGGAGATTGTCACTTCACGATTGTCCTTGAGGAACATTGGCTCCCAGGTCAAGCAGGGGAGGGCTCCCTCGGCGTGAATGGCATTCAGTGTGTCGAGCGGAAAGCCCCCTGGTACGTTTCCTTTTTCAGGCCAGAGCATAAAAAAGACAATCCGATCGGAAGGGATGCTGATCTCTTGGCTAACGGCAGCGAGTCGTTCAGGGGTTAAGGGGTAACCGTCGAGTGCAACACCCCAAGTGAACGCGCCGCGTGTAAGAATTTCTTCCGTCGGTGTTCGACATCCCGAGAGGAACAAGGTGAACAGGAGAAAAACTAAGCCTGCCGACTTCATGCGCGTTCTTTCTTTAGGGGCTCTTCTGGGTTATTCAGGTAGAGCACAGCGGAGAGCATAATGAAGTGATAGAGGCACCAGAAGATATTGACTGAAATGCCTGTCACGAGAGCGGGCTCGTAAATCAGCCTGTGGATACCCCAGACAATGGCCACAACAGTGAGTCCAGCAAGTCCCAGTTGGGGCCAAAGGGCTGTCAAGGGGAGAGCATGGCTTTTACCCTTGGGTGTGACAACAAACGAGGTCTTCTTATTGATCAGTGCGTAGAACGATGCTTTCATGTAAACAGGGAAGGCGACGGCGACGAGGAGTTGTCCGAGGATGATATCCTTTGGACCGTAATGTCGTTTTCGTAACGTCCAGAAGAACATGAGCAGGGTAATCACCAGGTACGGCAAGAAGAAGAGGATAAAGATGTGGGGATAGGCAAAGTAGCTCGGAACATCCAGAAGCAGATAGACGATCGGACAGAGCACTAAAATAAAGAAAGCCCAGCCAATAAAGTAGTAGGTGCTAGAGAGGAAGTACTCACACCATTGCGCAGGCGTCAAGGCCCATGGCTGACGAATGAAATGGGAGAGCAGGATCCGGAACATGCCAATGGTTCCAAGCGCCCAGCGGGTTTGCTGTTTCAAGTAACCACCGAGATCTTCAGGTCCTAACCCGAAGGCTTGCGCCTTACTGGAATAGGCTGAGCGCCAGCCGGCTATGTGCAGTTTCAAAGAGGTTGCAAAATCCTCTGTCACTGAGGACTCTTCAATGCCCCCGACTGCTTCCAAGGCTTCACGGCGGAAGATCACATTGGTGCCACAGCAGAACATGGCGTCCTGGGTGTCCTTGCCTTCGCAAATATATTCGTAGAAAACAGCCTGCTGAAGTCCTGAAGCGCGCGCGACGCGATTATGCTGGAAGTTGGTATAGTATTGGGGCGTCTGTACAAATGCTAATTTGGTGTCCGCCTCCATCTGAGCAACCAAGTCTTCCAGAAAGTTCGGGAAGGGGGTTTGGTCGGCATCAAAGACAACGAGGTATTTAAAGTCAGGTGGCCGTGTTTCATTCTGGGGTCCTGTGAATTCGAAATCCGGACGCTCTCTTCCGGCTGCAAGGGCTAGGAAGTCATTCAGCATGCCGGCTTTTGCGCTGTGCCATTTTCTACGGAAAAGCCCGACGCCTGTCTTTTTGACAAGTGCATCAACCTGCGCGCGATAAGCTTTCATCTCCTCGGCTTTTTCGGGTGAAACCGTGTCATAACGCGTGTCATCCAGAAGGTAGAGTTGCTTATTGGGATAGCGAAGGTTGTAGAAACTGACCAAGGTCTTTTCAACCACATCCAAGGGCTCATTATAGGCTGAGACCACCACCGCTACCGGGGGGAGTATTTCTGGCAGGGCGGGCGGAGTCTGTTTTTCCGGTTCACGCCTGGAGATGCGCAGCAACTGGAACGAATAGCCTGCACCATGAATCAAGATGAAAACTTCTGCCAGCAACAATAGAAAGCCAAGTCCCTTTTCATACCAGAGACCGGATAACGACATATAGATCACAGTTCGGGCCATGAGATAGGCAGCACCCGTCACGAGGGTCACGAGTGCACCCAAGGTCAATGCGTTCAATACGGTTATGGTTTTTTTGTGAGCCATACGTTACCCTATAATTGACAGCCGAGTGAAAGCCAGAGGCCTTGCGCATTCCACTCCTCAGAGTAGTGCGTATAGGCTGTGAGTCCGAGGGACCATCGGTTGGTGAAACGATATTGCCACTCGGCTTCAAGCGTAATGCCGGGATTTGACTCGGTGTCAGTTCCCACGGAGGCCTTGAGATCATAGAAATGGCGCTTGTTGCCACAGTATTGATGGGGTCCCGAGAGATCATGCCACCATTCCAAGGTCAGGAAGCCCGCGACATAATTTTGTGGAGCCCAGTAGGGGTGGATGATATTGACGAGTTGCCCAGTATTGTAAATGTATTGATTCTCTTCGTCGGTATCCCGGTATTCAGCGGATGCTGAGAGTTTAAGGATGCGGGGATGGTCCGTGATGTCATAGCCTGTGTTGAGAAAAATAGAGTATCCTTTGTTGCTGTCATTGTAGTGGGTATCTTTTAAGCGAAGCAGGGCATCCCACCGCCGTGTGAGATCAGATTTTAATTCAACCCACGTATTGTCAGCCTGTGTCTTCTGGAAATAACCAAAGCGATTGTAGAGTTCGTCTGTGCGTCCATAGCCAACACCCAGTTGCGCATAGTCGTAGAGGTTCGCCCAGAGTTTAGCCTGGCCTGCATGAGTATCTGTAAAGCGGGTCTGTTCATACTGCTTGAAGGTCCAGCTGGCCTCGCCACGTAAAAAGGAGTTCAGTGCCGCACGGAGGCCGGTTGTATAACTCCACGCATCAATCCGTCCATTGTAGTCCCCTGGAAATTCAAACCAGCGCCGGGATTCAACAAAGAGGTCAGCCCTGCAATAGATCGGCACGGTTAATCCCACAGCTGTTGTGTAGCGGTATATATCCGAAAGGTCCCCATGGCCATCCTCCCGCCAATAGGAGCCGCTCAACTGGAGGCTGGGACGGGAGTCCAGCCGTGCCAGTTCGAGTGCCTCGGCGGCGATGCTGTGCATGGCATTCAGTTGTAAGAGATGACGATAGTCCGAGCGGGCTAGATCACAAAGCCCCAGAATGCAGTGGATTTGCGCACGATCGAAGACTGCCTCGGGATCGCCAGGCATCAGCTCGATCACGGTATTGACCTCCTGAAGCGCCTGCGCATACCGGTGATGCCATAAGAGACGCTTATAGTCACGCTCGGCCGTAATAGCCCGTATGAGTAGGGATTGATGCGATTGATCAGCGGTGGAGCTGTTCACGATGCGGTCATAACGTTCCATTGCATTATCATAACGCTTCGCCCAGAGCGCGACTCTCGCAGCCTCGCGTTGCAACAGGAGATCGTGTTCGTGGCCTTTAATCAAGGCGTCATACAGCTCCAAGGACTTGTCGTACTGTCTTGACCACGCTAAGGTGCGCGCGAGGCGAATGTGTAACCGTGCGCTCTCGGGAAAGATGGCGATTAACGCACGAAACTCTTTTTCAGCTTCATCATGGTTGCCGCTAATGGCGAGGACAAAAGTACGACCTTCGGCTGCAGGGAAAAAGTCAGCGTCAATCTTGAGTGCCTGACCATAACAGGCCAGTGCCCGTGCATAAAGATTCTCCGCAGTATACCAAGAAGCCCACTGCACTAGTTGGCCTGCATCCAGCTCCCGGCTGAAAAGCTCTTTCATGAAGTCATCCGAGTCAACAGCCTTGCCTGCTAGGCGATAGGCAGCCTCGACCTGCTTCGGATCGCGTTCAAGCGCTTTCCGAAAACAGGCCTCGGCTTGCTCTTGTTCGTCGAGCTTTAGACGCACGACGCCGAGACGGGTCCAATCCTCGGCCGTGGCCTCAGTGCTCTCGGCCAGACTGGCAAAGACCGCTTCAGCATCAGGGAGTTTATCTTGGGCCAGAAGCGCTTCGCCCAAGAGGCGTGTGACGTCCCGAGGAATATTCGGACGTCCCTGTAGCTCAATAGCAAAGGCTTCAGCCTTCGAAAACTGCTTTTGCAAGAGGTAGACGCGCATCAACCCTAGCGCGCCAGAGGGAAAATGCGGTGGCTGCTGCCATAAGATGCGATAGAGTTCCTCAGCCTCGTTGGTACGTTCAGCTTCGACCAGGGCGGAGGCTAAACGTAAAGCCACGTTGAGGTCCTTGGGGTTTTGCTTATAGCGCTGAGACCAGTAGGCCTCTGCGCCATAGTAATCACCCCACAGGAGCGAATGTTCAATGGAAAGTTTCGGATATTCTTCGCTATCGGCTGGCCACTCTTTTGCAAAAGCGTGTACAGTTTGATAGTGTCCCAAGGCTGCGTAACTCCCGGCCAGATCCCGGATGAGCTTGGACATGGATTGCGAGGCACTCGGCAACTTTTTCAAGTGAACAAGCGCCTCTTGGCGTCCGGCAGGCGTCTTTAAAAGTGCTTGCACCAAGGCGACTCTCGCTTGGTCGTCAGAAATGCGACTCGGCTCAGGGACAATCGTTGAGAGGGCTGTTTCAGCCCAGCTCCGCGATGTTCCAGCCAGCAAGAGGCTAATCAGGAGAATGTATTTACCGTTACGGATCATGGTAAGGTTTTTCGCAGTTCAGGGATCGCGGCTTCATGTTGTCCATTCCAGATCAGGACCAAGGCGAACTTGCGACGGATCTGCTGATCTTCCGGAAGGGCTTTCAAGAGGGTCGTGTATTCCGTAAGGGACTCTGCGTATTTCTTTTCCCAGCTCAGCATTTCGGCTAATTTCAAACGCGTCTTGTGGTCCTCGGGGGTTGCGGCTAGGACAGCCCGGTAAAGGGGTGCTGCGAGTGCATATTTTTTGAGGATCACATAGAGGTCGGCTAACGCACCTTGTTCAGCCACGGAGAACTGGGCAGTATCTATTTTTTCAAGAAGGGTGTCAGCCTCAGTTTTCTTGCCACTCCAGACCAATGCCTGCGCGCACTCCAGTCTAGCCTTGTGCAGTTCGGGTTTCTCCTTCAGGAGAATCTGGTAATCGGCAATCGCCTCATCATAGCGTTTTAAAATGGTGAGACAGCGTGCCAGTTCCCAGCGTGCCACCCAGTCCGGGATGGCTTCAGACATTGCGATCGCTGGCTGTGCGGCATCGGGTAGAGTGATGGTTGGACTCTCCTTCGCGAACGAGAGCGTAGCAGTTGATAAGATAGAAGCGACTATCAAGATATTTAAGCAGTTCATTTTATTTCTCCCAGTAGAATGCGATACTCCTTCACAGCTTCCTCATAGCGGCCCTCGTGTGCCAACTTACGGGCCAGACCTAATTGTACTGACCGGTCATCGGGGCGAACCTGTAACACCTTCCGGTCTTCTGTGGCTACGCTAACCAGCTGTGTCATCCCGGGGACAGTTGCAACCAAAGCGGGGGCCTTCGAAACAGGCTGTTGAGCCTTCTGGCGCGTGCTACTGTCCCAGTTCAGGACATGATACACCAACGAGGTGATCGCGCCAACGGCTACGATAAAAAGCGCAAACTGTTGAACCTGTTTACTCATAACAAGCTATCTCTTACTGCACGTTCACTTCGATTGGCTGACCTTCGGGAACGGCAACGGGTTCTTGCTGTTGCGCAGCGGCGGCTGCGGCAGCCTCTTCCTGTTGTTTCCGAAGAGCATCCGTCACAATCTTTGACAGTTCTTCTTTTTGCTTACGATCAGATTCCTGTCGCAGGCTCTCCTGTGCTTTCATGCGCTCGTTGAGACGCTCACGATAGGAGGCGATCACGGCATTATTTCCAGGAGTTGCGGAAGGCGCCGTGGGAGAAGGCGTGTTCGGCTGGAGACCGGGTGTCGTTCGGAGATGGCTAAATTTTGAAAGTCCTGGGCCTGGCGTTCCGCCTGCCGGGCTAGAAGGCGCTGCCGCTGCTGCTGGCGGTGTAATGGGACTTTTGTTGCCGAATTTAAGCGAGATTTGAATGCCGTCTTTCTCAATGGTGGCAGTCTCCGTGTTGTAATCCGCGCTAACGAGGAGCCATTTGTTTGCAGATTCTCCGACAGTAATGTAGTAGCTCTCAGGCGGCTTTGCAGAGAGGTCGGTGAAGCCGATGGCGGTCTTCCCCTCTGGTGTAATGTTGATGGCTGTCCAGGAAAATGACGCTGCCAGCTTATTCTGTTCCTCGATCACCTTGGCGTCGTTCAGCGCGGTGGCTGCGGAGTTCACCGGACTGGCAACGGGCGGAACGCCAAAGGGCATCCGTTCTAAGATCACAGGATAAGGGCTCTCTTCAAAGGGGATGTCCATTAAGCGCTTCGCGCTTTCAGGCTTATGCGTGACGTTCGATTGCGTAAGAGCGATGGTGTCCACCTGTTGCGATACGGTGTTATCCACTGCCCCTGCGGCCGAAACGCGCTCTGTCAAAGCCGAGGCCAAGGATGCCTGCGTGCTGAGGAGTCCCGATAAAAGGCACAGATAGAAAGATAACCTTTTCATGATAAATACTATACCAGATGGCGGTCATGATTGCCACAGGGATTTCAAGTTTCACTTTTTTGAAATGAGCCTGTTTTCAGAAATTGCTTTGTCTGGGCAATCACGCGGGCGTTGCGCATCATGAAGGTATGCGTGACATGCAGGACGATGAAATCTTTCATTCCAGTCGTCTGGGCGCGTACTTGTGAGACCTTTCCGTCATCCTTCCCCGGGATCAGGGTGGAGAGAAGCGGGTTGACTGTACGGTCGCCAGCGATGATACCCAGCTCAAAAGAGGGGGGTGGAAGTCGATTAGGGATACTCTCAGAGTTTGTTCCGAGTTGCAGTCCGGCAGGTCCGTTGAACCAGGCGAACGGAGGGAACCAGCCGAGTTTGTCCACGACCTCACTGCCTTGGCTGGGAGGGGCAAGCATGACGACACGTCCGAGGTTAGGGATCGGCTGTGTCTGGAGATACGTCCGCAACACGATGCCACCCATGGAGTGGGTGACGAAGTGGACACGGCGGGAGGCGCTGATCCGTGGCAGCAATGAGGCGAAGAGATTTGTGGAGAGTGTCTGGATTTCTGCTGAGCGCGAGGGGTAATCGCAATTGATCACGTCATAACCTTCCGCTTCAAGTGCGTTTGCAAGTTTCGACATCGCACGGTGTGTCCGGTTGAGGCCATGCAGAAGGACTACGGTTTCTTTGGTTTCCAAATGGTTGGTTTTATTCATAGACGTGCAGAGAAGCGAGATCAGTAGGCCTAGGATGCATCGTTTCATAAGAAATCAGGGTTCATTTTTAACCACAAAGAACACAAAGAGCGCAAAGATCAATTTCTAAATGCTTTGTTAGTAGAGACACTTCTCTTTTCTCTGCGGTCTTTGTGTTCTTTGTGGTAAAACATCTCCGCCATTTCATTATCCCTTGCTTATCCTTTCCCGTATCGAGCGCAGATCAATCTTGCCTGTGGCGAGCAAGGGAATTTCCGGGATGGTGATAAAGTTGGCACGGCTCGGGATCCAGAGGTTGGGAAGTTTGCTCTCCTTGAGGGCCTGATAGAGTTTCTCAACATCACCCGCTTGAGGGGTGAGACAGACGACGAGACGTTCGCCAGCCTTCTCGTCAGGGACTCCAATGACGGCAACGCAGGGTTCTGTCGTGCCGCTGGCCCGTTGCAAAGCCTCTTCGATTGCGCCATGGGGGATCATCTCGCCGCCGATTTTGCTGAAGCGCGAGAGGCGGTCAGTAATGAAGAGGAACCCGTCTTCGTCAACACGGGCGATGTCGCCTGTGTTATACCAGCCGTCGTGGAGGACCTCGGAGGTCTTGGCAGGGTTATTCAGATAACCCGTCATGACGTTCGGGCCTTTGACGAGGAGAAGACCTGTCTGACAGGGAGCCAGAGGCGAACCTGTTTCGGGATCGACTGTTCTGAGAGCGATGTTGGGCAGGGGACGTCCTGCGCTTCCAGGCTTGTTTCCGAGGGTTGTCACGCCGTCTGTGGTCCGGTTCGGAATGCCCATGGCGACAACAGGGGAGAGCTCGGTGGTTCCATAACCTTCGAGGGGGCGGAGTCCAATAGCCTCTTCACAGGCGTCGGCAAGTGCGACAGGAAGTTTCTCGCCACCGGTGAAGAGATGGCGTAACGCGGCGAAGTCCTCTTTCGTACCCTTTCGCAGATAGGCCTGCAGCAGGGTCGGAGTGGTGAGCAGGGTCGTGGCCTTGGATTCACGCAACAGACGCAGGATCTGGGAGACTTGGAGCGGATTAGCATGAAAGACAGTCTTGACCCCGATTAGCAAGGGCCACCAGAGTGTTCCCAAGAAGCCAAAGGAGTGGAAGAAGGGCAGCGATGCGCAGAGCGTATCCTGAGGGGTTACTGGCACGACCGTCTCAAGGGAGTCGACATTGGAGAGCAGATTGGCATGGCTCAAGATGACGCCTTTGGGAGTGCCTGTTGATCCGGAAGAGAAGATGACGCAGGCGGCATCCGAGGGTTTTGGTAGTGCGCCGTTACACAGCGCCTTGGCAGATGCAAAGCGTGCCTGTAAGAAGGCGACCACCTTTTCTTTCAGGGTGAGTGACTGGAGGAGATCTTCGAGACAGAGCAATTGAGCCGTTGTTTCGGGCAGTGTGAGGGTTGAAAGAAAGCGACGGGAAGTGATGATTTGTTGGAGGCTGCTCTGCCCAACCGCGGAGACATAGGCCTCTTGCGAGACTGTCCAATTGAGGTTGACGACTGTCTTGCCTTGCAGCGCGAGTGCTACGTTGACGAGCAGGCCGCCGACGGAAGGAGGGAAGAGAACGCCGATGTTCTGCTCAGAGGCGAGCCGTGTTTTGAGGCGTGCATTGAGGGCGAGTGCAGCCGAGAGAAGCTTGCCGTAGGTCAGGGACTGTCCAAGAGTATCTTGCGCAATGAGGCGTCCCCAGTGTCTTCGGGCCTGCTGGAGCAGGCGTTGCCCCAGGGTGTTCCCTGGACGTGCGGCGTGTTCGAGTGCGGTTTGCATGCCGAGTTCGATCACAGCCTGACGCGCCTCCTCGGCTGTGGCATTGGAGTTTAGCGGCTTGCCGATACGGAGTGTCACACGCAAGGGAAATGTCTTGGGCCAACGGAGGCCGGGTTTGCCATAGCGGTAACTGAAAATGCTTCCCCAGAGATTGTCGAGATGGATGGGAATAATTGGAGCGCCTGTTCC
>CAIZQW010000372.1 GCA_903935195.1 uncultured bacterium
ACGCCGCGCCAGGGTAGCAGTGTCAGTAAGTCTGGAAGTGTCAGCAAGTGTCAATAAGTCTTAAGAAGTGCTAAAGTTATTGTGCTCCAAGTCCAAGGAGCCCGCGCTTTACTTCTTTAACTTCGCTTCGACTTCGGGCTTAGGGTCGAGCTCAAAGCTCTTCTTCCAGAACTCAATCGCTTCAGCGTGCATGCCGGTTGCAGCGAGGGCGTCGCCGGCATGATCAAAGACCACAGGATCTTTATCCAGTTCAGCAGCTTTTAAGAGATACTGGATGGCATCGTAGGGTCTTTTCATCTTGAAGAGAATCCAGCCCTTGGTGTCTAGGTAGGCTGCAACGTTAGGTGCGGTTAACAGGACCTCGTTAATCAGTTTTGTCGCTTCTTCCAGCTGGATGCCCTGTTCTGCCCAGATATAAGCCAAGGTGTTCTTGAGTTGCTCGGAACGCGGATGGAGCTTGATCGCCTCCTGAAGAATGGGAATCGCCACCAGCGGGTTCTTATCAATATCCAGAAGGGCGACACGCCAGAGATAGAATCCTTCGGGTGAGAGCTTCCCGTCTTTTGTGTTGAGCTCATGTGCCTGACGTAGGTACTCGGCGCCTGTCGTCATCGCTCCAGTCGCCTGCGCGAGCACGGCTTTCAGAAGAATTGTTAAGAGGGGTTTCGTTTGTTGGTTCTCAATAATGAGTTGCTGGAGTCTATTTGTCGTCTCAGGATAGGGGATGGCTAAGGACGTTATCCGTTGAAGGGACTGGAAATTCGAGGTATCCAGCTGATAAGCAGCCAGAAAATGGTTCAGGGCTGGATCAGGTTGCTTGGTTTGGAGATAACATTCTCCTGCGAGGGTCATGAGCGCGGAGCGAACCGACGGTTTGTGATGGGTTTGTTGAAGGGCGATGTTGATGCAGTGCAGCCCACGCACAAAGTCCTTGTCGCGTGTAATGAAGTGGACGGCCCACTTGGAGGGCATTGCAAGGCTCTCTTTGTCTCCGAGGCGTTGTGAGGCCGTCTGGATCATCTGCAGGGCGCGTGCGCCTTGGTTGGAGTAGAAGTAGAGCCGGATCAGCGTCTCCTCGATCTCGCGGTCATTTGGCTCAAGGCGGTAGAGGATCTCACATTGCTCTGCAGCGCGTTCTGTCTTGCCTGCGGCGTCCGCACAGCAGGCAGAGGCAAAACGGATTGGACGGGACTGTGGATTCCGTTTCAGATAATCCTGGGAGAGGGTGAAGGCGTCATCATAGAGCCTGCGGCTGATCAAACAATACATGGCGCGATCAAGCAGGTTGGTGTTGTCAGGTGCTAAATGGAGCGCCATCTGAAGGGTTTCGGCGACCTCTTTGTTGATCGCATTCGTGTTGCTGCTCTCCTCAGTCACCAGTATAAGTGCCTTAGAAAGGAGAGCCTCCGCACCCGCCTGACGCGCGGATTCTTCGCGTTGTTCCCAGTCTGTTGGATGGGTGACACAGCCGACGAGTAAAACAGAGAGAACTCCTGCAACAATAAAGTTGATGGTCAACCCTGCAGGGGTTCTACTGAGCGTATGTTGCTGTGCGTCCATAAAATTCGTATTCATGAACAAAATACAGCACAGGCGATGCCATGTAAATGGTAACGCCTGTGCGGTTGAGGTACGCTTAAACGCCTCGTCTGACTACTTGTTTTTGTGACGGTTCTCTTTCAGACGTTTACGGTATTTGTGCTTGGACATTTTCGCACGGCGTTTCTTCTTGATGGATCCCATTCTCTCTCCTTGTTTACTGTGTCTGACTTCTGTTCAGTACTGTTATTAAAAAATCACTTTGTTTAAAGGCAACTCAATGATGCCTGTGGCTCCAGCTGCTCGCAACTCAGGAATGATATCACGGACAACCTTCTCTTCCACGACAGATTCGACGGCGAACCAGTTGTCGTCACCAAAAACCTTGTTGATGGTCGGTGAGTGCAACGCCGGAACAATCTTGATGACGTTGGCCAGATCCTTCTCAGCCACATTCAGCTTGATCAGGACGCGGGACTCTGCGGCGAGCGCCCCTTGAAGAAGCAATGCAATCTGTTCAATCTTTTTGCGCTTTTCCGGGGTCGCCCACGCTTGCTTATTGGCGATAAAGCGGGTTGTCGAGGTCAGGATGGTGTCCAGAATTCGCAGATTGTTTGCCTTGAGGGATGAGCCGGTCTCTGTCAGTTCGACGATGGCGTCAACGAGTTCCGGTGCCTTAACTTCGGTTGCGCCCCAGGAGAACTCAACCTCTGCGGTGACGCCGTGCTGTTCCAGATAACGCTTGGTGAGTCCGACGGCTTCGGTGGCAATCCGCTTGCCTTGCAGATCCTTGACACTTTTGATCTCGGAATCATTCGGAACCGCCAAGACCCAGCGCACAGGATTTGAGGTCGCCTTGGAATAGCACATCTCAGAGACTTCCACGACATCGGAGCCATTTTCGTAGATCCAGTCAAAACCCGTAATTCCTGCGTCTAACAGACCCAGTTCAACATAACGGGAGATCTCTTGCGGACGGATCAGACGGCACTTGATTAATGGGTCATCAATCGAGGGTATATAGGAGCGGGAACCGCAGGAAACCGAGAACCCAGCCTTCTTCATCATGTTGAAGGTTGCGTCCTGGAGACTTCCTTTGGGTAAGCCTAAAACAATTGCCATAACGTTTGTCATCCTCTGCGTTTTAAAAGGTTAATAAATATACACAAATCATAGGGTGATTGACAAGCTTAGAAATCAGTGAATTTAAAAAAGGTTTTGTGTCAAAGGATACGCTGTGATATTCTTCCCTCACGATGAATGAAACGCCAACCCTTTTTCTCGTGGATGTCATGCCACTCCTCTATCGAGGTCATTTCGCTTTTCTCAACAGCCCGCGTAAGACCAGCTCGGGAATGGTGACCTCTGCCCTGACAGGTTTTGCGGCCAGTCTTTTCCAGATTTTAAATGAGTATAAGCCGACCCATCTTGCTTTGGCGCTCGATCCTGAGGGTAAAACCTTTCGGCATCATGAGTTTCCTGACTACAAGGCTCAACGCCAAAAGGCTCCAGAAGATATTGTCGCGGCAAAGCCGATGGCAATCGAGTTGGCGAAAGCTCTGAATATACCGATTATTTGCGTGGAGGGATTTGAGGCGGATGATGTCATCGGTACTCTGGCGGTAAAAGCCGAGGCGCAGGGTTGGACAACCTATCTGGCGACACCCGATAAGGATATCGCCCAACTGGTCGGTCCTCGCACGTTTCTCTTCCGTCCCGGCAAGGCGGGAAGCCCTGCTGAAGTCTATACTGAAAAGATGGTCTGCGAACATTGGCAACTGACCTCGCCGGCCCAGATGGTGGATTATCTCGGGATGGCGGGGGATGCCTCTGATAATATTCCGGGCATCAAGGGGGTAGGGGAGAAGACCGCGATTGCCTTGCTGGCTGAGTATGGGACACTGGAGAATGTGTTGGCCCATGCTTCCGAACTTAAGGGGAAGTTGGCGGAAAAGGTGGCCGCGAGTGCCGACATGGCTCGCCAGAGTCGCAGTCTCGCGACAATCCGTACCGATGTACCATTGACTGTTTCGCTCGATGAGTTGGAGCGCCGTCCGTATGATGTTGAAGCCCTTCGTACTGTCTTGAAGAAGTATGAATTGTTTGCCATCGGACGTCGCCTGCTGGGGGACCAGTTTGACCTCACGGTCTCCACCTCGGTTGGTTCTGAGGCAGAGGAGAAGCCACTCTTGACGCTGAAGGATGTTCCGCACACCTATTGTTGTGTGAAGTGTGAAGAGTCTCTACAGGAGCTCTTGTCCGCACTGGAGGTTGCACATCTCTGGTCGTTCGACACGGAAACAACCGGGTTGAATTCAAGGTCGGATCATCTGGTCGGTATGTCTTTCGCGGTTGCTAAAGGACGTGCCTGGTATGTGCCGGTTCCTGCTGAACAAGAGGCTGCTCTTGCACTACTTGCTCGATTCAAGCCGCTCTTTTTAGATTTAAGTAAGACACGTATCGCGCACAATGCCAAATTTGACTTGGCTTTTCTGCGGAAGTACGGAGTTGAAGTCCGGGGCACCCTGCATGATAGCATGCTAGTCCATTATGTCCTGGATGCCTCAGACCGTCATGGCATGGATCATCTGGCGCGACAGTACCTGCAGTACAATCCGATTCCGATCACGGATTTGATTGGCGAGAAGAAGAAGGGGAGTGAGCAGGGAAACATGGGGGATCTTCAGCCGGAAGAGATCTCGGATTATGCGGCAGAAGATGCAGATGTGACCTTTCAACTGGATCTCCTGCTGCGAGAACAAGCCAAGGAGGCGGGCTGTCTCAAGGCGCTTGAAATTTGCGAGGAGCCTCTGGTCCCAGTCTTGTTGGATATGGAGTATGAGGGAGTCCACATCAATGCCGCTGTCTTAAAGACCTATGGGCGTGAATTGGATCGGGAGTTGCTGGACTTGGAGATTAAAATCCGTGAATTGGGCGGTGGAAACTTTAATCCCTCTTCCCCGAAACAGCTCGGCGAAGTGCTCTTCGACCATCTGAAACTTGATCCCGAGGCCGCCCGGACCGCCTCTGGCCAATATGCGACCAGTGAAGATGTGCTGGTCAAGATACAAGACCGTCATCCGATCGTACCCTTGCTTCTCGATCATCGGGCCTGCTCCAAACTCAAATCAACCTACGTGGACAAATTACCCGAATGCATTGATTCAAAGACGGGCCGGGTGCACACCAGTTTTGCGCAGGCCTTGACCGAGACGGGACGCCTCTCCTCGGCGGACCCCAATCTGCAGAATATCCCGATTCGTACACAACGGGGGCAGCGTATTCGTGAGGCTTTTATCGCACGCGATGAGAACCATCTGTTGCTTTCAGCGGACTATTCCCAGATCGAGCTCCGTGTGATGGCCGCGCTCAGCAAGGATAAGGGCATGCTTGAAGCGTTTAAGCGTGGCGCGGATATCCATACGGAGACCGCGATGCGTGTCTATGGCGTCTTGGAACTCTTTGTGACCCCTGAAATGCGCTCAGCCTGTAAGATGGTCAACTTCGGCATCATTTATGGCATCTCCGCCTTTGGTTTGAGTCAACGCCTCAATATTCCACGTAAACAAGCGGCAGAGTTGATCGACACCTATTTTATCCAATATCCTGGTGTTAAGACATACATGGACAAGGCGATCCAAGACGCGCGCAATAAAGGCTACGCTGAGACCCTTCTGGGACGCAGGCGTTTTCTGCGCGATATCAATTCGCGAAATGCAACATCGCGGCAGTCAGCTGAACGGAATGCGATCAATACCCCGGTACAGGGGACTGCAGCGGATCTGATCAAGCTGGCCATGGTGCGTGTCCATCGTGAATTAAGCGAACGGCGACTCAAGACCAAAATGGTGTTGCAGATTCATGACGAATTGCTTTTCGATGTGCCACGCGAAGAGGTGGAAGATGTGCGTGTCCTTGTCCGGAACGCCATGACCTCTGTGCTCGACTTGGGTGTTCCGCTTGAGGTCAGCATCGGCGTCGGTGAAACCTGGCTTGCCGCGCACTAGTTCCACTTGCTACTCAGTGTACTCTGGCGAGCTGTCGAACAACACCGGCGACAACGCCAGTACGACGCTTCACAGCGGCGGTAGCGCGGGCGCCCAGAGCCTTGCGCGCAGCTGGATCGTTTAGCAAGCGAACAATCTCCTGTTCAAGGGCTGCGGCATCTGGGACTTGAAGGATCGCTGCTGACTCCAGGAGGTCAACCATTACAGGGCGGAAATTCTCGGTATAGGGGCCAACAAGGGTCGCTGCGCCACATAAACAGGGCTCAATCATGTTTTGAGCGCCATGCTCGCACAGGCTCTTGCCGACAAAGAC
>CAIZQW010000373.1 GCA_903935195.1 uncultured bacterium
GTCAGCACCGCACCGAAGGAGGATCTATTTATTTTGGAAAAGGAGCGAGTTGCCCTTCGGCAGGGTATAAATCCCCTTGATCAGCGTTTTTTTATACACTTTTAGCTTATTGATATTCCCGTTTACGTTGATTGACACAGTCCAGCCCGTCTCTTTCCATTCATCGTCCGGCGGTAAAAGGCCAAACCTGTAGACAATGCCGCCCTCGGTAACCTCGAACTGCACATCCTCCGCGCCTCCCCTTTTATTTTTGGAAATTTGAGTAAAGAAATACCCCTTCAATTCTTTTGGTGTTTCCGTAAGTAAGGTTTGGCCATAACTAGCAATACTATTGCCGACGAGCAACTCCGTGTTGTAGTGACTAACCGTAATGGCGGCAGGTTTAGTAAGACTCAATTTGCTCGATGATGGGCTGACGGCAACGTCTTTTTTAGGGGTAACGACGGGCAGCTTCGAAGCATATCCAGCGATAAGGGACTGAATATTATCTATCTCCTGCTGCACCTCCCGTGCTCCATCTATGTTCTGGGCCTTCATCAAAGAAATCTGGTGCGCCTTAAGAGCAGAAACGTATCGAACAGACAAGTCATTGAGCATGGCACAGCGCTTTGTTTCTACCTGAGCCACATTCTTCTGAAATGGGCTATCAGTAGGAATAGTCCTATCTTTCTCAAATCGCTTCTTCTCCTGATCAAGAGTTTCGTATGTTTTCAAATCTCCTGTATTTATACTTTTCTTCAGCTCTCCACCGATATAGTTTGAATACGCCTGCTGGATTGGAACCATGTCAACCAAAGTCCGCTCAGATATCGTCGTCACTTGCGCAAAATAGAGAGCCTTGAAATCAGCAAGTGTTTCGGGAGCGGCTAGAGAAGTATTTAACGGAAATAGAATTACAGCAGTTAGCAAAAAGAGACATAGTGTTTTCATAGTTCAGCACACCCTAACTTATAGGCGACGTTATACTCTTACGCATACCTTCGACTCAGTATGCATTTTCCCACCTACTGCGGAGCTTTACTACCGCAGTTTTACGTTACTATAGCATACTTATGCGGCAGGCACAATCCCTATGTCCTGTTCAACAGATTGTCGACGTGTAGGCCTCTTCACTGGACAATCGCCGCGTTCCAAGTCTGGTGATTCCCTAATCTTACTTTTCAATGATGCTGGTTGGATCGTCGAGTGTTCCGGCGTAGAAGACAATGATCTCCGCGGGTGTCTTGCCCTCGTTAATGCCATAGTGGAGGGTGTTGACGACTTCGATGATGGGGTCGCCCGCGACGAGGTGAAGGGTCGGTCCAGAGGGGATTTTGACGGTCAGCTCTCCGCTGAGCAGGACGCCGGCATTAATCACGGGATGACGGTGGGTGTGGAGTCGTGCGCCTGGCGGAATGCGGATGCGCAAGATGGTGACGTTGGGCTGTTGAGAAGGGTAGGCGGGCAACACGGCGCCGTCCCAGCAGTTTGTTGAGCTGATGAGCTTGGTGACCGTGATCTTGTTTTCACGTGTCTCCCCGGCAGGATGCAATCCAGTACACCCCAAAACACATACCAATAACAGGAGTGTGGAAACGATCGAAAAAAGATGTTTGAGCTTTTGCATTTTCAATCCCTCTAATGAGAATAGCGATAAGGGTATCGGATGGGGCAGAACCCGTCAAGAGCCGTATTTTTCACCCGCTCTAAGACTTGACGCTATTTCATAACCGTGCTATAGTTAAAGCATAAATTAATGACAACTCTTTGGTGGGGTTGCAAATAGGAGACTCCAATATGAATTCAAAGAATAATAAAGGCTTTACCTTGGTTGAGTTGCTCGTGGTGATCGGCATCTTGGGCATTTTGTCCGCAGCACTCTTCCCCGCAATTACCGGCGCGATGTTGAGCGCCAACATGACGGCTGTTGGAACGCGTGGTAAGGATATCTATGTTGCGATTGTTGCTGCGAATACGGAACGTGAACCGCTGGGACTTGGCAATGTGTGGCCGAAGACGATTCAGGAGAGTGGCGTGGACGCCACTTCGGGAGATATCGGCATCAAGACCTTTCAAAACAGTTCAGATTATTTTTATGAACTGTATGATGGTCAAAATGTTGGAACAAGCACGCATGATCCCTATGTCAGAGGTTTTGATTATTCTAAACTGGCGGGTGCCGGCGTTCCTGCTAAGGCGGGTATGGGCAAGTTACAGGCCGCGAACAACATGTGGGTTATTGCCGGCAACGCTCGTGAAACCATGGAAGAGATTATTCCTATTCTCTTAACGCGTAATCTCGATTGTACCTCCCTTCGTAAGGATCTCCCAACGATGGAAGATACCAAGTTGACATTTTCGAAGAACTATCGGGAACCTTTTGCTGAAAAAGGTGTCGTGGTGGTTCGCAAAGGCGGCGGTATTTTTAGCATCAAGGGAAGATATTGCAAGGTGAGTTATATGTACGGGAATCAGACCTTCATGACTACGCTTGCAGGGAGTACAGCTCCAGCCTTGACCTACTTAGGGCCAGAGGGCGAACAGTCACCTAAATGAGGTGCTTCTTCCCTGGACGGATTTAAAAGGAGCGGGTTACCGCTCCTTTTTTTATGTTCGAGAATTGAGCGTGATGAATATATGATCGTACGTGTGGCTACAGATATTGCTGCGGATCGGCTCTTTGATTATCTTGTGCCGCAGGCGCTTGAAGCAAGTGTGCGCTTGGGGTGTCGCGTACGTGTGCCCTTTGGAGGACGCGAGGCGGATGCTTATGTGATTGAGATTCTTGCTGATTCAGAAGCCGTCGGGGGTCGTCGAAAAATAGTGGATTCTCTTGAGCTCTTCGAAATGCCCTCTGCACCTCCTAAGCTCAAGTCACTTCTTTCGATTGACACGGAGGAGCAACTCTCTCCGAAACTGATTGAGCTCGCGCGCTGGATGGCCAACTATTATTGCGCACCCTTTGAATTGGCCTTGCGCTGTGCCTTGCCCGCGGCTGTCCGAAATCGCGACATGCATGCGAAGGAACAACTTTTTGTGAAGGTAGTAGATAAAAGGGAGAAAGTAGGAGATAGTCCTAAGCTAACGCCGCGCCAGAAAGAGCTACTTGAAAATGTCCGTCGCGTGGGCGGCGGTTGGTTACAACCCTTGTTGCGCGAGTTCTCCTGCACGACCGAGACGTTGCGCAAGCTGGAGGAGAAGGGGTTCATCACGATTGAACCCCATCAGATGCGGCGTGATCCGCTGGCGAACAGAAAAGTTTTGCCATCCAAACCCCTTGCTTTGAATGACGAGCAGTCCAAGGCACTGGAGTTGATCATGGGCAAGATGGCGCGGACAAATCAGGCCGAGCCGTCACCAGAACCCGACCGTCTCGTGCGTCCCGTCCTTCTCTATGGCGTGACAGGCTCAGGTAAGACAGAGGTTTATCTGCAAGCGATCAACCGTGCGCTGGAGGATGGCAAGGGAGCCATTGTGCTGGTGCCGGAGATCGCCTTGACGCCCCAAACGGTTCAACGGTTTGCTTCTCGCTTTGGACAGCGTATTGCTGTGCTTCACAGTGCCTTGAGCGAGGGCGAACGCTTTGACGAGTGGCACCGGATCCGCAAGGGTGAGGCGACAGTTGTTGTGGGGCCACGCTCTGCACTCTTCGCGCCCGTGCGTAATCTCGGGATCATTATTGTGGATGAGGAGCATGAGCCAAGTTATAAGCAGGATGAAACGCCACGGTATCATGCGCGCGATGTGGCGGTGATGCGTGCCTATTTTGAACGCTGTGTGGTGGTGCTGGGGACAGCAACGCCCTCGATGGAAACGTGGCTGAATGTCCAGAAGGGGAAGTATGCGGTGGCGCATCTCACCTGTCGTGTGGCGAACCGTCCTATGCCCTTGGTGCGGGTCGTGGATATGCGGCTGAGCAAGGCGAAGCTCTTTTCCACGGAACTGCTGGATGCCATCCACCTCCGACTGGAGCGTGGCGAGCAGACTATCCTCTTCCTGAACAGGCGTGGCCATTCGAACTCCCTCGTCTGTCCGACCTGCGGCTATGCCCCTTCCTGCGACCAGTGCAGCGTCTCCTACACCTATCATCGTTCTGACAACTGTCTGCGTTGTCATGTCTGCGGAGGGTGGGAACATGTGCCGGACAAGTGTCCCTCGTGCAAGGATCCCGCCTTCCGTTATGCGGGCTTTGGCACGCAGAAGGTTGAAGATGCGCTGAAGAAAATATTTTCACGTGCTCGCGTGTTGCGCATGGATGCGGATGTCACGACCCGGAAGTCGAGTCATGATGAGATCCTGGGACTCTTTAAAAGCGGCCACGCGGATATTTTGATCGGAACGCAGATGATTGCCAAGGGGCTGGACTTTCCGAATGTCACGCTCGTGGGGGTCCTCTCTGCGGATATGAGTTTACACATTCCTGATTTCAGGGCAGGGGAGCGTACGTACCAGTTGTTAGCTCAGGTCTCCGGACGGGCGGGACGCGATGTGCTGCCCGGTGAGGTCTTTGTTCAGACCTTCTCGCCCGACCATCCTGCTATTTTAGCGGCAGCCTCCAAGGAGGAGGCCTTTTGCCTCTTTGCTGAAAAAGAGCTGGCTGAACGTGAAGCAGGGGAGTATCCGCCCTATACACATCTGGTCTGTCTTGGATTCAAGGGACCTTCTGAGGAGCGCGTTAAGTTTGCGGCGACGATGATAGCCCGTGAACTCAAAGCGAAGGAGAAGGGGGATCCAGCCAACTTTAGCACTTTAGCACTTTCGAACTTTCTAACTTCTTCCGCCTATCCCGCGCCGTTGGCAAAGGCGAAAGGAC
>CAIZQW010000374.1 GCA_903935195.1 uncultured bacterium
TCAAACTTCTTCTGAATTTTCTTCAGCACATCGTCGGTCGGCTTCGTGCCTGTCTTGTTCGCGGCATCTGCGGCCTCTGCCTCTGCTTCACGACGCAACTCCTTCAGACTCTTTCCTTCGCGCGTCTTACCAGTGGAGGAAGCTCGCTCGCGTTCGCCAATGGTTGCGGCTGTCTCTGTGGGTTTCTCGACCTTGTCAGTTGTGCGCATTTTATTGACGAGGTCACGTAGCCGCTCGACCTCGGCCTGTGCCGTCATCGCCGTCTTTTCCGCGCGATCCTTCTCTTCGCTGAGCACCGACTTCTCGCCTTCGAGTTTCGTGAGGTGTTCCTTCAATTTGTCATTCTCTTTCAGCAAATGAGCTTGCGAGAGGCCCTGGGCTGACTCACCCAGCTTCCGTAAGAGTTGCGGCGCAAGCAATTGTTCGGTCACGCGAATGCGATCTTGTACGAGCAGGGTCTTCTCGGTCTCTGGGCGCAAGGCCAGATACTGCTTGTAGTGATAGAGTGCGCTGATGTAATCCTCTTCTGAATCTTGCAACAGTGCGCCCATTTGGAAATGAACCGAATAAGAGTGCGGCTCTTCGACCAGCAGGGTCCGATAGAGACGGATGGCCTCCTTCATATCGCCTGTCTGTTCGGCAGCTCGGGCACGACGGTACAGGGAGGTCTTGCGCTCCTTCGCCTCATCCGTGGCGATGGATGACCGCGAGCATCCCATCTGCACCATAAAAAAGAGTCCCAAAAAACAGAGTGCAACAGATCGCATCATAAAGGTTCCTTAAAAAAAACGGATTCGCATCATTTTTCGATTGGTTTATGGTCCCAACTCGAATATCATTTTCTTTTGCTTCTTCTTTCTAGTAAGTGAAAGTTTCTATTTTACTTCGCAAACGGACAAATGACCATCGAAAACGACAAAAAAGTTTGGGAATCCGCCAAGAGCTGTCTAGGGTCTTCTGGACGTCTCAGTGTTATTCTACCGGCCTATGGTCTGGAAACGGTCATTGCCCATAACATTGAGACGGTCTGCGACCTGCTCAGAGGGCAGATCCCCTTTGAGATTATTCCTGTTGATGACGGTAGCACTGATGCCACCGCGGAGGCCATCCGCACAGAGACCGACCGCCATCCTGACGAGGTCCGGCCGGTCTTTGTCAAGGTCAATGCCGGAAAGGGTAATGCGCTCCGAAGGGGGTTTGCAGCCTCCCGCGGGTCACATATTCTGCTCTTGGACGGCGACCTTGATCTCTCTCCTGCCAAGATTTCGGCTTTTTTCGATGTCATGCACCAAGAGAAGGCTGCAATCGTCATCGGTTCCAAGCGTCATCGGGACTCCGTCATTGATTACCCGTGGCACCGTCGGCTTGCAAGTGGCGTCTACTTCGCAATCGTTCGTCTGCTCGTGGGCCTGCCGATCACTGACACACAGGTCGGGATGAAGCTCTTTACACGGGAGGCGCTCCAGTGGTCCTTTGACCGGATGCTGGTCAAGGCCTTCGCCTTTGACCTAGAGATTCTCTCCATCGCCCATGCCAAGGGGTTTAAGGTCGCCGAGGCCCCGATCCAGATGAACTTCGGCCAAAAGCTGGGATGCCTCTCGTGGAAAAACGTCAAGCAAGTCATGAAAGACACGCTTGCGATCTTCTATCGCCTGCGGGTGCTGCGTTACTATGAGAGTGTCGAGGTGGCGCCCATGTCAGCCAAGCCGATGAAGGTCTCGGTGGTGATTGCCTGTCCGGCGCCCAGCCCCTACCTGACCGAGTGCCTCAATGCCCTTGCGCACCAGACCTACCCACATTTTGAAGTCTTGGTCTTGCCAGATGTTGCTGAAAGCGTGGGCGACTATCCCTTCTCGCTGCAGGTCATTCCGACCGGCAAGACGCGGCCTGCGGAAAAGCGCAACGTGGGCATCCAGCGAGCCACGGGCGAGATCATCGCGTTTCTGGATGATGACGCCTATCCTGTGGCCAACTGGCTGGAACATGCGGTGAAATACTTTACCTTGCCTGATGTGGGGGGTGTCGGGGGACCAGGCGTGACGCCACCGAACGATCCCTTCATGGCTCAAGCTGGCGGCCGCGTCTATGCGAACATCCTAGTTTCAGGAAACTTCCGTTACCGATACGTGGGCGACCGCGTGCGCTCCAACGTGGACGACGTCCCGAGTTGCAATCTCTTTGTGCGTAAGAGCGTGGTCGAAGCCTTCAACGGCTATCGCACCGACTTCTGGCCTGGGGAGGACACGATCCTCTGCACCGATATCGTCTTTGGCCAGAAGAAGCGTATCATCTATGATCCATGGGCCGTGGTCTATCACCATCGCAGGCCGCTCTTTGGTCCGCACCTGCGCCAAATCGGGCGTTACGCGCTCCATCGTGGTCACTTTGCCAAGCGTTTTCCAGAGACCTCGTTCCGCATCAGTTACCTGCTGCCCTCGCTCTTTGTCTTGGGCATTGTGCTGGGGTTGCCCGTGGCCTTTTTGCACCCGTGGCTCTTCTGCGCCTACTTTGGCGGGCTCGCCGGTTACGGGCTTGTCACGCTGGTCGCCACCTTCTCACTCTCACCTGCCCTCTGGGTGATGACGTGGCTAGGCGTGATCGCTACGCACCTCGTCTATGGCACCCGCTTTTTGATGGGGCTTCTCGCTCGCCGCATGCCGTGCGAAGTCGAGCGGTTTGATCACCCGGCTGAGGAGCCTAGCGTGTGAGACCTAGCGTGTTAACACGCTAGGTGGAACTGGATAAGAGGTGCGCCCGATACCGACTGAGCTTGGCACGGCGAGCCAGAGTAAACACGCCAGGTGGAACTGGATAAGAGCACGGGGGCTGCACCATGGGCTAGGCTTACTGCTAGCTCAAAGGTAAGTGGCCGAGTAAGAGCGCTCTGTGCAGGGCATTCAGTTGCAGGGGGTGCGTTTACGCACCCTGCCCTTACAACTCCTGCTTGCAGGGTGAGCCAGGCCGATCGCACACAAAGCGCGGGAGCGCGAGGCCTCCCAGGCGCTTGGGCAACTCGCGGGCAATGCGCCGAGCCTTGGCCAGTGGCACGCGAAAATGGGCAATGCCCGCGATCGGGTCGCACTGAAAAACATAATAGGGCCGCACCCGCGCACGCTGCAGGGCTGAGCAGAGCGCCACGAGTTCATCAACCGAGTCATTGATGCCCTTTAAGAGCACGCTCTGGTTCGAGACGGGTATGCCAGCCTCAACGAGAAGGGCACAGGCGCAAAGCGCCTCAGGCGTAAGTTCGCTGACATGATTAAACTGGGTGTTGACCCAGACCTTCTTGAAGGCGCCCAGTTTTTTCGCGAGCGTTTGTGTGATGCGCGCAGGGTTGACCGCCGGCATGCGCGTTCCGATGCGCACCGCATCAATCTGGGGCAATGACGCAAAGGCTTTTACAAACGCCAACACCTTCGTGTCGCTCAACATCAAGGGGTCGCCCCCCGACAGAAGCACCTCACGAACAAGCGGATGCGCCTTCACATACGCAACAGCCGCTGCCAGCTGCTTGGCGGTCAGGACCACCTCCGCCTGATGGAGCAACCCCTTGCGGGTACAGTGGCGACAGTTCAGGGCGCATTGATCGGAGGTCATCACCAAAACACGGTTGGGAAAGCGCTGCTTGACGCCATAGCAACAGGCCGCAACACCCTTCTCGGCAAAGGGGTCCGGCACCATGCCCGGCTCGTCGATCAGCTCATCGACCGAGGGCAGGGCTTGGCGAGCCCAGGCGCCGCCCGGATCTTTGCGAATGTGCTCGAGGACATACGCGGAAATCTTAACCGGATAGCGCGCGTGAACCTGCTCCCACTTTTCACTTTTCACTTGTACTTTTTTACTTCTCACTTATTCATTTCGCAGGGCGGGATCGAGGAGGTCGCGCAGGGCATCCGCCAGGTGGTTGAAGGCGAGCACGAGAAAAAAGATCGCAAGGGTGACAAAGGTCATCTCCCACCAGACGCCTTGCCAGAGGCGGAGCCGCGCATTATTGATCATAATGCCCCAGGAGGGCTCACTCTGCACGCCGATCCCGAGAAAGCTGATAAAGACCTCTGTGGCGACTGAGGCGGGAAAGCGTATTGAAAAGGCGATCAAGATGATATGCGAGACATTCGGCAGAATGTGCCTGAACATGATGCGCGGATGGCTGTAGCCCAAAACCTCAGCGGCCAGCACATAGGTGCGTCCGCGATGTTTCATGACTTCCGCGCGCACGTTACGACAAACGCTGACCCAGGTGGTTAAGCCGATCCCGAGATAGATGCCCATGAGCCCCTTGCCCGCGACCATCGCGATGGCGAGGATGAAGAGGAGGCCCGGCATCGAAGCCACAGTCGCGCAGAGCCAGACCACAACATTGTCGCAGCGTCCGCCAAAGTAACCGCCCAAGCAACCCAAGAGGACGCCCAGCGGAATTGCGATGAGCGAGGTCACAATGCCGACATGGAAGGCGATGCGCGTCCCTTGGATCAAGCGCTGGCCGACATCCCGCCCCAGGTTGTCGCTGCCAAATAAATAGAACGGGCGATCGACAGCGCCTGTGTCGCCCAGGAAGCAGCGCACAAAGGCAGGAGGAATGTAGCGGTGATTTTCATGAACCTGGTTGTAGGCCGGGGTTTGATCCTGCCAACGCGCGGCCTGATAGGTCCCTTCACCATACAGGGCGGCAACGGCATAGAACACAACAATGACAAGGCTGAGGCGCGTATCCCAGCGCTTCCAGAGCCTTGCCAGTATGGTGGAGGGGATCTTCATGCTTTGCCAATAACTTCAAATAGTTTTCAACGAATTAAACGAATTAAGCTAATTCAAATTCGTTCCATTCGTTTAATTCGTTGATAACTGTTACTTTGTTAATTCTCGGGGCCCCGAGCTTCACGCTTACACCTTTGTCATCTTTTCCAGTTCACGCACGCGCTTGGCGATAGCGGCCTTTGAGAGCTTCTCAAGGCTTTCAATGCTGAAGCCCTCGACGCAGAAGGAGGCTAATGCACTGGCAAAGAAGAGCGCCTTGCGCAGGGTGTGGCCATTCAACGCGCCAGCCTTGGAGAGATAGCCCATAAAGGCGCCAGCGTAAGTATCACCTGCGCCCGTGGGATCGTTCAACGTCTTTACCGGATAGGCAGGAACAATGAAGAGCTCTTTCTTGGTGAAGAGCAGGGCGCCATGTTCGCCCTTTTTGAGCAAGACATATTTGGGGCCCATCTTTAAAATCTCTTTGGCGCAATCGTGCAGATTCCACTTGCCCGTCAACTGACGCGCCTCGCCGTCATTGACGGTGAGGAGATCTACCTCGGCAATAATCTTCTTCAACGAGGGCAGGGCGATATCAATCCAGAGATTCATGGAGTCCAGGGCCACAAACTTGGGCCGCTTGGCCTGCTTGAGCACATGCAGTTGCAAGTCTGGCTGGATGTTGCCCAGGAGCACATAAGGAGCTGAGCGGTAACTTTCGGGAAGAACAGGTAGGAAGTCTGCAAAGACA
>CAIZQW010000375.1 GCA_903935195.1 uncultured bacterium
ATTGGAGCAGTCCCCCTTCTTGATGGCATCATAGAGGGCGATCACATTGTTGTAGGCGCCGTCACGATAGATCTGTTTGGTCGCTCCGCCACGGTAAAACTGTTCGCCCCGGATCATGACGTTACCGCCATACTTTGTCTCCAGCACGCCCTTGGTGCCTGTCACGCGGCAGAAGATACCATCGGGCTGCGTACCATGCGCATCGAACTGACGGGAACTGAAGACCATGCCGACATGATTCGGATAGTTGAAGTGCAAGGTGAAATAGTCCCAGCAGTCCCCGACATTCACGCGCACCTTGCGTCCGCCGGTGCCATACGCATCCAGCGGTGGCACCTGGCAAACCCAGTTCATGACATCGAGACAGTGGATATTCTGCTAGGTGATAATGTCACCGGAGAGGGACTTGTCAAAGAGCCAATTGATGAGCCGACCTTCGGCATCATCCGCTTCGGTTATCCGGTCAAAGGCTCTGCCATGATAATAGAGATCGCCAAAAACAAGTTCCCCGATGGCTCCTGCATGGACCCGCTTGAGCGCCTCCTGATAATAGCCGGTCGCCCGCGTCTGGAAGTCCACCAGGAAGCAGAGCTTCTTTTCCGTTGCACGCTTACCGCTGGCTTCAATGGTACGACAGCCCGGCACATCCACGGCAACCGGCTTGGCGACATAGAGATGAACACCCGCCTCGACAGCGGCAGCAGCATGTTCGGGATGGAAGTACGGGGGCGAGAAGAGGGCCACTGCGTCCGGCTTCGAATCAAGCACGCGTTTATAGCCGCTGAGGCCTGAGAAGCAACGCTCCTTCGGAACCCCGAACGTCGCGCCAACCTTTTCAGCCTTCTCCGGAAAATAGTCACAGACCGAGACGATCTCATAGCCACCATGCTGACGGAAGAGCTTTTCCATGAAGGTGCCACGACCGCCACAGCCCACGATGCCCAATTTGATTTTGGGTCCAGTCAACTGGATTACAGGTGTTGAAGGTTCAGGCTCCTGCGCCAGAAGTGGCGAGGCGACTGTCGTTGCTCCTAAGGCCGCAACAAAATGACGACGCGAAAAACAGCTGGGTGTAATATGTCCGTTTCGTGATGGCGTCATAATTCCTACCTTGGGAATTCAAAAAAAATCAGTCAGCCCGAATAATACTGAGCATTTGCTCACGCATCTCCGCGAAGGGGTTATCCTTCCTGATGAAGCCGCAGGCGCCCGAGTCAATGCACTGCCCAATCGTTTCGCTGTCAGCGACTCCTGTGAGGATGATAATGCGAGCGCCAGGATAACTTTGTAAAAGCTCTGTGATAACCGTATCCCCTGTCTTGAACGGCATATTGATATCCAACAACACGATATCCGGCTGGAGTATTCCATATTGTGACACGACATCCGAACCATTATCCAATTCTCCAACCACCTCTGCCGGGATAGATTTAACAAGTTCGCGTAAAACAACCCTCGCATGTGCCTCATCATCTACAATCATCACTCGCATTGTATACATTCACACCTCCAGATTAAAAGCATTTATTCTTTTATACCATAACATTAAGAGGGCATATTGTCGAGGGCGCAGTTTAGAGTGAGCGCCAAAAGTCATCCTTCGCATCATGCGCTTGG
>CAIZQW010000376.1 GCA_903935195.1 uncultured bacterium
GTTGGGAAGTGTCAGTAAGTCGGGAAGTGTCAGTAAGTGTCAATAAGCTGGGAAGTGTCAGTAAGTGCCAATAAGTTGGGAAGTGTCAGTAAGTCGGGGGAACAGATTCGAAATTAACAAAGGTTTTTGGCAATTTTTTGAAGGTTGTTGCGTTTAAATATAAACTTAAAGGGAAATGAAATGAATACAGCACTGCGTAATATGGGGGCTGGACTGGTATTTGGATTGTTAATCGGGATAGGGGGAGTCTATGGTTGGCAAGTCTTAATGGCGCCTCCGCCTGAAGTACCTGTTCTGCCAGTGGCGCCGCCACCTAAGATCGTCAAGGTTGTGGATGAACAGGCCTTGTATGAAGCGAAGCGTGAAATTGCCGAGCTGAAAAGCCAGCTGGCAAATCAGGCGAGTGAGCCGCAGCAGCCTGAAATTGTCAAAGCCGAGCCCAAAACTCAAAAGGATCCTATCTCGCAGGTCGCCTCGATGCTCAACAAGGAGATTACCCCTGAGCAGAAGGCTGAGTGGGAAAAACGACGCACGGAATTCCTTCAGCAAATGCAGCAACGGGCCACGGAGCGTGCGGATTTCCTCACGTCACTCGATACCGCCAACATGAATGAGAAGCAGCGGGTTAACCATGAGAAGTTGCTGGCCAGTGTGAGTCGGATGACTGAATTGCGCACCGCGATGAGTGATGGCAAGAGCGAGGTTACGGAGCAAATGCGTACCGAAATGCACGACTTAAGTCATTCTGTGGATGACCTCTATAAAGAAGAGCGGTCAACTCTTCTGGAGATCACAGGGCGTAATATGGGGTATAACGACAAGCAATCCAGGGAGTTTGCCGAGCAGATACAGACGATCTATGACAGTACCTCCTCGCGTCGGGGCTGGGGTGGCTTTGGACGGCGGTAATGGGTTTGTAGGTGATTCACCGCAAAGAACGCAAGGAACCCATAGAAAATTAAAGTACTGTGGTTCTACTCTTTCTGTGCGCTCTTTGTGTTCTCTGTGGTTAAATATAACCGTTGTTCGTAGGCTTGTTACTCGCCGATGATCTTCACGAGGATGCGCTTGCGGCGTAGTCCATCAAACTCACCGTAAAAGATCTGCTCCCACGTGCCGAAGTCAAGGCGTCCGCGCGTGACAGCTACGACAACCTCCCGACCCATGATCTGACGCTTTAAGTGCGCGTCCGCATTGTCTTCGCCGGTCCGGTTGTGAAAATAATGGTCAGGGTCTGGATTAAAGGGCGCCAGCTCCTCCAGCCAGGCTTCAAAGTCATGGTGGAGTCCGGTCTCGTTGTCGTTGATGAAGACGCTCGCTGTAATGTGCATGGAGTTACACAACAGGAGCCCTTCCTGAATACCACTCTCTTTTAAGCAGTCATTCACTTGGGGTGTAATATTTAAAAAGCCTCGCCGCCGAGGGTATTCAACAAAGATCTCTTTTCTAAAGCTTTTCATGGCTCACCTCTTTTAGTCAAAACCATTTTATAGAAAACTCATGCTTTGGAGTAGGTGGAATCCCAGTCTTTCATGACGGGGTCAAAGCCCAATGACTTGACAACCTTGGCGACTTCTTCGAGTGAGCGAGGATCAGCCACTTCGAATTGTGCTTCTGCATCGGTCGCTTGCTGATAGCCACCAGGCGTGGTCTTGGCGCCTGCGGACATCTTGTTGACTGCGATATACAGAAGCCGCTCCCGGAAACCAGGAGATTCACGCGTGGAGAGTGTTTGCGTTGAATCCGGGAGCTGGACGCGTAAGGCACTCATGAGTTGAACGAGGTTGGCATCCGTGACAGGATAGGGAGGGGGCATGCTACCCGCTGCTGGACGGATTCGAGGAAAGGAAAACGCCAAAGAGGTCCTCCAGTATTTCTTCTGGAGATAGGCCGCGTGTAACCCCATGTAGAAACCTTCTTCCCGCCAGTCGTTGAGTCCGAGGAGCGTGCCGAGTCCCAGAAAGGTCATGCCCGCCTGCGCGGCACGTTCAAACGCATCAATGCGGTTGTTGTAGTCACGCTTGGGGCCTGTTGGATGGAAGTGGGCATAGACCTTTGGATTATAACTCTCTTGGAACATAGTCATGCCGTCAACACCTTGACTGATCAGGCGTACATACTCGGGCTGGCTTAAGGCATAGATCTCGATCTGGATTGAGGCGAAGAGGGGACGTATCCGATGCGTCAATTCAGCCAGCCATTCAGGCGATGCATTTTTGCGGTCTTCGCCAGAGACGAGCAGGATGTGTCCAAACCCCTGGCTGGCGAGGCACTGTGCTTCAGCAACTGCCTCCTCCAATGTTAGGGCGCGTCGGACGGTATTGTTTGTCGCCTGATTAAAGCCACAGTAGGTACAACCATTGCAACAGAAATTGGAGACATAGAGTGGCGCAAAGAATTGGATCGCATTGCCGAAGCGTTGGCGTGTCCAATGTGCGGAGAGCTGCGCGAGGTTTTCGAGCTGTGGCTCGGCAGCAGGGGAGAGAAGTGCAGCCAGATTCTCTGGCTCATAGTGTCCGGAGCTGTTGAGGGCAGCGCCAACCTGATCGGTTGTTCGTGAATAGATCAAGTCATGGACACGCTCAGGTGGCCACTCGTTTAAAGTGTGGAGAAAGTGTGTGCTCATGGAGAATGGGGGATTCCCTTTAAGCGAGGGGCGTTAGTTTCTCCAGACCACGCATATAGGAGCGGAGTACCTCAGGCAGGAGAACAGAGCCATCCTCTTGCTGCAGTTGTTCGAGGATCGCAATCACGAGGCGTGGCAGTGCGACACCCGAACCATTCAATGTATGGACGAGTCTTGCTTTGCCTGTTGCATCCCGATATTTGCAGTTCAGGCGACGTGCCTGAAAGTCTTCAAAGTTCGAGCAACTCGAAACCTCCAGCCAGCCTTGCTGTCCAGGTGCCCAGAGTTCGATGTCATAACACTTGGCCGCCGAGAAGCTGATGTCTCCGGAGCAAAGTTCCAAGATGCGATAGTGGAGTCCGAGTCCTTGCAGGACCGCTTCGGCATTCACGACTAAGGATTCGAGTTCGTCGTAGGAGGTCTCGGGTTCCACGAACTTGACCATCTCGACCTTGTCAAACTGGTGGACGCGCAGGATGCCTCGCGTATCTTTTCCCGCTGAGCCAGCCTCGCGGCGGAAACAGGGCGTATAGGCCGTAAGGTAGATCGGCAACTTACACTCAAGGATTTCATCACGATGATAGTTGGTGACAGGCACTTCCGCTGTGGGGATGAGCCAGAGGTCGTCGATCTCGCAATGGTACATGTCTTCAGCCATCTTGGGCAACTGGCCAGTGCCACGCATCGATGCACTGTTGACGACAAAGGGAGGAAGGAGTTCGGTGTACCCATGCTTCTCTGTATGCAGATCCAGCATGTATTGAACCAAGGCGCGTTGCAACTTTGAGCCTGCACCCTTCATGAGCGGGAATCCCGAACCCGTGATCTTGACCCCACGCGGCAGGTCGAAGAGCCCTAGTTTCTCGCCAAGAGCAATATGATCAAGTGGTTTGAAGGTGAAGGAGGGCGTCGAGCCCCAGGACCGCACAACACGGTTTGCTGTGGCGTCAGCTCCTGTCGGTATAGTCTTACACGGCACATTCGGAATGCGTAGCATGGCGGTTTCTAGCGCCTCCTCCGTCTGGCGGAGTTCTTCATCAAGGGCTGTAATCTGTTCGCCGATCAGACGGACATCCGCTTGAATGGCATCGGTGTTTTGTCCAGCTTTCTTGAGGGCGCCGATCTCTTTCGAGCGTGCATTACGCTGGGTCTTGAGGTCATCCGCCTGCACGACAATGGCGCGACGCTTGGCATCTAAGTCACGTGCGGTTTCAGCGAGTGCGATCTCTGCACCACGGCGGCTCAAGCCTTCGGCTACTTCATCAAAATTTTCACGGATACGCTTAATGTCTAACATGATTTGGTTCCTTGGTAAAATTTTACTGGAATAATGGAATATGGGAATGTTGGAATGATGAGGAAATTCAAAGTACCGTCATGGGAGGGGCACGCGTCTGCGAGCCTTGGACGAGCAGACGCTCGTCCCTCCCGGCAGGATAGTCTTCCATTATTCCAAGATTCCACCATTCCACTATTCCTCTTCCAGTTACTCCTCTGTTTGTTCCCGGAGCCCCGGGCGGTGGGCTTACCTATTCCATTGCTTCTTCAGCAATGTTCGGGGATTCCGTGTCGGTACCTTCCTCATCGGTGGGCAGTGCCGGAACAATGTTAGCGGGTGCCTCGACTTCTTCCGCATCGGCAATGCTGGCGGAGACGAGCACCGTACCCTCATCCATGCGCACGAGGCGCACGCCCTGCGCGCTTCTTCCGCAGACGCGGATGTCGCTGACCGGTGAGCGAACCATCATGCCAGAGGAGGTGATGATGATGACAGATTGATCTTCCTTCACCGCATGGGCAGCAACAACTTTGCCGTTACGCCCAGAATCATCCTTGATAGCAATCATTCCCTTGCCACCACGATGGTGAGGTGTAAAACCATTGAACTCTGTACGCTTGCCATAGCCATTCTCTGTCGCGACCAGCAAGGTGGCGCTGTTGTCGACAACATCGAAGCTGCGGACCACATCATCGGCTGCCAGGCGGATGCCACGAACACCGGTAGCAGTACGGCCCATGCGACGAACCTGGGCTTCGTTGAAGCGCATGGCCTGTCCATTGGCTGTGATCAAAAGAACATCGTCACCGACATGCGTCAGGCGAACCTGGATGAGTTTGTCACCCTCATCAATGTTTAAGGCGCGGATGCCGTTCTTGTTCACATTCTTGTAATCGGCGAGCGCGGTCTTTTTGACGGTTCCGTGCTCGGTGGCAAACATGATGTCCACATCTTGCGCAAAGGCACGGATCGGTAGCAAGGCTGCGACCATCTCGTTTTCTTGGAACTGGAGAAGATTGACGATCGGCTTGCCAAAGGAGGTCCGAGGCGCTTCAGGCACGTCAAAGGCGCGCTCTGCAAAGACGCGTCCTGTGTTTGTGAAGAAGAGCAAGGTGTCATGGGTGTCCGCGACAAAGACGGTGGTGATGAAGTCCTCTTCCTTGATGGCGGCACCTGTGATGCCCCGTCCACCACGCTTCTGTTCACGATAGACCGTCAGGGGCACGCGCTTGACGTAACCACGATGGCTAAGGGTGATAACACAGGGTTCATCGGCGATCAGGTCTTCGATGTTGACCTCACCCTCCATGGGGACGATCTGTGTGCGACGGCTGTCATCCCGCTTACTGGAGGTGACAAATTTCGCCTTGATGTCCACGAGGTCCTGTTTGATCAACCCGTAAATTTTTCCGGAGTCAGCCAGCAACCCATTCAGATAGGTGATCTGCTCTAATAAGGCGCGCAACTCCGCGTCAACCTTATCGCGTTCCAGTCCGGTGAGCTGGTAGAGACGCATTTCGAGGATCGCATCGACTTGCCGTTCAGAGAAGCTGAAACGCTCGATCAAGCGTCCCTTCGCCTCTTCGCGATTCTTCGACGCACGAATAATTTTGACCACCTCGTCCAGATTATCAAGGGCAATGAGCAGGCCTTCCAAAATGTGCTTGCGTGCCTCTGCTTTGGCCAACTCGAAACGCGTCCGGCGCGTGAGTACGGTGAAACGGTGGTCGACATAGCAGCGGAAAAGCTCCTTCAGATTCATCACTTTGGGACGGCCTTGGTCAATGGCCAACATGATGGCGCCGAAGGTGGTCTGCAACTGTGTGTGCTTATAGAGATTGTTGAGAACGACTTGGCCAATCGCACCACGCTTCAGCTCGATCACCACGCGGATGTCGCTCTTGGACTCATCGCGAATATCCGTAATGCCCTCAATGACCTTGTTGTTCACCAGTTCGGCCATTTTCTCAATCATGTTCGCCTTATTCACCATGTAGGGAATTTCGGTGATGATGATGGCTTCTTTGTTCTTGTATTCGACGACCTCGGCTTTGCCACGGACGATCATTTGTCCACGGCCAAGCTTATACATGGCTTCAATCGCTCGCGTACCACAGATCGTGGCGCCGGTTGGAAAGTCGGGTCCCTTGACGAACTGCATCAAATCATCAATCGAGCAGTCGGGGTTGTCCACATAGTGCGTGATACCATCGACGAGTTCCCCAAGGTTATGCGGAGGGATGTTGGTGGCCATACCCACGGCAATACCCGTCGAACCATTGAGGAGCAAGTTGGGTAGGCGAGAGGGGAGGACAACAGGTTCCTGAAATTCTTCATTGTAGTTGGGACGAAAATCAACGGTCTCCTTCTCGATATCATCAAGCATCTCATCCGTCAGCTTGTCCATACGCGCTTCAGTGTAACGCATGGCAGCAGGCGAGTCGCCGTCAATGGAGCCAAAGTTACCCCAGCCGTCAATCAGCGGATAGCGCATCGAAAAATCTTGAGCCATGCGGACGAGGGTGTCGTAGATCGCTTGGTCGCCATGGGGGTGATATTTACCCATGACGTCACCGACGATACGTGCAGACTTTTTGTAAGGCTTGTTGTGGGAATTACCCAGCTCGTACATTGTAAAGAGTACGCGGCGATGCACGGGCTTGAGTCCGTCACGGGCGTCTGGCAACGCACGTCCGATGATCACACTCATAGAATAATCAATATAGGAGGAGCTCATTTCCTCTTCGATATTGATGTTTTTCAGGCCTTGTTCTTGAACGGGGAGCGGTACGATCTCATCACTCATTTTTAGTATCTTTCTGGAAAGTCAAAATTGA
>CAIZQW010000377.1 GCA_903935195.1 uncultured bacterium
CCACGCTTGGGATCTGTGCCGACAATGAGGGGCGCCTGGACGCGGCGGTTGTATTCGATCAGCACCCGCATCTCCACCCCAGGCGCTGTGGCTTTCACGCCAGGGATCTCCTCCAGCTTCTTGCAGAGCCATTCCTCGTTCTCGATGAGACGGGTCGCTCCATATCCGCCGGTGATCGTGATATGCGGCTTAAAGTCCAAGATTTTTTCACGCCAAAGGTCACCAAAGCCGGTCATCACTGCGCGGACGATAATAATGATGGAGACACCCAGAATAACCCCTACGACAGAGACGCACGTCACCACGGAGGTGACTGACCGCTTGGGCTTCAGATATTTTAAGGCTAAAAAGAGTGAAAAAGTCATATCGTCAAGATTGTAGCGGATTACCCTCCCCGCTCCAAGCGGAAACTGGCGTGAAAACGGAGGTCGGAGGGCAGAGAGCAGAGATCAGCGGTCGGAGGGCGCTTTTGTTCTTGTTGCGGTTCGGGAAAAGAGCGTATACTTTTGACCATTGAGAACCTTTATGCACCTAATTGAATGCACATACGAAAAGCACGCGGAGGCGATCCTCGCCATCTTGAACGAGGCGATTGTCAATTCGACCGCGCTGTACGACTATAAGCCCCGGTCCCCTGAAAGCATGATTAAGTGGTTTGAGGGCAAGGCGGCAGGCTCTTATCCCGTGCTCGGAATCGTCTCAGACGAAGGCGAGTTGCTGGGCTTTGGGAGTTACGGCACCTTCCGCGCCTTTCCAGCTTACAAATATACGGTCGAGCTCTCTGTCTATGTCCATGCGGCGCACAGAGGCCAGGGGCTTGGCAAAATCCTGCTCCAGGAACTGATCACCTGTGCGACCGCCCAAGACTACCATGTCATGGTCGCGGCGATCGACAAGCAGAATGAAACCAGCATCGCGCTTCATGAGAAACTCGGCTTCACCTATTCAGGGACCATTGCCCAGGCCGGCTTCAAATTTGACCGTTGGCTCGACCTCGTCTTTTATCAATTGATCCTCAAGACACCTGCGAATCCGATCGACGGTTAGCGAGCAAGCTCGTTTGCCTATAACTTCACTAGTTTCCCCCACGAAACACACAAAAATCACGAAAAAAATTATTCGTGTGGTTCGTGCCATTCGGATGCTAAAAGTTATTCCTTTGTTTATTCCCGGGGCAAGGGGTGTCGGAGAATCGGGTTCTAATTGATTTCGACAAAGTTCGCGACAAAGCTCACGACAAAGTTTTGCCCCCGCCCCCGGGCGGCGGGCTTGTATCTAACTTGACCCTGGGACCGCGGACACTCTTGTCCGCCAACCTATCTTATCTTCTCGATCATTATCAAACCCCAATCCTCTCACCAACCTCTATTACATTTCCCCATGTCCATGGGCCAACAACTTGCTCTGGCGGACAGGAGTGTCCGCGTTCCTAGGCAATGTCAACCTGTAGAGGCTCCTCTAAAAGTTACTCCTCAGTTTATTCCCGCTCTGCGGGCGGTGGGCTTATGGTGATCCTTGAGCAGATCCAGATGACAGCAGATTTGGCGCAACCGCATCAAGATCGCCAGAACCTCAAAGCGTGAACGGTCAAAGCCCTTTGCCTTCACCAGGCCATGCGGGTGAGCCTTTTTGCACCCCTTGCACATGCCTGTGATGACGTGTCATGGGGTAGACCTGTGACCTACCGCGTGCATGAGCTGACGCCGCTTACGTTCCTCTTCACGCGTGAGAGATTCAGGGTTTTTCCAGCCCGCGGAGAGGATCGCCTCAAGCTGGGGCGAGAGCTTCCGGTAGTCCGAAGGTGTCATGCGTGCGTTCTTTTTAAAGCTGGCCGCCATATACTGGGTTGATTCGTAGCCGCAGGCGTAAGTGATGTCGGTGATCGAAAGCGTGGTTTCCCTGAGCAATTCGCAGACTTTTTCAAAACGCAACCGGCTGAGGTAAGTATACGGTGGATATCCGCTGACGGACTGACAGACCTTGGCAAACTGTGTGCGCTTGACACCGCACTCCGTTGCCATCTGTTCTAACGTCCAGGCCTCATCCACTCGGCTATTCAGTTGCTGAAGGAACTGGCGCACGCGCGTCGAGGTATAGGAATCCTTGACGAGTAGGTTGCTTTGGTTTTCGATGCTCAGAGCCACCTCGAGTATCAGACAACGTAGGAGCGCGATGGATGTGCTGGTATTGAGCGGGGTCGGCGAATCCAGCAGACGGATCAGATCAGCAAACATCTGCTGGGCTGTTACAGATAAAGACCAGACGTGTCGCGTGGTTCCGCAAAAGAGGCGGCTGAGCATCTTCTCCTCTTTCGGGGTAAAACCGAATCTTTGCGGAAAGCGTATCGAGGTGCTCGGAGTGGCATAGGATTCTGCAAGTTTAAACAGGATATAGTAGATGCGGTTCTTCGGTTCACGCAGAAAGAGGCTACCATGCGCCTGCCAAGGCAGCGTGAAGAAAACTGAACCCTTAGTCAACACCTCTGGCCGATTGTCCACGGCCCATTCCAGGTGCCCCTGTTCGACCAGCACAATCTCCATCCCCGCGTTCCGATGGGGGTGCATAAGCTGGCACTCGATATGGCCGTAACTGATGATTTGCTCTCGCTGCATTTGTGTGAAATTTACCACATAACAAAAGTGAACGCAAGTGGAAGTTCAGCCTGCTATACTCTTCAATATGTTTGAACGCAGAAGCGAGAGGGGACGCTTTTATAAAGGGCATTATTAACAGGAGGGCGTAATGATTATGAAAAAGCAGGCACGTTTATTAGGTGTGGCAGGGCTTGTCCTAGCACAGATGGTCACCATTCATGCCGTTGAACCAACTGTGGAAGAAAAGAAGCTGGGCGATGGATTAATTGATCTGCTCAAGCCTAAAAATGAATCCGTCGAGGCATGGAAAGACATGCGTTTCGGCATGTTCATTTGCTGGGGGCCGGTGACTCTCACCGGAAAGGAGGTTGGCTGGACGCGGGGTAAGCATACACCAGTGGAGGAATACGACAATCTCTATAAGAAATGGAATCCGGACAAGTTCGACGCAGAAGAATGGGTGAAGGTCGCCAAAGAGACAGGCTGCCGTTACATAGTGCCACTCTTAAAGCACCACGACGGATTCGTTCTGTGGGATACAAAGCTGACAGACTACAATATAATGAGCGGGCCATTCAAAAGGGATATCGCCAAGGAGCTAGCGGCGGCCTGTAAAAAGCATGGGATTGGTTTCTTCCCATACAACTCCACATGCGACTGGCATCACCCGGACTTTCCTGTCACCAGCCCTGGTGGAGAGGTCAAGCGTGAAACCTCTAACATCGACAAGTACACCGAGTATCTTGAGGCTCAGTGCAAGGAGTTGATCACAAAGTACGGCCCTTTGCAGGGAATCTGGTTTGATGTCCCGCAATGTTTCGACAAGGCGCGTGGAGAGAGGATCATAAAATTTGTCCGATCATTGCAGCCGGACATCATCGTCAACAACCGGACTGGAGCCCCAGGCGACTTCGACACCCCGGAACAGTGTGTCGGCCGTACCCAGTTCAACCGGCCATGGGAAAGTTGTGTAACGCTAGGGACACAGTGGACGTGGAAACCCGATGACAAATTGAAACCTTATACCGAGGTTGTGCAGATGCTCGTCACTTGCGCGACCGGTGATGGGAACATGGCGTTGAACACTAATCCAATGCCTAACGGGCAGATCGAGCCTAGACAGGTGGAGAGTTTCCGAAAAATCGGCGCATGGCTTGGCAAATATGGCGAATCTATCTACGGCACGAGGGGCGGCCCCTTTGTTGCGCCGGATATGGGTAATCGAAAGTTCAACCAGGACCTCATCCGTTTTGCGATGCCTAGTGGCCAATGGTGGGGCGGCAGCACACGTAAGGGTAACTCGATCTATCTGCATATCATGCGCTGGCCGGATGAAACGCTAAAACTGCCAGCCATAGCCCCTAAGATACTTAAAAGCAGTGTAATGACTGGGGGACAGGCAGAGGTTAAACAGACTGCCGAAGGAATAACCGTCACGATCCCGTCTACGCAACGTGACACCATCGACACCATCGTGAAGCTTGAGCTTGATGGATCGGCTGACCTCATAGCCCCGAGAATCCGGATGCAATGAAGCCTATGACCGCACCAGAAAGTCTGAACTACAGATCATGAAGAATGACAAGTGCAACTTGGGGAGAATACAATGACTTCACGCGAAAGAGTGTTGAGAGCATTTGAGCACAAGGAGACTGATATCGTGCCGCGCTGGTGCGGAGCATCTCCGGAGTTCCTGGCA
>CAIZQW010000378.1 GCA_903935195.1 uncultured bacterium
GAAGCATCATTCATTGATGATCTGGGCGCTGACTCGCTGGATACTGTTGAACTGATCATGGCATTCGAAGAAGAATTCGGCTCGGAAATTCCGGACGAAGACGCTGAGAAGCTGTCGTCGGTTGGCAAAGTACTCGAGTACTTGAAGGGCAAGGGTTTGGACAAGGAATAAGCCCCTTATCGCCTAACTCATGAAAACCGGGCAGGGTTTATCCCTGTCCGGTTTTTTTGCACTCGCCTTTTTTCTAAAATCGGGTAAACTATCCACAAAATGAGCAAGGAGAAGAGACATGAGCAAAGAACTTGAAGAGGGGGCCACATTAATGCTGGATTTTGCGAAGATCGCAAAGATTGCTGAAACCTGTAAGGATGTGATTCCGGTTGCTGTTCAACATGCGGATACGAAAGAGATTATTTTGGTCGCGTATACCAATGAGTTCGCGATGAAGCAGGCTTTCAAGGAACGTATGTTGGTGCTCTGGAGCACCTCGCGCAAGGTGCTGTGGGAGAAGGGCAAGACCTCTGGCGAAACGTTTGATCTGATTGATGCGCGCGTGAATTGCGAGCAGAACTCCCTTGTCTATATCGTCCGCCCGAAACGGGGAGCCATTTGCCATACCAAGAACCTTAAGGGCGAACCCCGTAACTGTTACTACCGCAGCATTGATATGGACACGCTGCAGTTGACGAATCTGGATCCCTAATCGGCTCGCCGAAGTCTCGCCCTCCAGATCCATCATCCCAACATTCCCGTATTCCATTATTCCAATGTTTTATGAAGTACAAATGCCCATATTGTAAGAGCGTCCATGAGGGGGAGCCAGGGCCTCACTGTACCGCCTGTGGCAAGGTCATGGTGGTGCCCAAGATGCGTGAAACGAGTGAGCGAGGTGCAAAACACCGAAAGATCGAAGCAATCTGGCGTGAGAACGAAATAAAGAAATCGGAACTTCACGGAACGATCACCCCTTCGATGTTTCGTAATCCCAAGTTCTACTTTGCGCTCATGTTCATTCTGACTCTGCTTGGGTATGGCTTGTTCAGTGCCACGGATAAAGCAGTCGTGCGTAAAACTGTTTCCCCTGAAATGCGGGCCCTGCGTAATCTGAATGTGCTTGCGGAAGCCTTGGGCCGTTATCATTTTCATCTGGGCCGTTACCCTTCAGCACGACAAGGCGGGCTTGGAGCTTTGGTGCGGGTGCCAGGGCCAGTCGCGGATCCGAAATGGAATGGACCTTACATTAATTTGCTTCCGAAAGATCCATGGGGTATGCCCTATTATTATGAGATGCCTAAAAAACAAGGGGAATGGCCGGTGCTCCTCTCGTGCGGACCTGACCGGTTACCGAATACCGCAGATGATTTAAAACCCGAACTTGCGAAGTTTGATCCGGGGACCGAGTGGACAAATGGCTGGGTCTCCGCGGAAAAGCGGATTCCAGGTGTGATTGTTTTAGAAAACAAAATGAAGGCGGAGTAAGAAGGAGAGAACCGATGTCTGAAGAAGTCGTGCTGAGTGCAAACGAGTATCGTGAGCAGCGTATCACAAACATGAAGAAGCTGGAGTCCATGGGATTCAAGCCGTATGGCAAGACATTCCCGCGGACACGCCTCGCAGAAATCCGTCAGGGATTCGAAGAGAACAAAACCGTCACTGCCGCAGGACGTCTCATGACCATCCGTCGCATGGGCAAGGCCTGCTTTGCAACGTTCAGCGATGGAACAGGAAGCTTTCAGATTTTTATCAAGAAGGATTTGCTGACCCCTGAAGCATACGAAGCCTTTGGGTATTTGGACCTTGGTGACTTTGTCGGTGTCGAGGGACGTCTCTTTGTAACCAAGACCGGCGAGCCGACCATCGAGGTTCACCAGTGGACGCTCCTGAGCAAGGCGATCCAGCAACCCCCAGAGAAGTTTCATGGGTTGCAGGATGTCGAGGAGCGCTATCGCAAGCGTTACCTCGACTTGATGATGAATCCTGAGTCACGTGATCGGTTTAACAAGCGCAGTGCCATTCTCCGTGAGATCCGAAATTTCCTTCATGGAAAGGGCTTTACCGAAGTTGAGACTCCCATGATGCAGGATCAGGCCGGCGGCGCAGCGGCAAAGCCGTTCTTCACCTATCACAATGCGCTCGACAAGCAGATGGTGATGCGCATTGCGCCGGAGCTTTATTTGAAACGTCTGATCGTCGGTGGTTTTGATAAGATCTTTGAACTGGGGAAAGACTTCCGTAATGAGGGCATTGACCGCACGCACAATCCCGAGTTCACCGTCCTTGAGATTTATGAGGCGTATGGCGATCGTGTCTCGATGAAGAATATCATCGAAGGGATGTTGCCCCACCTCTGTCAGACCGTTTTGGGGCAGATGACGGTGGAGTACGGTGAGGCCAAGGAGATTCTGGACTTCACACCGCCGTATCGCGAAGTCGCTTATTATGACATTGTCAAAGAGGTGATGGGCGCGGACTGGTTCACGCTTTCCAAGGATGAGGCTGCCAAGCGCGCGGTCGAACGGGGTCTCTATGTCGAACCCACATGGAACCACCTGATGATCACGCGGGAGTGCTATGACAAGATCGCCGAGAAGAGCCTACGCCAGCCGACCTTTGTCACCCGTATCCCGCGTCAGTTCGTGCCGCTGGCCAAAACCTGCGAAGATGACCCCGAGCTCGTGGATGTCTTTGAGTTTGTGGTGGCTGGCAAGGAGCTCTGCCCCGGATACACCGAACAGAATGATCCTGCTGCGCAGCGCGCCGCGCTCAGCGATCAAGCAGGGGATGACCCCGAGAAGATGGATGAGGACTTCATCCTCTCGCTCGAGCATGGTATGCCGCCGACTGGTGGACTCGGGATTGGCATTGACCGTCTGGTCATGATGCTGACAGGAACGGAAGTCATCCGTGACGTTATTCTCTTCCCTCAGATGAAAGCCTTGAACAAGTAACGGGAGCTTCCAGCTCCAAGTAACTAAGACGGAGGCGGCATCATGAGGCAGGTATTGATAACTGGTGCGACAGGTCTTCTTGGACGGCCGGTCTTTAATGCATGTTCCGCAGTAAAGGATTGGCAGGTGAGCGGTACCGCCTTTCGGCGTGGCGGCCTGGCTTTTACCAAGGTCGATCTCTCGGCCATCGAGACCATCCCTCCTGTCCTTGACACGCTTCGGCCCGAAGCCATCATCCATTGTGCAGCTGAACGTCGTCCGGATGTCAGTGAAAAGGATCCTGCGGGTACGCGACGATTGAATGTTGAGGCGACCGCCGCCATCGCCTCTTGGGCAAAACGCACAGGCTGTTATCTGATCTATATTTCATCCGACTATGTCTTTGATGGAAGTCATCCGCCTTACACCCCGTCCTCGCCAACGTGTCCCCTCAATACCTATGGGCAGAGCAAGCTGGATGGCGAAGAGGCTATCCGTGCTTCAGGTGCTATGGCCGCGTTTTTACGGGTTCCCCTCCTCTATGGAAATGTCGAGTATCTGGATGAGTCCTCTGTGACGGTCATTGCGCAGAATATGCTCAACGCGCGCGGAAGCGGAAAAAAGCTCTCCATGGACCATTGGGCTCTGCGCTATCCTACATTGACGGATGATGTTGCAGTTGTGTTGCGGCAGATGCTGGAGCATCACTGGTCCAAGTCCCCTTTGACAGCCATCTATCATTGGAGTAACAATGAGGTGCTGACCAAGTATGAGATGGCGATGGCCTTTGCCAGCACGCTAAACTTTGATCCTGCTCAACTTGTCCCTGATATGACACCGCCCAGTCATGCGGTTCCCCGTCCGAAGGATTGTCATCTGGACTCTTCGCTCCTCGAATCCCTCGGTATCGGCCAGCGCACGCCGTTTGCACAGACAATCCCAGACATCTTAACGAAGTTCATTAAATGACAACGACGTCGCCACATCTTAAAAAGACTTTCTTGGGGCATCCAATAGGGCTTTTTGTTTTGTTCTTCACGGAAATGTGGGAGCGCTTTTCGTACTACGGCATGCGGGCGTTGCTTATTCTCTACATGACCGACTATCTGTTCCAGCTCGCGGCGACAGGTCAGCAGATTGTGGGCTTTTGCGCACTTAAGGCCTGCCTGGAGGCGGTATTCGGTCCGCTGGCCATCCAACCCCTGGCTTCCCAGATTTATGGACTCTACACAGGCCTTGTCTACTTGACTCCCTTCTTTGGCGGACTGCTGGCGGATCGCCTCCTGGGGCAACGGAAGACGGTTGTGCTGGGAGCGGTCTTAATGGCCATTGGCCACTTTCTCATGGCCATAGAATCCCTCTTTTTTATTGCACTCTTTTTTCTCATCCTAGGGAATGGATGTTTCAAGCCCAATATCTCAACACAGGTCGGCAGTCTGTATGAACCCGGTGATCCGCGTCGGGATAGCGCGTTTTCCATCTTTTATATGGGTATTAACTTAGGCGCCTTCTTTTCTCCCTTAGTCTGCGGCACGCTGGGGAAATACATGGGGTGGCATTATGGTTTCGGCGCGGCTGGCGTCGGTATGCTTATCGGTCTCTTCGTCTATCTGTGGGGACAGAAGTATCTTGCTCCGGACAATCTCATGCGTAAAAAGATACTAACACATCAGGAAGAGACCACGTTGACTTCAACAGAGTGGAAGGCGATCTGGGGTCTTTGCGGCCTTTGCCTGCTGAATGTTGTCTTCTGGGGTGTCTACGAGCAGCAGGGCAACACCCTTCAGCTCTTTGCGGAGCATCATACCGATTGGCGCATCTTCGGGAAGGAAATGCCCTCGACGTGGTTCCAATCCTTTAATCCGTTCTTTGTCATTGTTTTGACGCCGCTCCTGAATATGTTCTGGAGGCGCCAAGCCCGTGGAGGTAAGGAGCCTTCAACCGTGGCAAAGATGGCGCTGGGCTGTATCATTCTCGGGCTCTCATTCCTTGTGCTGATGGCTGGGACCCAGGGGATGGGTGAAGCCCAACGCATCTCCTGCTGCTGGCTCGTCCTCTGTATTTTTGTCTGTACAATCGGCGAGCTCTACCTTTCGCCCATCGGCTTGTCACTCGTGAGCAAGGTGGCACCTGTGCGTCTGGTCAGTATGACGATGGGCATCTGGTTTCTCTCCTCCTTTTTAGGGAATTATTTATCGGGATATCTCGGTACTTATTACGAAGTTTTCTCAAAGGATCAATTTTTCTTGATGCTGGCCCTCTTCGCGCTAGGTGCCGGGATAGCCATGTTCGCCTTAAAGAAACCCCTCAAGAAAGCCATCGGTGAAGAGGTGTGAGTGTACGCTTTTCTAGAAAATCCAAAAACCTGACTCTATTTTTGATAACACGAAAGACTCAACTATGAAAAAATTATTAATGTATGCGGCAATCCTTCTGGTGAATACGGTATCAGCTGGAACCGTTTCCTCCTTTGTTCATCCGGACACTGTCCCTGCCTCCAGTTGGTCGGCCAAGTGGATTGGTACAGGATCAGTTACTAATGCGAAACAACAGAACCTCTGGAGCTGTTACCGCAAGGAGTTCAGCCTTACTGACAAACCCAAGTCGGCGATTACGCGTATTGCAGTTGATTCCAAATACTGGCTCTGGGTCAATGGTGTCATGGTTGTCCGTGAAGGCGCCCTGAAGCGCGGGCCGACGCCGACCGACACTTTTTTTGATGAAGTGGATCTGGCGCCCTACCTGAAACAGGGTGCCAATACAGTCGCTATCCTCGCGTGGTATTTTGGTAAGGAGGGCTTCAGCCACAAGAGCAGTGGTAAAAGCGGCCTGTTGTTCGAGTTGGACACAGGAAAAGAGAAAATCATCAGCGACGCCTCCTGGGCCGCGACTGTTCATCCCTCCTTCGGCGACACCGGCGCGCCTCATCCGAATTCCAGGCTTCCGGAGTCCAATATCCGTTTCGATGCGGGGAAAGATATTTCTGGTTGGGAGATGCCAGGTTTTGTTGCCACGGCATGGTCCCCTGCCCAGGAGTTAGGTTCACCGGATTGCGCACCGTGGAACAGGCTGGTGAAGCGTCCGGTCCCCTTCTGGAAGGACTATGGCCTCAAGCCCTATACCAATGTCTCCTCGCTTCCAAGGGTATCAGATGGAAAAACAATCAAGGCGAAAATTCCCTACAACGCACAGATCACGCCCTATTTTAAGATCATGGCCAAGGCTGGCGAGGTCATCAAAATCCAGATGGACAACTATCGCGGCGGCAGCGAAAACAATGTGCGGGCTGAGTATGTGACCCGCGAGGGCGAGCAGGCCTTCGAATGTTATGGCTGGATGAACGGACACGAGGTGCACTATGAAATCCCGGCAGGCATCCAGATCCTGGATCTCACGTA
>CAIZQW010000379.1 GCA_903935195.1 uncultured bacterium
AAAAAGAAAGCCCAAAGTGATTTTTCACTTTGAGCTTTTCATTTTCCACTTAGAAAAAAAGTGGCGGGGACGACGGGATTGCCGCTCTTTCGCTGTCGCTCATCGCTCTTGCCTTCGGCAAGCCTCAAACGTGCGGTCGCTCTGCGGGAATACCCTTGAGCTTGGCGCGCGTTTGTTCGAACTGGGGTTCTCATCCCGTCAAAAAAGAAAGCCCAAAGTGATTTTTCACTTTGAGCTTTTCATTTTCCACTTAGAAAAAAAGTGGCGGGGACGACGGGATTCGAACCCGCGACCACCGGATCGACAGTCCGGTGCGCTAACCAATTGCGCCACGTCCCCGCAAAAGTTCGTGTACTTTAGCAGATTAACGCTTCACTCTGCAATAACAAAAATTAATTTTTTCGGGAAATCTCGTCTCCCATTTTTACCGCAAAGAACACAAGGAACACAGAGAAAATATCTAGATTGCTGGATTATGCTTCAACTTCTCTTTCTTTGCGATCTTTGCGGGCTTTGTGGTTAAATCTAATTGCTCGTTTTAGAATTGCGCCAGACGGGGACGAACAGGATACGTGCGCGCTCATCCGTTCCATCTGCCAAAATACCCCAGAGAAGTGACCATTCGTAACGTTCCGTTTCCTCATGACCACAGCGCAAATAGGAGGCTAGAACCGGAATACTCCAGTAGGTAAAGTCTGAGCGTACATCCTTCACATGGCGCATCAGGCCAAAGCAGGTGCTGAAATGATGACGATCCGGATTCTCCTCCACATTCAGGAGCCACGTGTTGAGAAGGCTAAAGCGAGTGAAGGATGATCCCGTATCAGCCTCCAGCAACCATCCCCCGACGAGCTCCATCCCGACGGAGTGACCTTCATAGACTGGAAAGCGTACGGGCCAGGGGAGGTCATTCCCCCAGGAGACCAACCAGGAGGGTCTTTCAACTGTCACAGGCGTTTTTAAAGCACGGGATGCCTGATTCTCGCACGTTTTCTTCTCCGAGGCCTCCTCTGACCAGACCGCAGCGACTAGACGTCCCTCGCGCTGGACACTCCAACTCCCCTCCTTAAAGCGCTCTTTTAGATAATCTTCCATGCGCCACCGGAAAGAGCTGGCAAAACCAGGGCGTTCCCAATAACTCAGCCAGAGTCTCTTTTGTTTGCCGTCTGCACCTGTCGTGATAAATATCCGATCCCCCATCCAGCCCTTCAGAAAACCATAATCATCCGCAGTGGCGATCTGATCCCCGCTCAGCAGAAGCGCGATGCCCATCACACCGATTGAATTCGTCGTCACCTTCTCGTACGTTCTGCCCAACTGCGCTGGCTCCGGAGCAAAGGTAGCGGGGACAAACCCCTTGAGATACCGCCGTTCCGGATAGAGGATCTCAGCTGTTGTCTGTGGCATCCGGCCATCATAGATGCCATTAAGCGCCTGCCATCCTGCATCACGACGAAGACGATTACAAAAGACCGCGCCGTCGAGGTAGGGACGCACCATTGCCCCCGTGAGAAAGGAGGGGCACCACTTCAATTGCTCAGTGACCTCTGACATGTCAGCATCTTGCATCAGTGATTTGACTCCCCATGCCCCCAAGGGCGTAGCCGTATTCAAGGGAATACCCTTCAAAAGGCTGTCCATGCCGAGCAAAACAGCATTACCCTCGACAAAGGAGGTCAGTGCTTGCGAGCGGTCAAAATCTAATTCCGCCTCCTTGGTCCGTTTCGTGAGGCCATAATGTGAATCTTCGATGGCATGACAGAACTCATGGACATAGACAAAACATTCCATGCCTGGGAGGCCCACAACTGAAAGCGCATTTGTTGTCTCCGCCTCTTCCAGATAGACGAGGCGACGCTCTTCGTGATCATAATACGCCGCCGCCTCTTCCTGCATAAAAGTGAGAAGCAACTCCTTCAGGGATTGTTTCGCATTGAGAACCCGGAACTGGCGCAAGAGAAGGTCAGACTCTTCCACAGAGGCCTTATTATCTGGCTTCTCCAGATCCTTCTCCATCGACTTTTTTAACTGCTCTTTAGTCTCCTTCTCAATGGCAACCTCATGCTTGAGCGGCAAGCCTCTCAATTGCACGGCCATGTCCTGATATTCGCGAATCTGCGCCTCCTTGTCGTCACCCTCCGAAATCGCTCTCGGGAGCATCGAGCACCCTGTCGTAAAGAGTATAAAGAGCGAAAGGCACGCCATCATTCCAACATTCCACTGTTCCACCATTCCAGTTGGCGTATAACACAAACATTCATTATTGCGAAATTTATACATTTTACCCTTTCAAAAAGATGCAAAAGATTAAAGCACCCCTTTCATAAAGTAAAGCAGAATGGCCATTTTCATAAAGAATTCGTTCGATTCGCTTTGACTTTGGCCGGCCATTCTGTTAATTTGAAACCCGTTTTTCTTTACCATTCGGAGCGTAGCGCAGCCTGGTAGCGCGTTTGGTTCGGGACCAAAAGGTCGAGGGTTCAATTCCCTCCGCTCCGACCATTTTTTATCCTGCGGGGACGTGGCGCAATTGGTTAGCGCACCGGACTGTCGATCCGGTGGTCGCGGGTTCGAATCCCGTCGTCCCCGCCATTTTTTATGGCGTTTCATGGAAACAACCTTTCAAGTCATCCTCTTAGCCATCCTGCAGGGCATAGCAGAGTTTCTGCCAATCAGCAGTTCCGGACATCTCGTCCTTGCTCAAGCGCTCATGGGTATTAAAGACCCTGGCATCACCCTTGAAGTCGCACTCCACGCAGGAACTTTAGTTTCGACTCTTATTTACTACAGGAACGAACTGATCAAGATCATCACCGGACTCCTTTCCGGTGCCCAAGAGAGTTGGCATACAGCACTTTGCATCATCGTTTCGTCCGTTCCTGCCATCCTCTTCTACATTCTTTTCAAAAAGCAGGTTGATGCCACCTTTGAGGATCCTCGGATTGTTGGATGCGCTTTACTTTTTACAGGGGTTGTCTTGACGTCACTACGCTGGATTCCAACCCGAAATGAGCTCAATTCCGTTTGGCGGTCCACATTCATCGGGGTTGCCCAAGCTATTGCCATCCTGCCGGGGGTCAGCAGATCAGGCATGACGATCTCTGCAGCCCGCATCGCCGGAATCAGCCCTGAAAAATCTGCGGAATTCTCCTTTCTGGCCAGCATCCCCCTTATTGCCGGCGCCTGCCTGAAGAAACTGCTGGAGGCCTGCACAGAAACACCCGCTCCGAATGCTGAGACATTATCCCCTCTCTTGCTCGCAGCAGGGATATGTGTTTCAGCCATCGTAGGCTATTTTGCACTCTCCTTGTTGGTCCGGATCCTGCGGGGGCGTTATTTCTGGTGCTTTGGCATCTACTGCCTACTTGCGGGCTGCTGCACCATCCTCTTCACGCACTAAAGCCTCTCTTTTTGCACTATACGATGCAAAAGGCATCTGGTAATATAAGCGCATGAAAAAGAATACCTCTGTGATACCCGAACCCGTCCGGGATCTGCTGGTGCAGGCAGCAAGATGGGCAGCACGCAACGCCTACTGCCCTCATTCGCATTACGCGGTCGGCGCAGCCGTGCTCATGACCGATGGACAGATCTATACAGGGTGCAATGTGGAGAATGCCTCTTACGGCCTAACCCTCTGCGCCGAACGTGTCGCCATCTCCAAGGCCATCAGCCATGGCAACCGCGCCTTCGCCGCGCTCGCGGTCGTCGGCGGAACTCCTAAAAAACCAGCCTTCCCATGTGGCGCTTGCCGTCAGGTCATGGTCGAATTCATGAATTCAGAGAGCCCTGTTTATATTGCGCCTCTGAAATCGGGAAAACCTGTCAGTACGACCGTGGGCGCCTTGCTTCCTTGCGCGTTTCAGAAATAATGACAGGCGTCCTTTATGCGCATCTACAGTGATTTTGATGACGTCATCTGCGAAACCGCCCAAGCCCTTTCCGTTCTTGCAAAGGGCATGTTTGGTCGTGACGTGCCGTATGAAAATATCGAGTTCTTTAATTTGCAGAAGGCCTTCTCTCTGACAGATGAGGAGATTAACCGCCTGATGGACCGCGCGCACGAGACGGACTTTCTCGTAGCCCTCAACCCGATTCCTGATGCGGTCAGTAGCATCCAAGCCTTGTCGACTGCCGGCCATGAGGTCGTGATCGTCACCGGCCGCCAGTCCCTCTGCCATGAGGGTACCTCCCAATGGCTTCGCAACCACGGTCTAGGCCATCTTGAAATCATCTATGTTGATAAATATAAACGCGCACCTGCCAACCTCCCGGCGCACGTTCCCAAGATGCTGACCATCGAAGAACTGCACGAACTCCACTTTGACATCGCAATCGACGACTCTCCGACCGCACTTGATTTACTGATGCATCGGACGCAATGTCATCTCGTCGTCTTTGACCGTCCCTGGAACCGGCACTATGCCAGCGCACCTCATCTGCGGCGCGCGTTTACGTGGCAAGACATTCTCGCTCTTGAACCCCTTTCAAAAAGCATAAGCAATTAAAGAAAGCTAGATGATGAACATTCAAACGTTTACGCTCCCCGCAACGATGCTCTCTCTGAGTATGTCTCTCGTGTTCGCGAACCAGTCTTTATGCGAAACACGACAACCCCCACCGCCGCCTTATGTGGGCGTCTCCTATTATCCTGAAGTTGCGGGCGACAAGATCGACCAAGACATTCGGCAGATGAAGGAAATCGGCGTCAACATGGTTCGCATGAGCGAGTTCGCCTGGATCCGTATGGAGCCTTCCAAGGGGTCTTATGATTTTACGTGGCTCCACCAGGTCGTTGACAAAATGACAGCAGCAGGGATTGCCGTGGTCCTCTGCACACCCACGGCGACACCGCCGATCTGGCTCAGCGAACGTCATCCTGAAATCCTGCGCGTCAACCCAACCGGGCAGCGGATTACCCATGGCGGACGGCGTCACTACTGTCCCAACTCCCCCGTTTATCAAAAGTACTCCGTGCAAATCGCCCAAAAAATGGCCGATGAATTCGCTACCTCGCCCTTCGTTGTCGCCTGGCAGATTGATAATGAGTTCTGGGATGACTGCTATTGTCCCGAATGCGAGAAGGCCTTCCATGCGTGGCTCAAGAAGCGCTATGGGACGATTGAGAACATGAATCAAACATGGGCAACCGTCTTGTGGAGCCAGGAGTATCAATCCTTTGACCAAGTGCCGCTTCCGAATCCTTCGTGTGTCGGCGGACGCCATCACCCATCACTGCGCGTCGCCTATCGCCACTTCATGAGTGACAGCTACGTCGCCTACTGTGATGCGCAGGCGCGAGTCATCCGCAAGAGGACCGGAAGAGCTGTCACCACGAATGCACACAACCCTGTCTATCAACGGATTGACTACGAAGCCCTCTTCTCTGGACTCGACATTGTCGGCACCGACAGTTATGCAGGCCCAACCGAACTCTTGCGTTTCGCCTTTGAAGCAGACTGGATGCGCGCCCTCGGCAAGCGTTTCTGGCTGGCCGAGACCTGCAGTACACACGCAGCGGCCGCGGCTGTGGGTGACAAAGAGTCGCTTGTTTTTTATCCGGGATCCCTTCGCTCAAAGATGTGGCTCACCTACGCGCTCGGTGGCGAAACCGTCAGCTTCTGGCTCTGGAAGACGCACTGGGCTGGACAGGAGATGGAGCACGGAAGCCTCGTCTATCCGTGGGGAGAGGAGTGTGCGAATACACCCGAAATTCGCCAAGTCGCCAAAGAGTTGTCCGCACATGCTAATTGGCTTCGCAACACACGCCCTAAGCCAGCGGCTGTCGCCCTACACTACGGCGTACCCCTCCAATGGCAATTTGAAGCCAGCGCGATTGCCGCAAGCATCAACTATGACGCGGATATCACAGGGTTCCATCGCCTGCTCGCCAATGCCGGCATCCCGCGTGACGTCATCATGGCCGGTGCCCCGGTCGATTCTTATCAGGTGGTTTTCTCACCGTTTGTGCCCTCCCTGGATGCGGATCTGATGCAGCGCATGAAAGCCTTTGTTGAAAAAGGCGGCACGTGGGTTCTGGGCCCCCTCTCGGCTTGTCGCACGACAGAGACAACCGCTCATCAAGACGCTTGCTATGGAGCAGCTTTTGAAAAATGGCTAGGTGTCCATGTCCGTCACAGAATGACTCCGGGTGGCGTCACCAAATTGAAAGACGCCCAAGAGACGGTAGCATGCCGTCTCTGGTGCGATGCTTATGAGCTGCGTCAATCTAATCGCCGCGTCATTGCGTCGTACGCTGGTGGTCCGCTCAACGGTTTTGCTGCAGTCGTCGAGTGTCCGATCGGCAAGGGACGCGTCATCCTGCTCGGTACTCAACCTGACGATGCCTGGCTCACGAAACTGGTTAAGCGCCTTGCGCCTCAATCCACCTGGGAGGCAACACCGGGTGTTGTCATTACTGAGCGCGTCACGGCGGACAACAAGCCCGCAGGCGCGATTGTGGTGAATACACAGGCCGAGCCCGCAACCTATCGCAACAAGGGCTCAGAGGCAAAGACCCTAGCAGGCTATGGGGTCGAGTTTGTGACGGCAAAGTAAGATGGTCGGATAGCACGGGTAGCACGTACAGCTCGGATAGCTCGTGTATTGATGCGCTTCCCAACCTACCCGCGCTACCCGCGCTTTCCGAGCTGTACGGGCTACCCGACACACCCGCGCTTTCCGTGTTATCCGCGCTACCCGCGCTTCCCGAAAAAAATCTCGCACTTTCCGCTTGCCTGCATCCGCGACCTTGGCTAAGCTACTCACATATAAAAAAGGAGTCGTTTGATGGAAATATTCCGTAAGAAGTCCGGCTATCGCTGGATGGATGTCTACATTCTTGCCAACGTGGTCGAGCTGGGAACTCGCCATTTTTGCAGGCGCTTTCTCACCCTCCAGAATGATCCAGGGGGACGCACCTTCGCGCAGATGACACATGCCGCGCGTTCAGGCTGCCGTAACATAGCAGAGGGCTGCGAGCGTCTGACCACCTCGCAGTCATCTGGCATTGATCTAGTCAACGTCGCCTATGCCAGCCTGTGTGAGCTGCGCGATGACTACAACCTTTGGCTGATGCTCGGCAAGCAGGCACCATGGCCGACACAATCGCAAGAGGCGCAAAGCCTCTACTGCATACGCCTTGATCCAGCGACCTATACCGACGACATCAATCACGCCTGCTGCCAGCACATCCTGGCGCAATACGAAAAATTTGCAGCCTGGCTCGACAGTTCAGACAGCAGGCTCGCCGCCAATGCATTGTCGATTTTGTTGCAGCGCACCATCACCATGCTTGAAAGCTATTTGTCGCGACTGGGGCAGGATTTCGCACAAGAGGGAGGCTTCAAGGAGCGCATGGCGACTGTTCGAAGCGAAGCCCGCGCACACCAAGAGGGCATACCCACCGATGCTCCGAAGTGTCCATTGTGCGCCACCCCTATGCGACTGCGCAAGACAAAGGACGGCGCAAAGTCCTTCTGGGGTTGCGCCGACTATCCCGCCTGCAAGGGCCTGCTCCCGTTTCAGAAGAAGGGGTGAGCAGGATCGGATAGCACGGATAGCTCGTACAGCTCGGACAGCACGTGTATAGATGCGCTTTG
>CAIZQW010000380.1 GCA_903935195.1 uncultured bacterium
ATCCATCCCCGGCGGATTCGAAGGCGGCACCACGGTCAAGGTGAAGATCGGCGATAAGACGCAGTATCACCTCTTTTCCACCGGAATGCAGAACCTGGACTGGTCGAGATTCCGCCTTGAACACTGGATCTCGGATGACGGGAACCGGTTCCAGCGCAAGGAAATCCTGATGGAGGATTCCATGGATACGAACGGATGGAAGCATCTTCCCCTTTTTCCCTACCCGTTCTTTTCAAAGCCTGACGATCGCTGGTACATGATCTTCTTTGAGTATGTCGTGAAGGGAGCTTGGAACGGTCAGTGCGGAACGATGTGGTGCGCGCCCTGCAAGCGCACCGGCATCGAGGGGATCAACGGGCCATGGGAATTTGAGAAGCGTTCTGTGATCGTGCCTAAGAAATGCGCCCCGATCAACAACATCGTCCCCGTAGCAACCTCTCTCAGCATTCCATTCCAGGTTAAGGATGGGCGCTGGGCGGTGATGGTCAGCACGGACTACAAGGAGCATGGGAAACAACGGTGGCCGGTCGTGCTTAACTTCTCTGATAACCAAAAGGGACCGTTCAACCCTCCGGATTTGGCCGTCGTTCCGCAGATGATGGAACCCGCCGACTTCACAGAGAACCCTCTGGTGCTCAAAGTCAAGGGGCCAAAGAGCGGACGCGATTACTGGGTCGCGGTGTTTGATTTCATAGCACCAGAGGTAACTGCCTACCAGCCAAAGAATGTGTTTGGCTTTTCATATTCAGACGATGGGATCAATTGGCCAAAGGAACATGGACAGGCGGTCAACATTGATAAGGGGCTTGCTCCCGGGCAAACAGGCTGGTGGCGCGGGGCATGGGCGGTCCGGACCCCGCATATGATGGTGGATGAGGGGGACGGAACCTACACGATTTACTTCACCGGCGGTTCTGCCGATAACCACTTCAGTGCATTTCGAGCTGTGGGCAAGGTTACAGTCCGATTGATTGAGGAGGAATCGGTCGCCAAAGCACCGGTTAGCCTCGATGCTGACAAAGACAGCAAAGCTGTCCCCCTCGAGCGAATGAAGCAAGTCTATGAAGGGGTCAAAACACCCTTCAAGTACGGGGTCGTCATTCGCGGAGAAGCGAACCATTTGGTCGATTCGCCGAGCGTCTTCCGAAAGGATGGCCAAAGGACTTGAGTAATTAATACAAAAAAGGGAATAAATCATGATTAAGACTTCATTCTACACACTCGCCGCCATGCTGCTGACGCCGCTGGCTGCGCTGCACGCTGCTGACATCAGCCGGTACAACCTCGTCTGGAACTCGCCCTCGAAAGACCCGTCCGGCGTGATGCCCCTCGGCAACGGCGACATTGCCGCTGGCGTTTATGCCATCGAGAACGGCGACCTGTTCCTGCTCCTTGCTAAGAACGATGCCTACACCTACCTCGGCGACATCTTCAAGACCGGCCGCGTCCGCGTGTCGCTTGATCCGAACCCGTTCAAGTCCGGCAAGCCGTTCCGCCAGACGCTCGACCTGCAGACCGGCTCGATTCGTATCGAAGCTGACGGCGTGACGCTGCGCATCTGGGCCGACGCGAACCGGCCCGTCTATCACGTCGAGATCAACTCCCCGCGCGAAATTGCCGTCACCGCGCAGCCTGAGTTCTGGAAACGATTCGATAGTTGCAGCTACAACCTCGCGGAGAAATCAGACACCGAGCCGACGCAGGATGTGCGGCTGGAACGCCACGGCAAAATCCTCTGGTACTTCCCGGTCGGCGACCGCAGCGTTTATCCCGACGACCTGAAGCACTACAACGTCGAGCACATGGCGGCGATATTTCCCGACCCGTACCGCTTCAACACATTCGGTAACTTGCTGGAAATGAAATTAGAAGACAGAATTCAGAAGTCAGAAAACGGGGTGCTGACGGGAAAAGGGAGGCAGTTCGATGTTCGCATTCACTCCCTGACAATGCAGACGCCGAAGGCCGAGACATGGATCGAGGCAATTGAAAAAAAGGCCGCTGCTCCCTGCGACGCGAAGAAGGACTGGGATGGGCATGTCAAGTGGTGGGCTGATTTCTGGGACCGGAGCTGGATCGTCGCCTCCGACAACACCGTTCCAGCCGACGCGCGTGAAAAGTTGAATAGTGAGCCCAATGCTACGGGGCAGCGGACCGAAGAGGACGGCGCGGCGTTGGTCGCACAGAGCTACAATGTCTTTCGTTTCCTGATGGCCTGCCAGAGCCGCGGGCGTGTCCAGGCCAAGTTCAACGGCGGCCTGTTCACGCAGCAATTGCTCCTCAAAGCCAACTCCAAGAGCAAACGCCCGCACGCGGTCGAGCAGCCCAACGGCATGTTGCTCACCCACGAGGACGACCGTCTCTGGGGACGCCGGTTCACGTACCAGAACCAACGGCTGCTCTACTGGCCGCTCTTGGCCAGCGGTGATGGCGACTTGATGAAGCCGTTCTTCGATTACTACTCGAACCTGCTCCCGATGCGCCAAGCCATCACCAAGGCGTGGTTCGGTCACGACGGCGCTTACTACCGCGAGAACATCGAGCCGACCGGCGCCGAGCGCGATTGTGAAGAACAAGGCAAGCCCCTCAAGATCAAGCCCGGTGAAAACACGGGGCAGGGCTACTTCCACAGCTTCTATTTCACCAGCGGCCTCGAAACGACCACGCTGATGCTTGATTACGTCAACTTCACCGGCGACACCGCCTTTCGCGACAACGTCCTCGTGCCGTTCGCGCGCGAAGTATTGCTGTTCTTCGACAAGCATTACTCGCGTGACCCCGACGGCAAACTCCGCCTCGACCCGGCTATGGTGCTGGAGACCTGGTGGATCGCCATCAACCCAGCCCCCGACATCGCCGGCTTGCGCTTCTGTCTCGATGAACTGCTCGCGATGAAAGCCGGTAGCGCCGCCGACCAAGCCCGCTGGCAAAAATTCCGCGCCGAGATTCCCGATGTCCACCTTCAGACCATCGAAGGCCGGCAAGCCATCGCCCCGGCGTTGAAGTGGCAGAAGAAGAGGAATTTTGAGAACGGTGAACTCTATCCGGTCTTCCCGTTCCGCTGTTTCGGCCTCGCGCTCGGCACCGCCGACATCGTCGAGTGGACGATCAAACATCGCTCGTGCAAGGACTCCTTCGGCTGCGCCTGTTGGACGCAGGACCAGATCCACTGGGCCTGTGCCGGCGACGCCACCGAAGCCGCCCGCGGTTTGGTGCAGCGCTTTCGCATCGCCTCGACGATATGCCGGTTCCCGATGTACGGCAACGAAGGCCCCGACTCGTGCCCCGACTTCGATCATTTCGGTGCCGGTTCCGTCGCGCTCCAGCGGATGCTCGTCCAGGAAGCGGGCGAGAAGATATTTCTGTTGCCCGCGTGGCCCGCGACGTGGGACGCTGACTTCAAACTGCACCTGTCACAACGCACGGTTCTCAGCGGCACCGTGAAGGCCGGTAAGTTGACAGCGTGGGACATTCAGCCAGCATCACGGAAAAAAGACGTGCAGGTTGGCCAGCCGCAGACTGGCAAACCGCCAGTTCCGACCAAAACAGTACACGATGGGGCCAACTCTTAAAACTTGAAATTCGTTAAAAACAACTAAGAAAGAAGCACACACATGAACAAACTCACAAACCTCACACTCGCCGCTTTGCTGCTGGCGCCACTGGCTGCGCTGCACGCTGCCGAACCGACCACGACTCAGCAAATAGATCAGAAGACGCTTGATGAGTGGTCGGCTCCGTA
>CAIZQW010000381.1 GCA_903935195.1 uncultured bacterium
ACCTTTGAACCGCAACGCTAATAAAGGAGAAGGGAAAAATGATTTTTCGAATTATACTACTTTCTTCTCTAGGTTTTCTATTTGTAGCTCCGGCGTTTGCCCTGGAGTTCCATGTGTCGCCGATAGGCCTCGACACGAACCCGGGCACCGCAGCTAAGCCTTTCAAGACCATCGCCTATGCGCGCGAGAGTGTCGCGAAGATCACTGGCAAGATGACGCATGATATCGTGGTCTATCTTCATGGGGGAACCTATGAGATTTCCGAGCCAATCGTATTTGATTCCAATGATTCCGGAACAAATGGCTGCAAGGTAATTTATACGGCCGTTGCCGGACAGATACCGATTGTAAGTGGCGGAAAGGCCATTAAGAACTGGCAACTGCATGACAAGGAAAAAAACATCTACAAGGCTGCCGTCGGCGATCTTGAGTTTCGCCAGATTTACGTCAACGGTGTCCGGGGGATACGCGCTCGCACTCCGAATCGGACCAATGAGGTGACTTTGGAGGGGTATTTGCTTGGTGGAGCGGTTACAGGGAAAGCTCCCTACCAATTCAAGGTCAATCCCGCTGAGTTGAAGGGCTGGGAGACGTGGAATAATTTAAACGAGGTGGAAGTTGTGATGGTGTCCCACTGGAAGCAGAAGCGGGCACGGATCGCAACCATTGCTGGCGATTTGATTAGTTTTCAAGCGCCCGAGAACGCAGCTCCTTCCATGAATCATTTGGAACAGGGCGGCACCCCGCATTGGTATGAGAATGCGTATGAATTTTTGGATGCCGAGGGAGAGTTTTATCTGAACACAAAGACGGATACCTTGTACTACAAGCCCCAAAAGGGCGAGAGCATCTCTTCAGTGGAAGTGATTGTGCCAACGGTCGAGACCCTGTTCGATATTAGCGGTTCCTCATCTTCTAACATGGTGCATGACCTTGTATTTGAGGGGATCACCTTTCAGTATAGTAACTGGACTAAGCCAAGTACACATGGCTATCAGGTTATGCAGTCGGCGACGTGGTATGCCAATCCAGGGGTTCATTTCGATTCGACTGCGGCGATCCCGGCTGCCGTACAGTTGGCAAATGCTACTGCAATCGAGATCCGTTCCTGCACGGTCAGGAAGACAGGCGCCCACGGGATTGCGGCCATCCAGGATGTGGTCAGCAATTGTTCCTTCAGTGGCAACTTTGTCGCCGACACTGCAGCGGGCGGCATCTACCTGCTGCTCAACGACGCAAAATCCACTGGGAACAGCGTGATCGACAATACAGTTGAATATTTTGGAATGTGCCATTCGGATGGCTGTGGAATCCTGGTGGCGCGCACGCCCGATGTCTCCATCCTCCACAATGAGATCCGGGATGGTCGTTATACTGGCATCAGCACCGGGTGGTCCTGGGATGATAAAGAGAGTACCGCACGAAACCAGGATCTCGGATACAACCTGATCCACAGAACCATGGGGTTGCATGACGACGGAGGTGGCATCTACACGCTGGGCAAGATCCCGGGCATGAAGATTCACAACAATTACATTCACGATATCGTACGTTCCAAGTTCAGTGGTGGTTATGGTATCTGCGGTATCTATCTGGATAACGGCAGTTGCTTGAAACTGGTTCAGGACAACGTCATCGAGCATGTGGAGGTGGCATTCTTCTCTGGCAATAAGCCCAACTACAAGAACACCTTTGACCGAAATTATCACAATTGTCCTTTGGCTAAAATTCTCGATAAGGAAAACATCGTCACCAACAACGTACAGGTTCAAGGTACGAATTGGCCTGCCGAGGCATTGAAGATCATGAAGGAGGCTGGGCCTCGCGGAGCAGATCGCCACTCAGATGCTTCTGGAAAATCCAAGCGCTGAGAAAAAATAACGTCAAATAAAGGGGTAATACGATGAATAAGAGGCTGTTAGTTTGTTTTTTGCTGGTGTCCGCTGTTTTTACGTATGCCGGGGAGCGGGTTGCGTTGTGGCCGGAGGGAAAGATCCCAAATTTCCAGCCCCAGCAAATCGCGGCAACGACCCAGGAGGTGAAGGCTCCAGGGTTCAAAGCTGCGGAACATACGATGCCACATCTTGACTGGTACGAGGCCCCTGCAGTGACAAACGGCGGATGCATGGTACTCATTTCCGGCGGCGGTTATGGCAGTTGCTGCGACGGGGTGTGGATTGACCGTGCTGCTCAAAAGCTCACTGCGCTCGGATACGTCTGCGTGAATCTCACCTATCGGACGCCCCGGCCTAAAGGGCTGCCGATCTATCAGAGCGCGTGGGAGGACGGTCAACGTGCGATCCGTCTCGTCCGCAGCGAGGCGCAGAAGCGCGGCTTCGATCCGGAGAAGATCGGCGCGCTCGGCTTCTCCGCGGGGTCGCACCTGACGGTCCTGCTCGGGACGAGCTCACTCACGCCGGCGTACGGGGCGGTTGATGCGATCGACCAGCTTCCCTGCCACATCAACTGGGCGGTACCTATCTATACCGCTTATGCGCTCACGGATGGGCTCACCGGTCCCAACACGCGCGACGGCGATGCGAGCGCCAAACTCTCAGATGTCTTCAAGTTTGATGCGAAGACCTGTCCGATGGCGCTCTTTCACGGCGGGAAGGATGTCTATTCGCCGCTCGGTTCCACGCAGATCTACCGCCAGCTCCGCAGGATGAAAATTCCAGCTGAGATCCATCTCTTTGCGGACCGTCCCCATGGCTTCATGGGCGACCCGGCTAAGGGTGAAAAGGGCACCGCTTACGACAACTGGTTCGATCGTGTCGCCGAGTTCCTCCACCAAATGAATGTTGATGGCCGTCTTGGCCCAGAAGTGGATTTGATGTCCCGTTATGCAAAGGATGATGCGCGCAGTGAATACCGCAAGGAACTGCTTTGGCCCGAGGGTAAGATGCCGGATGTGCAGGCGAAGCAGTGCCAGCCTTATCTCGAGTGGCATATGCCGAAGGAACTCAAGACCAAGGCGATTCAGATCATCTATTCGGGCGGCGCCTACGGAGGCAATGACCCAGACGGATTCGAAGTCGCACCTGCGCGTCGTTACCTGAATGAAAAGGGCATGACCGTCGTGACGATGAAGTATCGCACGCCGCGTCCGCAG
>CAIZQW010000382.1 GCA_903935195.1 uncultured bacterium
ACCTATCGCCTGATCGTGGAGGTCGGCGGTCTCGAAGACAAAAATGACATGATCATTGATTTCAAGGATTTGAAACGTATCATGGGAGAGGTTATCCTCTCCCGCTTTGATCATTCGTTTATTTATGACCAGAACAGCGACATGGAGTGTGATATCGCTGCAACGCTTACGAAATATTCCCTTCGCTGCGTTGCACTGCCCTTCAAGACGACCGCTGAAAATCTCGCGCGACACATCTTCCAGCTGTTGCAGGCGCATATCCAGGTGAAGTCAGTCAATCTCTACGAAACACCTGAATCCTGCGCCCGCTATTCAGCGGACTAGACTGGAATGATGGAATGGTGGAATAGGGGAATGTTGGGGGGTGCAGTTCGTAGATAAGAAAGTGTCATGTGCCGACTGATGGAGGGCCACGCTCCGTCGTGGCCGTGATTGACACGGTTTTGAGAGGAGTACGATGGACAGAAAAATTGGACTACGTGTTTCACTTGGCGTGTTAGGATTTGCCGCTTTTCTTTATGCAGCCCAGGAGCTCAGCAGGGAGGAGCAACGGCAGGAGGTCATTCGGCTCTGTACGAGCTGCCACGGCTGTGAGAGTTACTTTTCCGGCCGCTCTGAGAAGTCGTGGGAGCTGACCGTCTCGCGAATGAATGACTATGCGAAGAACAGTAACGAGGCCTACACGCCTGAACAGTCTGCTCGCCTCATCTCTTATTTGGCCACCTATTTTGGTGAAGATTCGGCCCTGGAAGCAAGAGCTCACTTTGATCCCGAGACCTATCCGCACAAAGGCAGCGAGCAAACGTTGGCCGCTGCAACGTCATCTGTTCCTGTTCAAGTTGCCGCACGTGTGAGCCCATTACCCGTCCAAGGCGTGGCTCCGCTTCATGTGCAACGCGACGTGTCACCTGAAATCCGTGAAAGGCTGGCGCATCCGCGCTGGAAGCCGACCCGCGTACTCAAACGGGTTGCGGAGGGGGGCGGCTATTTGGCGATCTTCTGTTCTTGCGCCATGTTTATCACCGGCCATTTCCGCATGCGCCTGAAGCGTCGTTTTCGTCCGATCCATGTCAGTTTCGCCCTGGGCCTTTTCCTAGCCCTGGCCGCCCATGCGATCATCTATCTCTTCCAGTATGGCACGCCGTCTGTGCTCTGGTACTGGTTCGGCTTCATCTCCTTTGCCGTATTGGTGTTGGCCGAGGTTCAAGGACTGATCCGGAAGCGTTTCGGTCCCGTCTTCCTTAAAATCCATGTGTCAGCCGGCTATGTCGGCTTTGTCCTCGCCATCCTCCACTGGGTCTGGGCGTGGATGTAAGCCCGCCGCCTTACTTCAGCGCTGCGACGACGAGGTCGCCGACCTGAGTGGTTGTATACCCCATCTGGTTGGCGAGCTGGCTCTTCATTCCCGTTGCGTATTTTTGGGTTTGGGCTTGACTCGCTATCTCTGTTTTGGCATTATTTTTTGCGTTAAACGCGCTCTTTTAGGCTGGTTTTACGGATGCGTGTCCATGCCACCCGGAAAGCGAATTTCTAAGCAACTGTTTTTTAACGTTAAGGAGAGATGAACATCATGTCCATGAAAACATATTCGATTGCATTAATTGGCGGAGACGGTACAGGCCCCGAAGTCGCGGCAGAGGGCGTAAAGGTTGTGCAGACTGCAGCAGCCAAATTCGGTTTCAAACTGGAGTTCACCCCTTATGATTTCGGTGCTGAGCGTTATCTCAGGACCGGGGAAACGCTTCCAGATTCGGCTGTCGAGGAGATGAAGAAGTACAACGCTATCTTCCTGGGGGCAATCGGACATCCGGACGTGAAGCCTGGTATCCTTGAACTTGGAATTCTGTTGAAGATGCGTTTCGCTCTCGATCAGTACATCAACCACCGTCCAGTGAAACTTTTCCCTGGCGTCGAGACACCCCTCAAAGGCAAGGGCCCGGAAGATATCGACTTTGTTGTCGTCCGTGAGAACAGCGGCGGCATCTACACTGGCCTCGGCGGCGCGACGCGTGTCGGGACATCAGAGGAGATCGCTACGCAAGTGATGGTCTACGACCGTCGCACGGTTGATCGTTGTTTGCGGTATGCTTTTGACCTGAAGCGCCGGCGTAATGCGGCAAGCGCGAAGTATGCAGCGAAGCCGATCACACTGGTTCATAAGCGCAATGTGCTGACCCACTGCGGCGACCTCTGGTTCCGCGCCTTTGAAGAGATGGGCGCGGCGGAGTATCCGGAAATCAAGCGCGATTACAACCATGTGGATGCTGCCAATATGTGGTTCGTCAAGAATCCCGAATGGTTTGACGTGGTCGTCACTGAAAACCTGTTCGGCGACATCATTACCGACTTGGGCGCCATGATTCAGGGCGGTCTCGGCGTCGCAGCCGGCGGCAACATCAATCCGACGGGCATTTCGATGTTCGAGCCCATGGGCGGTTCCGCGCCGAAGTACTCTGGGCTGAATGTCATCAACCCGATTGCTGCGATTGGCGCAGCGGGCATGATGCTTGACACGCTCGGCGAGTACGCCGCTGCCGCGGCCGTTGAAAAAGCGATCATGGAGACGACACCCAAGATGAAGAGTCAGGCCGCTGGTAAGATGGGCTTTGGCACGACCCAAGTCGGCGATCTGGTCGCGTCCACGGTCGCCTCTCTTTAATGGCGCTGGCGATACTTAAACACGTAAGTCCCCTCCTCATGGCGATGGAGGGGCTTTTTTTTGATTTAGAGTAGAGTAAAGGGGTCGCAGCCGACATTCGACAATTTGACCTCCTTGCTGGTTGAGCATCCACTGATACAGACTACGCTCGTTTCGAACGAACAAAGGCGCTTTGGCCCTCTTCATGATAGGAGCTGCGGACAAGGGGGGCGCTGGCGACAAAGGAGAAGCCGAGCTCATACGCCCGCTTGCCGATCTGATCGAACTCCTCGGGTGTCACATAACGCACCACAGGCTGATGCCGGGTTGAGGGTTGAAGATACTGACCCGCGTAAAAGATCTCACAGCCTGCCTGCCGTGCGTCGCGCAGAACCCCCTCGATCTCATCGAAGGTCTCTCCCAGTCCGAGCATGAGGCTTGTCTTGGTAATCAAGCCCGCAGCCGACGCCTGCCGGAGAACAGCCAGGGAGCGCTGATAGCTGGCCTCGGCTCTGACGAGCGGGTAGAGCCGGGGTACCGTCTCCAGATTGTGTCCGAAGACATCGGGCTTCGATTGGATGACGAGATCAAGGGCAGCTGTCTGGCCTCCAAAGTCAGGCACCAGGACTTCGACGAGGACTTCAGGAAGGGTTTCATGGAGGCGTTGGACGGTCTCTGCCCAGAGGCCAGCCCCACCGTCCGACAGGTCATCGCGCGTGACCGAGGTGATCACCACCTCCTTTAAGCCTGTTTCCTTCGTGGCCTGCACCACACGGGCTGGCTCGGTCGGGTCAGGGGGGAGGACGGTTCGTTTGTCCACATTGCAGAAGGTACAGCCACGGGTACAGCGGTCGCCAAGGATCAGGAAGGTCGCCCGTCCATTGGACCAGCAACGTCCCTTATTGGGACAGAGCGCCTCTTCGCAGACCGTATGGAGGCTATGGGCGCGTAGCCGCTCGTGTGTCGCCTGAAAGAGCTCGGAGTGGTGTCCGAGACGCACACGGAGCCATGGGGGTTTACAGCCGCAACTTGTTTTGGTCTCTTCAGTCATGGGGCAGGGGTTCTTTGCATTAAAAAAGAGCCCTTAGTATGCACCATCCTCATGTTGGGAGTCAAACAAAAGAAGAGAGACTTTGGTATGGCGCACTGTCTGGTGAGTCGATCTACTGGTTTCGGGATGATGCGCTGGAAGGCACGTCAACCGGGCTCAATCCTTTTTTCCGGAAGCCCGAACGCGGCACCCACCGCTTCACCTGCTCCACCCTCGCCGGCGCAGCTGCCTCTGTGTTGGTTACGATTGAGTAGGGGTATCGCACAAAGCCAAGAAGAATAATAATAAGGCAATAAGGCAATGAGGCAATAAGGCAATGCCTGTGAAGATACAGACAATCCCATATCCTATTTATTCACCTTAATATCGTTAATCCAATAGTCGGGTCCCTCGACGGCATTGAAATCTTTTGCCTTATCTAGGCCGCTTAGGGAGACAAGGTCACCTTTTTGAAAGCCGGGGTTGCGATTCGGAAAAGCATATTTGTAGGTGTCTTCGAGCTTTTTGCTTTTGATAAATTTATCAATCGTGTATTTGCTGGTCCAGTTACACGGTATGGAAAATTAGTCCGCGTGGCTAGATCTTCTACTAAACAGATTGGGGTGTTGGGATGGTTTGCGATGTTGGCCAATAATGAATAATTACGCTTTGTGTCCCCTTCCAAAGCCTTTGGATAAAAACCTTCTATAGTCTTGGCCGAAAGCTCTGGTCTATTAAATATCATTTCTACAACCCAGTATTTTACTGGGGGAATATTCGTAAGCAGGCCGACAAGGGAATCTTCTTGAAATATGATTTTATAATCAGCAAGAACACTTCTTAGTGCTCGTGTTGCGGGTGTGTCATCTAATACATAAAATTCGTCTGAAAGAGCCAATTTTAGATTTTTTTCGAGGGATTTTCTAATTCTCTCATATTCAGGTTTCTCTCGTTCAAGCTTATCTTCGGTATGACGTCGTTGGTTTTCTTTTTCTTGAGCATATTGTTTATTGATCACTAATGATGCAGGGTAGTCCTTAAAAGATTTAATCAGCTGATCTGGGATAGCGTTCGTGATGAAATGTAAAGTGCTGTATGGGTCCGCTCGCGCTTTGTTGCCCGTGAAGGTATAAGTCCGCTTTTTCTGATCAAACCGGAACTTGTAAGATAGTTCTTTGTTTTGG
>CAIZQW010000383.1 GCA_903935195.1 uncultured bacterium
GGCTCTTCGAACAATTTAGTGGGTAATAATGCCTCTTTGTAGATCTTCATGGTGTCAAATGATGGTCTATGTTTATGCAATGGTTCGTTTTAACCACAGAGAGCGAGTATGTGGGTGAGTCAAGTTGAAAAATGAAACTTCCTTTTAAATTTGTTTATCCTGAAGGAGTTATGAATAGGCTCGCGAGCGCGGTCAAGCGCTGGCGAGCGAGCCTGTTTGTAACTCCGCCGATGTCAGTTGCCCCAGGGGGTATAGATGTCCGCAGATAGCCGTGACATAGTCTTTTGTAGTCTTATACCCAAGTACCCCGATCCCCTCAGGACCGAGCCGGTAAGCCAGCTTTTCAAGCTTGCGCTTAAACGAAGTCTCGGCCTCGATGTTTGGCGACGGATGCCCCATGAGGATGTGCCAGACGTAACAGACCATCTTGCGCGCAAGCGCGACGGCAACCTTGTTCCTGTGCATTCCCGCCGCGAGCTTACGCCTAGCCCATTTGTGCATTTCGGATTTACCCATCCGAACAGCACACTGGGCAGCCTCGATCATCAGGGCCTTCAAATCGCTTCTTCCAAAGTGGCTGACTTTGCGGACCCCTTCCATCTTGCCGGTATCGCTGACTCTGGGGTTGAGTCCGATGTAGGAGACCAGATTCTTAGAGCCAGGGAAGCGCTGGACGTCCTCGATGAAGGCGATCAAGACAAAGGCGACGACGAAACGGATGCCGAGGACTTGCATGACCTTCGTCATCTCCATATTTCCCGCGACGGTCCGTTCGATGCGTGCCAGATATTTTTCTCGGACTTCGCAGGCGTGCCCGTACTCCCCGAGCAACATGTCGGCGTGAAACGCCTCCTCCTGCGTCCAGCCCAGCTTCATGATCTGTATCCTGATTTCCTCAACCTTCTTTTTGCGCTGCCTCTTCGGAAGGTCGAACCCGTGCCCGCTGCAGAAGGCCCATATCCTGTTAGACCATTTCACCGCGTCTTTCACGGCGTTTCTGTAACCGAACCAGATGTCCCGCCACTCGGCGTAGACCTTGGAGGGGACAAGTACCTCGCGGGTGCCACCCCGTGCGTAGGTGAAGGCGAGATTCTTCGCGTCGATCCGGTCATTGACCCTGTCCGGACGGGCAATGCCAGCCAGCACGTCGGATGTGAGAACCTTCGCCTTGTAGCCGGCGCCCGTGAGGCGGCCCGCGATGGAGAAGGCGTTCGTGGACGCCTCCAGTACAACGACCGCCCCGGGCGGCACGTTCCTGCGGAAGGTCGCCTCCATGGCATCAAGCGTAGTCGTTATCCTTTTCAATATCACGGGCTCGGTCCCGTGCCGCCACTGGGTGACGCACAGCTCGATCTTCTCGCTGTGAGCGTCCATTCCGACAAGCGTTATGTCTTGAATCTCACGCGTCATAGTTGCTATCCTTTTAGATGCTGTCGCACTCCGGGGCAGACGGGTCTGCATGTTGCATACAAGTATACGGGGTCTTACGCCCCAGGCAGGTGGTTTCCGTCGGCACTCAAACACAGAGACGGGCGTTTAGCCCAGCGTTCTCATCGAGTGTCTCCCATGCGGACAGCAAGTGGTTACCAGTCACCTGCTGTTTCGTATCATACCCCGAAGTGCGACAGACTTCAATTGCCCCGTATAAAGCTTTTTGGTCTGTCATCACCCACATTACCAACACAGAGGCACAGAGGAGAA
>CAIZQW010000384.1 GCA_903935195.1 uncultured bacterium
GCTCGACAGCAGCCGCGGTTATGCCTTTACTGGGGATTGGAAACCCGAGCGTATCCCGGAGATGAAAAAGTTTGTTGATGGAATCCATGCGCTCAATCAAAAATTCATGCTCTGGTATTCGGTGCCGATGGCAGGTGAAAAATCAGAAGCAGCCAAGCTTTTTAAGGGAAAGACACTGGGATTCAGCAATAGCCTGAAGGCTTATATCCTCGATCCGCGTTATCCCGAGGTACGGGACTACCTGATCGGACTCTACGAGAATGCGGTGCGCGACTGGGGCATTGACGGTCTCAAACTGGATTTCATCGAACTCTTCGCGCCGAAGGCTGACACGGTGCTTACAGCTGAAAACGGACGCGACTACGCTTCAGTGGATGAGGCGGTAGATCGCTTGTTCACCGACATCATGGCCCGTCTGCGCAAAATCAAGCCCGACATCGCCATTGAATTCCGCCAGCCGTATAATGGGCCCTTGATGCGCAAATACGGCAACATGCTGCGCGGTGTCGATTGCCCGAATGCCGGCCCCGTCAACCGCAAAGAGATCATTGATCTGCGCCTCCTGGCCGACAACACCGCTGTCCATAGCGACATGTTTATCTGGCATCCCGAAGAACCCGTCACCAGCGCCGCTCTCCAACTGCTCAATGTCCTGTTCAGCGTACCCCAAGTCTATGTGCGCCTCGGGGAGGTCTCTGCAGAGCATCGCCAGATGCTCAGCTTCTGGCTGAAATACTGGAAGGCCAATCGTGCGACGCTCCTGGATGGCGAGCTTCAGCCCGTATCGCCCGCCTCTAATTATCCATTGGTGCTGGCACGCTCGTCAGACAAGCTGATCGCTGCGATCTATCAGGATATGGTGGTTGCGCCTGGAGCTCAGTTGCCGAAGCAGATTGACTTGGTCAATGCAAAACCCAGCCGTTCGGTTGTTGTCAAGTTTGAGGAGGCCTTCGGTCCTGCGACAGTACGGATTGTGGATTGTCTCGGCAAGCAGATCAGTGAGCATTCCCAGGTGCTTGGCGCTGGGGTCCAGGCATGGGATGTGCCTCCTTCAGGCCTGTTGGAGATCAGGAGGAAATAAGCCCGCCGTCAGGGGCGGATGCAGTGGTAGGTGGCAGCCGGCTTCGCTTGAAAGCTTCGCCGCGCCAGGGTAGCAGTTGGCAGTGAAACCCCGGGAACAAACAAACGAGTAACTTTATCAATGAATTAAACGGATGGAACGAATTCCAATTAGCTTAATTCGTTTAATTAGTTGAAAAGCCGTTGACGTTATAGTCAAGGGAATGTTGGAATAAGGGAGAAAATGATGAAAAGTAGATCGAGTATGGTAGTTGTATTGGCTGGACTGTTTGCTGTCTTAACAGGCGCACAGGCAGGGGAGTTAGGCTTTGGCCGTTTCTACACGGACAACATGGTGCTTCAGCGGGATAAACCAGTGGTCATCCGCGGGACAGCAGCTGAGAATGCGTCAGTCACATTGACGTTTGATGGACGCGTCAAGACCGCCACTGCCGATAAAGAGGGTCTGTGGACTGTCACGCTCGATGCTTCGCCCGTTAGCAAGGAACCCAAGACCTTGTCGGTTGCTTCGGCTGGCAAGACGGTTACGCTAAAGAATATTCTGGTCGGTGATGTGATTCTCTTTGGCCGGCAGACCACGATCGATCTCTCGCTGGGCAGGGATGAGGCAGGCAAAAAAGTGGCTACCGCACAGAAGAGCAATCCGCTTTTCCGCGTGATCAGCCTAAAGACAGTGCCGGACGTGAAGCCGCAACAAGACTTGGCAGCGGAATCAACCGATGGATGGAAAGAGATCAGCCCGGACTCCGCGCTCAAGATTTCAGCGGCCGCTTACTACCTTGGACGTGACCTTGTTGCGGAAGTGAATGTTCCTGTGGGTATTGTTGATCTCAATATGGGATCAGCCTTTCCCGTCAGCTGGTTAAGCCGGGCAGCCCTTCTGGAGACGGAGAAGTTTTATGGCAGAAGCGATATACCTGGGCAACTTCAATTTTACGATGGCCTTATTAAAGAGGCGGCTGGCAGCACTTCAGGAGCTAAGAAGAAAAAAGGTTCGTTCCTTGACGGTAACTATGTTGAATATGCCCTCTTTCCCTCCGGCGGATATAATGCCGTACTGAATCCGCTTCAAGGGGTGGGACTCAAGGTCGCCCTTATTCAGCTCGGAAACGACTATCCCTACATGGTATATGATCAGGTCGAGAAAAAAGGGGCCACTCCTGACCGTGTTGAGTTGAATCGCGCGTATGTCCAGACGTACGACATTCAGAAGGTCGGTTTCCGTTCCGAGCCTGTCACAACCCCACGTATTCCCCGTGAATGGCGTACGGTCTTTGGCGATACCCAGCTTCCTATCGGACTCGTCCTTCCTCCAGGGTCTTCACTCAATGTGCTCGGGATGCACAACCGGGAGATGCGCGAGCTCAATCGGTTGACAGCCAAGGAAAATGCAGGTGTCGGACTCATCCTGCCAGGTTCTCAGCATATCCCGAAGAGCGGTCAGCCGGCTGATGAGCGTTTGCTCGCAGAGAGAAGCGTCAACTGGGTATTGGGCGCTGTGTACAAAAAGGAAGGCGTCTCCGCAACGGGACCGCTCTTTGAAAAAATCGAAGCTTCGATGAATCAGGCTACGGTCTTCTTCAAAGAGGGAACAGCCAAAGGATTGAAGGCGTCAAAAGGTGCGCTCGATGTGTTTGAAGTTGCCGGGGTTGAGGGTGACTACGCGCCTGCGCAGGCACGTATAGACGGTGAGGTGATCCGGCTGAAGAGTGAACAGGTCACCCGTATCGTCCATGTGCGGTACAATTGGCAGCGGGTGCCGGATCAGGGACTTGTCAATGCTGCAGGTTTGCCGGCCATCCCCTTCCGTTCCGAGAAGGCGGAGTATAACTGGTTTGTACGCAACGAGGAGACGGATCTGCCGATCGAGTATTCTACGCCAGCCAATGAATGGAAGGGTGGCGATGTCACCCTCGTCAATGGTCAACTGAAGACGCACGGCTATAAGAACTATTCCGGCTGGCTCGGCCCTGTCGGTGTGCGGACAGGACCCTTCGGGCCCAACATGGGTGTGCGCCAGGTCATTCTCGGGTCTCCTGCTCACAACAAGCTGTTTGTTGGCGATGTCATCTACAGCGCCAATGGAAAGATGCTGGGAGAGACGGCGTGGGTGGTCATGGGGGATGCCATCACATTCAGTGAGAGTGACGAAGGCAAGGGCAAACTGCGTCTCGGTGTCCGCCGTGCCGGCAAGAACATGGATGTTGATTTAACCCTGGACGTGATGGGAACATTTAGTCCAACAGCCCCGTATGACTGTCCCAAGACAGAGAAGATAGTTGCCAATCTCGAGAAGTGGGTGGAGATTCAGGGCGGGAATGCAGGCTTCCTCAACACGGATGCGCTTTTCCTGCTCGCAACGGGGAATCCAAAATATCAGGGCCTGGTGCGGCGGATTGTCTATGCAAAGATGGCAGGCGTGGATATCACGAAGCCGATCGAGCCGACTGCAGCAGGAAAGAGCTGGCATAATTCCGCAGATGCTTTATTGCTCGGTGAGTACTATCTGGCGACTGGGGACAGGAATGTGTTGCCCCATCTCAAGTTCTATTGCAAGCGTCTAGCCGTTACGCAACATGCCTTTGGTGGTTGGCGTCATAACTTTCCTGGTGGCGAGAATTATGGCCTCATGCCGAATGCCGGCCTTCCTGGCGGGATGGGTATGTGTTTCGCTCTTCAGGCGGGGCTGGATATTGATAAGGATTCCTATCATCGCGCGCTGAAATACTTTTTGGAAAACCGTGCCCAAACGGGTTATCTGATCTATGGACTGGGTGCTTGTAATCGACTCACGCCGTCCCCGATCGATCCGGCACTCATGGCGACTGGAAAGCTTCACACCTTTAACGGGGGCCTCTCGGCCGCAGGAATTCTCGCTGGCTTCACAGGTGATGCACGCGCAGCCCATTTGTGTTCGCTGATCAGCACCTATTCGTATGACAATACGTTTGATGGTCATGGCGGTAACTTCTGGAATAACTTCTGGACGCCCCTGGGCGCGCATGCACACAGCAAGGCGGCCTTTGTCCACTTCTGGAAAGGGCACCGCTGGTATCGCGAGAGTAACCGGATGTTTGACGGAAGCCTTATCATTGATGAAGGATCTTCCCTTGGCGCCGGCCCTGGCATCGCCCTCGTGGCGCCCCGCCGCAGGTTGCAGATCGTTGGTGCACCCAAGTCGCCCTTTGCAGTTGATGTGCCCGAGTATCTGAAGCCCGCGCTTGCCGCACATCAGGCCAAGGAC
>CAIZQW010000385.1 GCA_903935195.1 uncultured bacterium
CCTCTGACCTCAGCCCTCTGATCTCCGACCTTCCAGCCAGCCAATAATGGCGCGGCCGACGTCGAGTTTGGACTGCAAAGGTAGAACCTGCGGTTGTCCTTTGGGGGTGAAGAAGGTGACACGGTTGGTGTCCACGGCGAAGCCGGCGCCTTCTGCAGTCACATCATTGGCCACGATCATATCGAGCCCCTTGGCTGTGAGCTTGCGTTGCGCTTCCGCTGTGGGATCGCCCGTCTCTGCGGCAAAGCCCACAAAGAGTCGGTTTCCTTTTTCAGGCAGAATGGTCTTTAAAATATCGGGATTGGGGACGAGGTGGATGACAGGGTCCATGTCGCGCTTCTTGAGTTTGGTCGCGGTCCTCTGAATAGGCCGCCAATCCGCGACGGCTGCTGACATGACGAGCGCATCTTGCTTCGGCAGGGCGCGTTGAACAGCCTCCAGCATCTCGCAGGCGCTGGTCACATCAACCCTTGTCACGCCAGGAGGGGTCTCCAGACTGACTGGACCCGCGATCAGCGTCACGGTGTGTCCGCGTTCCGCAGCCGCTTGCGCAACGGCAAATCCCATCTTGCCTGTCGAGCGGTTACTGATGAACCGGATCGGATCAAGATGTTCGCGCGTCGGGCCAGCTGTGATGAGAATGTTCATAATAATGGAATAATGGAATGTTGGAATGATGGAATGGTGAAAAGCGTCGAACACGTTGTCAAAAACATTATACGCAACTGGGAGTCGCTCAGTTTGTCAGAGTCTAGTACTTTAAAACAATATTCCAAAATTCCAGTATTCCAACATTCCAGAGCGAAGTTCCTCGTCAGGTCCTATTTGTTCACTAGTTTGCAGATAACTTCTTTAATCTGCTGAGGCTCGGCCATGCGGCCTTTTCCGGTGATGCCACAGGCAAGGTCGCCTGTTCCGGCATCAACAAAGCGTACGCCACGGGTGATGAGTGTGGCGCTGTTCTGTTGTGTTGCGGGGTTTTCCCACATCCCTGTATTCATCGCGGGGGCAATGAGGAGGGGAGCCCTTGTTGCGAGTGCTGTTGCTGTGAGGAGGTCGTCCGCAAGGCCATGCGCCAGTTTGGCAAGCACATTGGCGGTACAGGGGGCGATGACAAAAAGGTCAGCCTTGTCCGCCAAGGAGATGTGGCCAGGGACCCACTCCTCGGGGTCATCAAACATGGTCACGGCAACGGGATTTCTGGAAAGGGTCTGGAAGGTTAAGGGGGTGACAAACTTTTGGGAGCAGGGTGTCATGATGACATGCACGTCATGCTCCTCTTTCACCAACAGTCTGACCAGTTCGCACGCTTTGTACGCTGCGATCGATCCGGTGACGCCTAATACGATGGTTGCCATAGTCCCTCCTTCTTTTCGATAACTTCATTTATTTAACCACAAAGAACACAAAGATCGCAAAGACCAATTTCTTAATGCTTTGTTTCGCTACCAAGGGTACTAGATTTTTCTCTGTGTTCGCTGCGTTCTTTGCGGTAAAAAAAACTCCTCTGTGCTCTCTGTGCCTCTGTGAGAAAAAAGCTATTCTCTCGTTTGTTCACGCTTGGCGGGTGGTGTACTTATACGAATTTCGCGCGGACATTGATGATGTCGCAGAGGCGGCGATACGCGACGTCCAGATCGTCATTAACAATCTGGTGCATATACAAGCCAGATTGATCCATCTCCTCCTGCGCATTGCTCAGTCGTTTTTCGATGGTCGCTTCAGAGTCTGTTCCGCGTCCACGAAGCCGTATCTCGAGATCCTCGATCGAGGGCGGATTGATAAAGATGTCCACATACCCTTTCAGCAACGGATCATTCTCAGGGAGTTCGGAGACGTAGTGACGAACTTGGGCTGCGCCAGCGACATCAATGTCCAACAAAATACATTGATTCTCCTTTAAGGCCTTATAGATTGGCTCCTTGAGCGTGCCATAGTAGTTGCCGTGAACTTGAGCGTGTTCGAGGAACGCATTCTGCTCAATTAGCTTTTTAAACCGTTCCTCAGTCAGAAAATGGTAGTCTTCGCCATCTTCTTCATCACCACGCGGGTCGCGTGTTGTGCACGAGATGGAGTAGCACATTTCAGGGTAATTCTGCAGAAGCAGATCACAGAGGGTTGATTTCCCTGCGCCAGAGGGAGCCGATATAACAATAAAAAGAGGGATCATAAGAGTTGTCTGTTAAAGCGGACCACAGGGGCCGCTGAAGTTATGAATACTATAGCCTCTTTTTGCCTCGCTTGCAATTACAACTGCGAGCCTTTAGAGGGTTTTAGGACGATATTCTGGATTTTGGTCGCGGTGTCCTTGTACTGTTTGTCGGCCTTCAGCGCAAGCCAGTCGGGGTGGGC
>CAIZQW010000386.1 GCA_903935195.1 uncultured bacterium
ATCTATTTGTTCGATTTCGAGAAAGGCAATCGCAAAGCTGGGGACCAGGAACCCTGATGTGCGGTTCCCGAGGGCTGCTGCAAGAGCCCTTCAGATGTGCGGTAACAGGTCTTGATCAGCCGTGGCGGGAGGCGATGCGATAGGCGCTCATGGACATGGCAAAGTGCTTTTGGAAAAGGTATGCCAGATGGCTCTCCCGCTTGAAGCCACATTGCCATGTAATTTCGCCAATCGATAGATTCGTCTCCGCGAGCAAAGAACAGACGCGATCCAGCTTCACGCGCCGGATCTCCTCCATGATGGTCCGTCCGACAATGGATTTGAAGTGTATTTCCGCAAAACGTCGCGAGGAGCTAAATTGTTTCACCACATCTGACACCGTCACGGCGTGCTGTCCAGCCTCCTGCCAGATGTACTCCAACGCCTTCGCCACCTTGGGGTCTGCAATCGCTGTGGCGTCCGTGGAGCGGCGCTCGGTCACACGAAGGGGTTCGATCTGGGTGTCCCATCTCTTTGCCCGCTGACCGTTCATGAGCTGGTTCAGGTGTTCGGCGAGCAGGTATCCTGCCTTCTTGCCATTGGTCTGGATGCTCGACAAGGTCGGGAAAGTCGCGTTGCAGATGAACGGGTCGTCATCAACCCCGAGGACAGCGATCTCCTGGGGCACGGAAATGCCGGCAGACATGCAAGCGTCGAGCACCTGCCGGGCTCGTCCGTCCATAGCCGCGAAGAGCGCGACGGGCTTGACGAGCGCCTTTAGCCAGCGCTGCATGTGCAGGTGCTCAGTGGCCCAGTCGCTTTGCTCGTGAGTCTTGGGTGCAGGATAGATGGCACAGGTGTTGCCAGCCGAGGCCAGGGTTTTCAGGAAACCCGCTTCGCGCTCCTGTGACCAGTAAAGTCCGTGTGACTCCCCGACGAACGCGAAGCGCGTGTAATGTCGCTCCAGGAAGAAACGGGCAGCCAAAACGCCGATGGCACGGGAATCCACGCGCAGCGAAGGTTTTTTGGCGAGCGGATGAGAAGGCTTGCGCATCGCAGGCGAGGGCTCAAGGACAACGATGGGCATCTTGGTGTGGCAGAACAACTTGGCTTCGGGCGGCGTGCAATCGCCCACAATAAGCCCTGTGCAACCCCATCGCTTTAAGTCAACCAGCTTCTGCTCCCCCGGGCGGCCCTCCATGCGGTAGAGTTGCCAGGGACCGTGAAGACGGACATAGTCCAGAATGCCCTCAAAGACATCCAGATGCCCCTTGAGCGAAAGGGGGAGCAGGACGGCCACGTGCGGAATGGATACGGAGGCTTTTAACATGATGTAAGTATAAGACACCTGCGTGGGCAATGCAAGTGTTGTGCGCAAATAAGAAAGAATTTTTGCGTAAACAGAGGTAGTCCTGCTTTGTTTAAAATGTTATTCTAGAACGCATGAAGACAAATAAAAAAATTTGGTTGTACGAACAGGGCTTTCTTCCTGTTGTCAAAAGCTTGCAGCAGATGCTGGGCACGCCCTACGTCGAGTCAGTCTGCGCAGCCCGTAACTTTCTGACGGATGAGGACGAGAGCTCCCGCGCAGGGGCTGCCGTGGATTTCTATCCAAGGGCCATGCAGGAACGGCTCGCCTCTTTGCTGGGACGCGTCGGGCAGCCGGTCACGCCGCGCCCCTTGTCTGAAACCCCGCAGGGGGCAGGTTCCAAAAAGTTCGATGAAGCCACCCATACCTCTGCCGCGCCCGTGAGCGCGTATGGTTATTACCGGGTGGGCGAGGATGGACGGCTCTACCTGATGACCAAGAGCGAGCATTACCATGCGCCTCTGGGACACGCCTTTCCGGGGTACCGCCTGATCGAACAGGCGCGCGCCCTCGGTGTACCGAATGCGACGCACAACAATACGCGTGGCTACATCACACGCCATCTCGAGGAGGAACTGGTCCGGGCCGCGAACGGCCTTGCACCGGGCGACCGCACGGGACTCAAGACGTTGCTGGCCAAGCACGATGACCTTTATACGTTGAACCGCGTCTTTAATCTCGAAACCGGGAGCCTCGTCGCGGAAGCGGCGCTGAAACTGGCGCTGGCGCGCTTCTATCGTATGCAGCCCGAGATGCCCGAGCCGAAATACAAGGGCCGCACACCTGTGATCCTCGTGATGGGCAACGACGACGGCGGCTTGCAGGCCAACTACCATGGCACCACCGTGCTGACGCAGATGATGCGCGGCATGTGGCCGGAGTGCCACGCCGCGCTCGAAGGCGCGGGGCTCTGGAAGGTGGTGGCGATCCGTCCGAATAATCGCGAAGACGTCGACCGTGCGTTTGCGACGTATGAGACCGGTAACTACAAGATCGCGGCCTTCTTCCATGAGATTGTCATGATGAACTACGGAGGCCGACGGCTGACGCCCGAGTTTCTGCAGTATGCGCACGCCCTGTGCCAGCAGCATGACGTGCCCACGGTTGTGGATGAGATCCAGTCCTGCATGTGGGCGCCTGAGTTCTTCCTCTTCCGGGAGTACGGGCTGAAACCCTCCTGTGTGGTCATCGGCAAAGGGTTCCCAGGCGGAGAGTATCCGGCCTCCCGCATCCTCTTCAGCGCGGCGCTCGACGTGATGCCGCAGTTCGGTGCCCTCGTCACAAATGGCCAGGAGGAACTCGCCTCGCTCGCTTATCTCATCACCATGGAGTGGGCGCGGGTCAATGCGCCGGTCACGGCGGAGTTGGGTGAGTACTTCGAGTCTTGCCTTCGTACCCTGGCGACGACGTATCCTCGTGTAATTACCGCGATAGCGGGGTGGCGTCACATGACGACGCTCTGTTTTGCCGAGTTGTCTGCAGCGCAGCGTTTTGTGAAGGGATTGAACCAGCGTGGCCTTGATGTGAGTGCCCAGACCTACAAGAAGGACTGCCCGCCAGTCGTCCTGTTCAAATTACCGCTCACGGCGGATCGCGCCATGATTGATTTCGTCATCGGCCTGGCCGATGACCTGTTGAAGGGAATGTCATGAGAACGGTGAAATTTGGACTGATCGGGTGCGGGCTGATGGGGCGCGAGTTCGGGAGCGCTGCGGCGCGCTGGTGCCATCTCACGGAGATGGACGTGCGACCGGAAATTGTCGCGGTGTGTGACACGAATCCAGCCTTAACCACCTGGTTCACGGAACAT